>NZ_LT745763.1:3139072-3452979 GCF_900166595.1 Virgibacillus dokdonensis | reverse complement strand
CAGACAGAACCTGACTTAGAAGAAGAAATATAGAAAGAGAATCTCTACTACTTCCCTCCGCTGGTCTTAACCAGATCAGGTCAATAAGAGTCAGAAGCTATTGCTTCTTCTCAGCCCATGATAGGCTCCCCTAGTAGTTCTTATAAAATATTCTACTAAAATATTAAACGCTAACACATCAAGCTTAACAAAATGGTAGATGTTTGTCATGGAAAAAGCTAGTACCTTTCCGCATCTTTATTACCTTGAATTGTACTTGCGTGGTTTAGAGATAGTTGTAAAGGGAAAATAATTGCCTGTTTTGAATAATGGCCTGCAAATCCACTTTCTATAAAATTACGGTCCATCTTTTATAGATGAAGTTAAAACATATTCAAAACTTTTAAAAGAAAGGTTAATAATTTCATGTGGACATGAATATGATAAGCATTACAAGATGGTTCTAAAATCCTAGTTTTTCATCGGTATATTAGAAACGCTTTCATGAAGAGGTGGTGACCTACTCCATGAGATTATAGAAGGATAAATCAGAAAGTGAAAGGAGGGGGAACAAATCTATTACAAAATAAGTAAATGCAAGATATTCCTTACAGGTGATAATGAACCGGGGAAAAAACTGTTTCAATAGACTGAATTTTTAGTTTGTTAACAAGATACCTATTTGCGAGTTTAAAATGTAAAGGCATGACAACATCCACCGCAAATATATGGCAAGAAACTATCTATTTCTAAAGTTGAGGTGCTTTAGAGTGGTGGAAATTTGTAAGAAACGAGGTGAAATCAGAATGTCCAAAGAAGTCATACTGGAACTAAAAGATGTCCATACGCATTTTTTTACGGAAAAAGGGGAGGTTCCCGCTGTGAATGGGGTTCGTTTATCTGTATGTAAAGGAGAGGTCGTTGGTATTGTTGGAGAATCGGGCTGTGGAAAAAGCGTCACATCCTTATCCATCATGCAATTAATACCTAGCCCGCCTGGCAAAATTGTAAGTGGTGACATTTATTTTAAAGGGGAAAATATCGTATCAGCTTCTCCTAAAAGAATGAAACAGATACGGGGAAATGAAATTGCTATGATTTTTCAGGAACCAATGACATCTTTAGATCCTTTATTTACCATTGGTAATCAAATGATAGAAGCGATTCGACTACACGAAAAAACAAGCAAAAAAGAAGCGCGTAACAAAGCGATTACATTATTAGAACTTGTTGGAATTCCTAGGGCAAATGCTATTGTCGCTAGTTATCCGCATCAATTATCAGGTGGAATGCGACAGCGGGTCATGATTGCAATGGCGATGGCTTGCGAACCAGATTTGTTAATAGCGGATGAACCAACAACAGCACTTGATGTAACGATACAGGCACAAATACTCGATTTAATGCGACAGTTAAATCAAGAAAAGCAGACAGCTATTCTGTTCATCACACATGATTTAGGTGTCGTTGCAGAGATTTGTGATCGCGTCGCAGTGATGTATGCTGGGCAAATCATCGAAGAAGGGACGACGAGAGAAATATTAAAATATCCTAACCACCCCTATACAAAAGGATTAATTCGTTCATTACCAAATGTGAAGAAAACAGAACAACAATTATATTCTATTCCAGGTACGGTTCCTAAGCCACAGAAGGAAAAGATAGGTTGTCGTTTTGCACCTCGTTGTGAATGGGCATTTGCACCATGTTTTCAAGCAAACCCTCCATTATATGAACTAGAAAATAACCGCACAAGTAGATGCTTTTTACATGAAAAGGAAGCATGATTGCTCCCATTAAAGCAAGCAGGAAGGAGGTAGAGGAGAAAGTGGTCCAACCATTGTTAGAAGTGAAAGGATTACAGAAACATTTCGCAGTTAAAGGCGGGGTATTTGGAAGGAAAAAGCGTGTTATCAAAGCTGTCGATGATGTCTCATTCAGTGTAAGAGAAGGAGAGATACTTGGTATTGTTGGAGAGTCAGGATGCGGAAAATCAACAACTGGAAAAGCCATTTTACGATTATTGGAGCCTTCGAGTGGGGAAGTGATGTTTGCTGGAAAAAGGATAAAGGATCTTGAAGCAAAAGAGTTGCGAAAGCTCCGCAAAGATATGCAAATTATTTTTCAAGATCCTTACGCTTCGTTAAATCCAAGACATACGGTTGAAAAAATCATTGCAGAACCGCTACTTGTTCATGGGGTGACAGCCAAAACAGCACGTAAACAGCGTGTGAAAGAACTGTTAGAAATAGTCGGTTTAAATAGCTACCATGCTTCCAGATACCCACATCAATTTAGTGGTGGACAACGGCAACGAATTGGTATTGCTAGAGCGTTAGCAAATCATCCTAAATTAATTATTTGCGATGAGGCTGTTTCTGCATTGGATGTATCTGTTCAGGCGCAAATTTTGAATTTAATGCAAAAATTACGTGAAGAATTTCAATTGACTTATTTGTTTATTGCGCATGACTTAAGTGTTGTAAAGTATATTAGTGATCGTGTAGGGGTCATGTACTTGGGACGAATGATGGAATTAGCGGACAAGGATACATTGTATGAAAATCCACAGCACCCATACACCCAAGCATTATTATCAGCTGTACCGACCCCAGATCCAGATGGCATTCGAGAACGAATTATTTTAAAAGGGGATGTACCTAGCCCTGCAAACCCCCCACCAGGTTGTGTCTTTCATACACGATGCCCGCAAGCAATGGATATTTGTAAAACAGCTAAACCTGCTTTCCAAGAGATGGAAGCGAATCATTTTATTGCTTGTCATTTATACACGTGAAAGCATGTTGTGTAAAGGGATGTGCACGATTGAAAATGGTTAGCGAGCATGAAAAAACTTACTAGTGCATATGGAGTGCTCATTAAATGTGTGAGGGTAAAATGTAGAACTTCGTGTTCGTTTACACGATAGGAAAGCATAAAATTTTAAAGGTTTATCGTATAACATTACAGCTTTCGCCCATAAGACTTGGCGACAAAACAAGTCTTTCTAACTAAAAAATTTTAAGGGGGAAGAAAAATGAAGGGGAAATGCGCGATTTGGTTTATTTTCATGCTGCTATGTATGTTATTTCTAGCAGCGTGTAGTGGTGATGGTGGAGCAAAAACGGACAAAGCAGAGGAGGAAAGTGGTGGTGCAAGTGAAGAGGGTACTAAGGGCGAAAAAGAGGCAACGGCTAACGAAGAGCAGGTATTAGTATTTGGCCGTGGTGGTGATTCAGTTAGTTTAGATTTTGCGAGTGTTTCTGATGGGGAATCCTTGCGTGTTACAGAGAATATTTATGAAAGTTTACTCGATTATGATAAAGAATCGTTTGAGGTAGTTCCAGGCTTAGCGCATGACTGGGAAGTATCTGATGATGGTTTACGGTACACATTTTTTCTAGAAGAAGGCGTTACTTTCCATGATGGCACACCATTTAATGCGGAAGCTGTAAAGGTGAATTTCGAACGTTGGGCCGACCCTGAACATACGTATGCATTTGCGGATGAGGGATACGCTTATCCATTGTATGGCAGTATGTTTGGCGGGTATAAAGGGGATGACGCACATAATATTAAAGAAATAAATATAATGAATGATTATGAAGTGGAATTTGTTTTAAACGCACCTCAAGGACCTTTTTTACAAAATATGGCTATGTCCTATTTTGCAATGACTTCACCAACTGCTTTAGAAAAATATGGTTCTACTATTAATGAAAATCCTGTAGGGACAGGCCCGTTCAAATTTGTTAGCTGGAGTAAGAATGATCAGATCGTGCTAGAGAAAAATGCTAATTACCATAAAGAAGGATTACCCAAATTAGATCAAATTATTTTTGAAGTTATTCCAGAAAACTCAGCTAGGTTAATCGCGTTGCGTTCTGGAGAAGTGGATATTATTGATGGAATTAATCCAGATGATGCAGCTAGTATTGAGTCAGAAGAAGGGCTTGATTTATATGTGCGGGGTGAAAATAACATTGGCTTTTTAGGGATGAATGTAGAAAAAGAGCCGTTAAATGACAAATTAGTTCGCCAAGCGATCAATTATGCGGTAGATACAGATGCGATTGTCGAGGCGCTTTATGCAGGTTATGCAACGACAGCAGCGAATCTAATTCCACCAAATTATTTGGGGTATAATGATGAATTAGAGCCTTACGCGCATGATGTAGAGCAAGCGAAGGAATTATTAGCTGAAGCAGGCTATGGGGATGGATTTGAAATGGACTTATGGGTGATGCCTGTATCGCGACCATACATGCCAGATCCTGAAACAGTTGCTGAAATAGTCCAAAGCAATTTACAAGAGATTGGTATTACAACAAATATTGTCCGTGAAGAATGGGCTCCATATTTAGAAAAAACAGGTAAAGGGGAGCAGGATTTATATTTGCTTGGTTGGTCAGGCTCAAATGGTGATCCAGATTATTTCTTTGACAGTTTGCTACATGGAGATAGCATCGGCGGAGAAAATCGTTCTTTCTTTCAAAATGATGAAGTGGATAAATTAATTGATCAAGCTGGTGCAGAAATCGATCAAGATAAGCGGGCAGCATTGTATAAACAAGTGCAAACCATTCTTCATGAAGAAGTTCCAGGGGTAAATATTGTTCACTCAACACCGCTAGTTGCCGCTAAAAATAAAGTGAAAAACTTTATACCACATCCATCTACAAGTGACCCGCTAGAAGAAGTGGAAATAGCAACGGAATAAAGGAGTGTAAGTATCAAAGAGCATGACTAAAAGGTTACGTTGGTTTGCTAAATGATGAGCTCATGGATAGAAATTGAAACAATCTAAGCTTGATAAACATAAAATCCAGTCATTTTTCCGAATTTTTAAACTATAGAAGGTTCTTAAAGAACAGTTTGTATAGGAATCATAGAAGAGGTTGTTTTCGCACTTGGTGAAAAAGAAGCAATCAGATTGCTTTTTGAACAGTCGATAAGGTATGGATACATGATTTTTCACTATAGAAATGATGAAACGTTGAGGTGAATTATGAAGCAAAACGATGGTGTTTATTAAAAATAAGGTGTACCGCAACACACTCTCCCTTTAAAATCTAGGACAACAAAAAGTGAAGAGAGAGATAGCGGTACATCAATTCCGATATCTGCACTGGAGAAAAAGAACGGCTACATGATCTAAAAGATTCCCTTTATAGAAAAAGTTCAGTTTTTCTATTGGTACCAACATAGATTGGAATGGAGGTGAAAAGGTGACTGCATATATCATGCGCCGTTTACTGCATGTCATTCCAGTATTACTTGGAATGACAGTTATAACGTTTTCCATTGTACATTTAATACCTGGTAATCCAGCGCAAACAATTTTAGGGGAAGCAGCTACACAAGAAGCTGTAGAGAATTTAGAAGAAAATATGGGTTTAAATGAACCATATCTAACTCAGTATGGAATTTATGTTACCGATTTACTGAAAGGTGATTTAGGAACGTCTTTACGATCGAAAGCTGCAATTACGGAAGAAATTTGGCCGCATATTGCAGCGACATTTGAACTAACTTTCTTTGCCATGTTATTTGCTGTATGTATTGGTGTGAACGCAGGAATTATTAGTGCGTGGAAGCAAAATTCGTGGTTTGACTTATTAGCGATGCTTTTTGCGCTTGTCGGTGTCTCCATCCCTGTATTCTGGTTAGCGCTGATGGAGCAATGGGTGTTTGCCCAAGAACTTGGGTGGTTCCCTGCCTATGGGCGAGAAGATAGCAGAGATCCAATTGCAGCCATTACGCATTTTTACGTACTTGATGCCCTGATTCATTTAGACTTTTCAAGGGCATTAACGATCCTAAAGCATCTCGTACTACCGAGCATTGCATTAGGAACGATTCCAATGGCAATTATTGCGAGGATGACCCGCTCTAGTATGTTGGAAGTGATGCAATCTGATTATATTCGTACAGTCCGTGCTAAAGGATCAGGGCAGTTCCTTGTTATTTATAAACACGCTTTAAAAAATGCTACAATCCCCGTCCTGACAGTTATTGGTTTACAAACAGGCGTCCTTTTGGGGGGAGCTATATTAACGGAGACAATCTTCAGTTGGCCAGGAATTGGCAGGTATGTATACGAAGCAATCAATTATCGTGATTATCCCGTCATTCAATCGGGCATTTTAGTCATTGCCTTCCTCTTTGTCATTATTAATTTAATTGTCGACATTTTATACACGTTCATTGACCCGAGAGTCAAATATTAGGGGGTGATGGAATGGGTCCAGAAAGTGATAAAAAGCAAGATCAGCTACCGTTAACCAACCCTGTTACACTTTCTCCGCAATTCGAAGCTGATGATATGGAAGAAACGTCCCCGTGGAAAGATACAATGAAGCAATTGAGAAAGAATCGTTTTGCGATGGTTGGTTTTTCCATTATACTATTTTTTATTTTATTTGGGCTAGTAGCGCCGTTATTGACATCGTATTCTTATGAAGAACAAGCATTGGGCAACCGTCTGCAACCTCCGTCAAAAGAGCATTGGTTTGGTACGGATGATGTTGGAAGAGATATATTCACCCGGATTGCTTATGGTGCTCGGGTTTCGTTACAGGTGGGTTTTTTTGCTGTTACAGGAGCGCTTGTGTTTGGAACGTTATTAGGTATGGTCGCCGGCTATTTTGGACGGTGGGTCGATACAATTATTTCGCGCGTATTTGATATATTACTAGCCTTCCCTAGTATTTTATTAGCAATTGCCATCGTGGCTATTTTAGGAGCTTCTTTGCAAAAGGCCTTAATTGCTATTGCCATTATTAACATCCCCATTTTCGGTAGAATTGTTCGATCAAAAGTAATTAGTTTGCGAGAAGAGGAATTTATTATGGCTGCAAGAGCGCAAGGAATGAAGAGTGGGCGCATTATTTTCCATCATATTTTACCAAATAGTGCTGCACCAATTATTGTACAAGCTACATTAGGGTTTGGAACAGCTATATTAGACGCAGCGGCATTAGGATTCTTAGGATTAGGGGCGCAACCACCAACTCCGGAATGGGGAGCAATGTTGGCAGGGTCGCGGGATTTCATTCAACTTGCACCTTGGACATTAATTTTTCCCGGTGTTTCCATTATGTTGGTAGTGTTAGGCTTTAACCTTATCGGTGATGGGTTACGCGATGCGTTAGACCCTAAAATGAAAAGTATGTAAAGGAAGTTTAAAATTTATTCCCTTTGGGATATCGATGTAACGGAATAGCCCGTCCGGCTTAAGTGCAGCAACTAGGCGACTTTACGGAGTCGCCCTAAGCTAAGTCATCATCGGTTCGTGTGAAATAGGAAGATCCACTAAAAACGGCCTAGCCTGGGTGCGTCGGTAACCCCTGTTTTAATGGCATAATTCCTAAAACTTCAGTTGATGCGTTCCGGTCGCTACTTTGTTAAACGGGCCCCCTGCGCTTTTGTTCAACAGAGTGTTCTTTTCTCCTTATCTAACAATCTACACAATAATACAGGCTCGCTTCGAAAGATCCCGTACAGAAAGCGGTCGGATCTGGCCCCGTACACGTATAGGTGATGCTAGTAAGTGTATCGGCAGTTATAGCAACAGAAGATTGCGGTGGAATGAAGGGATGGTAGCAGATATCGCAATTCATTGGGATGATGATAAGAATCCTCATGCGCATGTGATGTTAACGATGCGTCCGTTTTTAGAAGATGGCAGCTGGGGAGCCAAGTTGAAAAAAGAATATATCTTAGATGAAGATGGAGAGTCTTTGTATACTGCGAGTGGCGCCAAGAAATCTCGGAAAATTGATATGAATGACTGGAATAAAAGAGAGAAAATACAGGAGTGGCGTCAGGCATGGGCACTCTATGCGAATCAGCATTTGGCACTTGCGGGTGTTGCTGTTGAAATTACAGAGAAGTCCCATGCAGCGTTAGGTTTGGAACAAGAGGGGCGTTCTTCAGATCGTGTGGAAATAAATCGGCAAGTGAAAGCACGTAATGATAAAGTTGTTTCTTTACTTGAAGTTGATGAGAAGCTGACGAATCTAGAAAATCATCAGCTGATTTTACAGGCGTTATCTCCAGCGGAAAAAAAGGAACTTTGCCAACTATCAAAAGTGTTAAAAATGTATGTGAAGCCGGAGTCATTGGCTGATAAAAGAAGGATGCTTTATTTATGGGATGTTAAGCTGCAGGCCCAAGTAGATCTCGGATTATTCAATGAGTCAAGTTATAAAGGATATCAGGCGCAAGAGGAAGCTTTCCAACTTGCTGAGGAGCTTTTTAATCGGAGGCAGACCGATTGACTGTGAAGTATTATCCAACCCTAGATACGAGTCAGTGGACGTCTTATGAGAAGCGAGAGCTAGTCAATGAAACGGCTCGCCTGGGTCGAACTTTAAATGAGTTGGAAATTAAGGAAACATTGTTACAGGCGCGTGAGGAAGAAGTGGTGGAACAAGTCCAGTCGATTTTAAAACAACCGATTCCAACTGTTATCGAAGCACAGGAGCGCTTATAAGCTGTGCAAACGCGAGCGGCAACCTTTTAGCAACAGCAGAGGGTATCGCTTCAGAAGAAAGCATCTATGGACCGTCTATTTCCTGCTGAAAAAGACAACTTTGAAAGTATGTTGAAGGAAATTAAAAGATTGCAGCTGGCGTTGCGTTTATTTGGAGCTTATTATGACGAGCGTATTCATTTACGGATGCCAAGTTTAGATCTATCGGATAAATCTCTAGTTCAGCGTGAGTGGTTGATGACGGCAATGGATTATTACGGTGAATCTTTCATAAAAGAACGATTAGCCAATTTTCCAAGTGAGCCACCGAAGAAATACAAGAAAGAGCAATTAGTAGCTGTGCCCGATTATGTACGAGCGAAACGAGCGTATGATCTAGCCGTTTTACGAGGAGAGCAGGTGTCCACACAGGAGTTGTTGCGTAAGTGAAGTTGTGATTTTTTATTTAGTATTTATAGGGTTTTTCTTTGGTATAACTCTTGTAGGTAGCCCAGAAAGTATTGATTATAATATACAAATGGTTATACTAAACTATATTTTTTGGTTTATAATATTAACGGTTACACAAGGATTAGGATGGGACATATCTAATGAAGCTAGTCAAGGTACTTTAGAACAGTTATACATAACTCCCTTTCCGTTTTGGCTAACGATTTTTTTAGAATCCTATCGACAATTATTATAAAAATAGTTACTATAACAATTTTGCTTTTTGCTGCAACGATCACCTCAAATCAATGGTTAAATCTTGATTTATTATCTATTGTACCAATAACTATAATTACCTTAATAGGTGTAATGGGTATTGGCTTTGTTATAGCAGGAATAGCAGGAATAACTTTAGTATTCAAACAAGTAGACCATATATTACAGCTTTTTCAATTTGTTATTATGGCCATGACTTTCATACCTATTACCATAGCACCTTTTCTAAAATATGTACCTTTTATGTTTGGTTTACAATTAATAAGAGATATAGGAATCTCTAATGTTTCAATTATAGATATTCCATTAAGTGATTTGATTTTTTTGATACTCAATTCTGCTATTTATTTAATGATAGGATTATATTTGTTTAAAAAATGTGAAAAAAATGCAAAACAAAAAGGATTATTTGGACACTATTAAAGGGAGATTATTATGAAAATTAAAATCATTCCACCAAAAGATATAAAAGAAGTCTCTATTTATCTCGAAAAAATGAATAGAAAAAGTAGAAGTCACATTGGATTTTGTGGAGAAAAAAATAAAGAAATATATGATACTTTAATGAATGATTTCTCTGACTTAAAATTAGAAGATTCTTTTTTAGTTGCATATGATCAAAAAAATATAGTTGGTGCGATTGGAATGGATGCTGATTTAGCCGGAGGTGAAGCTGATATATGGGGGCCATTTGTCACCGATGAGAATTTGGAAGTTGGTCAAGAATTATGGAACAAACTTCTTCTTAAAATACCTCAAGAGATAAACTCCTGTTCGTTTTTTATTAACAAAAATAACTTGTTTGCGAAAAAAATTGCAATGCAAAATAAAGCTCATTACTCTGGAACAGATTTGGTTCTTAATATTAAAAGAAGTATATTTAGCGAAGAAATCATTACAACTTCAAAGAAAATAGAAAAAGAATACTATGATTCATTCGTTAATTTGCATGATGAGATCTTTCCAAAGACATACTTCAATTCAGATTCTATATTAAATAGGCTGAAATAGCAACAATAACCTATTGGTTATAAAAGGAAATGAATCTGATATTAAAGGTTATGTGTATATAGAAGCAACTCCAGAGCATAAAGAAGGGAATATTGAGTACATTGCTGTATCTCCGGAATTTAGAGGTCAAGGGGTTGGGAAAACACTCATAATAGATGCTTTGAAGAAACTTTTCTCATATCCTAGTATAGATGAAATAACTATATGCGTTTCATGTAAGAATACAGCAGCAATAAGTTTATACAAATCCGTTGGGTTTCAAGAAAAATATGTTTTGGATAGTTATGATATATCGGAAATCAATAAATAAGATTTAAAATGTTCGAATATTGTTTGTTTTTTAAGTTTTTGGAAGTAATCTTTTTATATTAGTGGGGAGAAAAGAGTATCCAGAAATTCGCGATGAATCTTATCCAGAGAACATTAAAAATTGAGATAACTATGCAGGCTTACATGGTTAGATATGCAGATGGTTTTGTGTGCTGCTTCCAATATCAACAGGATGCTCAGGCATTCTACAGAGCGTTAAAACAGCGACTGAAGAAATTTAATCTGGAAATAGCTGAAAACAAATGTGATGCTATGGCGTAACCAAATAACTGAATGGGCCCCGTCCGGCTCCAGCGCCCAGCAACTAGGCGACTTCACGAATCGCCCTACGATAGGTCATTCGGTTCGTTCTTCTTAAAACTTTAGTTAATTTGTTGCACTTGCTACGTTGCTAACCGGGTGCTTGCACCTTTGTTATACGGTATCTTGTTTAACATGAAAGGTATGATCAACTGTTATCTCCAAGCTAACACCATGAGCCTCCCGATTCTTCAAAGATTTACATCTAATTACCAGTATTGTATGATCATACAGAGATAAACTATTGGAGTGAAGAAGATGTCACAAACAACGATACTAGTTGCAGATGATGAGAAGGAAATAGCTGATTTAATTTCTATTCATTTGAAAAAAGAAGGATATAATGTGATTACGGTAGCAGATGGTGTTGAAGCCATACATATGATACAAAAACAGGTTATTCACTTAGTGATTTTAGATATCATGATGCCGAATATGAATGGATATGAAGTAACGCAAAAGATACGAGAGAGTTACCAAATGCCGATTATTTTTGTCAGCGCAAAAACGTCTGATTTTGATAAAGTGAAGGGGCTTGTTATTGGTGCAGATGATTATATGACAAAACCATTTACACCAATGGAATTAGTTGCTCGAGTAAAGGCGCAATTAAGGCGATATACCGTGTTGAATGGCGCAAAAGAAGAAAGAAACAACGTCTTAGAATACGGTGAGCTATGTATCGATAAAGATAAGCGAATGGTAACTTTGTACGACAAAGAAGTTGACTTAACTCGGAAAGAATTCGATATTTTATTTCTACTGGCTAGCCATCCAAAAAAAGTATTTGATGTGGAAATGATCTTTCAACAAGTATGGGATGATTTGTACTTTGAAGGCGCAAATACGGTCATGGTACACATACGAACGTTAAGAAAAAAGCTGAAGGAAGACGAGCGTAAGGATAAGCGGATTAAAACCGTCTGGGGAGTGGGGTACAGCTTTCATGGATAAAAAGATGAAAAACTTCCGCTTTAAGATGGTCTTGTTGGTTGGAATAAGTATGTTGTTTGCAGGTCTAACAACATTGCTTCTCTTTCTAGGAGCGCGTTTTTACTATCACAACTACGTATTTGTAGGCGATCCATTAGCAAGTATTCGTAGTGTAATAAGGACAATAGGTGACTTTAATTTTTTTCTTTTGTTATTTATCCCGCTTTCGATTATGTTTTTCTTTTTGCTAACGAAGCGGTATTCGCTTTATTTTAAAGAAATATCCCATGGAATTCATGAACTTGCGAACGGTAATTTTACTCACCATGTACAAATAAACACGAATGATGAATTTCATCAAATTGCTACAGACATTAATGCTGCAACTAAAAAGTTGCAGGAAGCTGTTGAACGAGGTGATTTTGCTGAAAGTAGTAAGGATCAGTTAGTTGTCAATTTAGCTCATGATTTACGCACGCCGTTAACATCTGTTCTTGGGTATTTGGATTTGGTGCTCACGGATGAGCATGTAACAGATGCACAAAAAAGGCATTATTTGTCCATTGCTTTTAAGAAATCACAGCGTTTGGAAGGGCTAATTAATGAGTTATTCGATATAACGAAGATGAATTATGGCATGCTACAATTAAATAAAACAAAAATTAATCTTAGCGGACTAATTCAACAGTTGAACGAAGAATTTTATCCAATGTTTGAAAAGAACCACGTGCAGACACGATTGGATATGCAACCAAATTTAATGATGACAGCAGATGGTGAGAAACTCGCCAGAGTGTTTGAAAATCTGTTTACAAATGCCATTCGTTATGGCGCAGATGGCGAATTTATAGATGTTGTAGCTTTTGAAGATAAGAGAAACATCATGGTGCACGTTACCAATTACGGGGATCGTATTCCTGAAGATGTATTGCCACATCTTTTTGAAATGTTTTTTAAGCAAGATCAAGCAAGGTCTTACAAGGCTGATAGTACAGGGCTAGGATTATTTATTGCGAAAAACATTGTTGAACAACATGGCGGAAGTATTGATGTTGATAGTACCGTCATCCGAACAGTATTTAAAGTTCGCCTTCCGAAACAGTGAAATGATTTATAAATAAGTTTAAGAAAAATTTAAGGTTTAACCTCACAAATATTTAAGTTTTCCTTTCTATGCTTAAAAAGCAAGGGAGGAAATTAAAATGAAGAAAAGCACAAAGTTTTTGTTTATCATTATGATAGCTATTATTCTTGCTGTTTTATGGTTTGATAGAAATAATAGTTCAGTTATCTACCATGATCCAATAGAAGTAGAAGATGAAAACCCGTTAAAAATAGATGTAGCAGATGTTCATCAAGGAGAATTATTATTGGTGAACGAGGAGTATGGGATAAAAGAGAGTGCCAAAACGGACATTAAAAACCTATATGAAAATCAAGAAATAACAGGTGATTATGGTTTACTTACGACAGATATAGCGTTGTCCAAAGAGATTACTGCATATTTTAATGAAATGATAGAGGGCGCAAAAAAAGATGGCGTAAATAATTTTTTAATTAGCAGTGGCTATCGTTCATTTGAAGAACAAACAAAATTGTATCAAGAAAAGGGAAGAGATTATGCGTTGCCAGGGGGTTACAGCGAACATCAACTAGGCTTAGCACTGGATGTAGGTTCATCAGAAGGAACGATGGCAGAAGCGGCAGAAGGAAAATGGATTGCGGAAAATGCATGGCAGTATGGTTTTGTGTTACGCTATCCGCAAGCGAAAACGGACGTTACTGGCATCCAATATGAGCCATGGCATATACGTTATGTCGGAAAACCGCATAGTGTCATTATGCAAGATAAAAACTTTGTTTTAGAGGAATATTTAGCTTACTTAAGAGAAAAGGAACAAATTTCTGCGACAGTGGATGGAAAAGAGTATAATATTCGTTATTATGCAGTTTCCAAAGCGAAAAAGGTAAAGATACCAAAAGGTTATAACTATACGATTTCTGGGGATAACGTAGGCGGTGTTATTATTACGTTGTATAAATAAAGCAAGCAGAACGAATATTGTCTAATGCTTTTTACATTATATTTCGTTAAATTTACAAAAAATTAAGCAAAATTTTATAGTATATTCGCTTCCTCTATGTCATAGTATGGATGTGTTATCATCATCTACTAAAATGGAGGGTATGTATGGGGAACCAATTACGAAAGAAATTATGTTACATGGTATTCATTATTGCTTTGATATTTTCAAATCTAGTTCCAACATCGACTGCGATTGCAGCAGATAAAGGCGATGTGGAAGCAGAAGATTTGTTTATATCCGAGTATGTGGAAGGGCGTTCTTTTAATAAAGCCATTGAAATTTATAATGGTACAGGTGCTGACATGAATCTAGCAAACTATCAGTTGAATTTGTACAGTAATGGCAAAACAGAACCTACAAATACGGAAACCTTAAAAGGGATACTTAAAAATGGCGATGTGTTCGTACTCTCGCATAGAGATGCAGATGCTGCTGTTCAACAAGTAACGGATCTTACATCAGCAGTGGTTAACTTTAATGGAAACGACGCGATTGCGTTGGAAAAGAATGGCGAAATCATCGATGTTTTTGGTGAAATAGGGGATGATTCTGATTTTGCTAAAGACAAGACGTTCGTCAGAAATGCTAATGTGTCGTCACCAACTGCTACTTTTCGTATAGACCAATGGACGGATTATGGGAAAGATATATTTACTTATTTAGGAAGCCATACGATGGACGGGGAAGGCGAACAAGATCCAGGTGAACCAACGGACCCAGATCCTGATCCGGACCCAGATCCAGAGCCAGAAGTGAGCACGATTGCGGAAGCGAGACAGTTAGCGAATGGTTCAGAAGTTGTTGTGGAAGGGATTGTGACAGCTAATTCCGAAGCATTGAGCAATGGTAACCAGTTTAGTACATACATGCAGGATGAAACCGCTGGGGTTAATTTGTTTAACTTTGAACAAGGAGACTTACCTGAGGTACAAAAAGGAGATCGTGTGAAGGTAATAGGAACAACAGCATCCTATAAGGGGCTAAAAGAAGTTGTTCCAGCTTCGATTGAAGTACTTGAACAGGGTCAAACTTTGCCAGCCGTTCAACAAATCACATTAGAAGATTTACAAAATAAAGAGGTAGCCGAGTCTTATGAAGGCGAGCTCGTACGTGTCAATGGATATATTCCTTCCATTCCTAGCTCTCCAGCGGGTGGCGGCTATAATGTGTCATTTATTGATCAAGACTATAATGCTATTTTATTACGAATCATGGAAAATGCGGTAGATATTCGTCAAGTTGCTGAGAAACAGTGGTATGATGTTACGGGAATTGTTAGTCAATACAACGATTATCAGATTCTTCCAACGAAGCAAGCTGATGTACAAGTAGCGCAGCAACAGCCCGAGCCACCTTCAGCAGCTGGAGAATATGAAACAACGGTGGAAAAAATTACGGATGGCGATACGATCCGCATTGCTGATCCTGTCTTCGGTAGTGACCGTGTTCGGTTTGTTAATATGGATACGCCAGAGACCTATGCAGCAAAAAATAAAGCTCCAGAACGTCAGGAAATAAACGAAAATCAAAAGTATCATGGTGACGAAGCGACGAAGCATGTTCAAACCTATATTCAACCTGGGGATAAAATCACCGTCAAAGTCGGAGAACAACCGACAGATGATTACGGTCGTCTCCTTGCAGAGGTCATTACTGCTGATGGGGAAAATGTAAATTTGGAAATGGTTCGTGATGGCTATGCTGTCTCTTACTTTATTGCACCAATTGATGAAAAAGCATATCCAAAATATCAACAAGCGGTGAAAGAAGCAAAAGATCAAAGATTAGGTATTTGGGATGAAACGAATCCATTATTGGAATTACCGTTTGCTTTCCGCGCAAATGATGATCAAAAAGGCTTTTTACGTTATGTCGGTAATTCAGCTACAAAAGAATATGTAGAGCCAAATGATTGGGCAGACGTGCCGGTAGAAAAGCGCGTATTTTTCTCAAGTGCAGAAGAAGCAGAATCCTATGGGTATCAATCTGTTACAGGAAATCCATCCGAAGATAATCTGCTTGTACAATTTTTAAGCATGAATGATTTACATGGGAAAATTGATCAGCAATACAATTTAGATCCTGATGGGGACGGTGTTTTTGATACGTATGGGCGCATGGATTTTGTGGCATCAGCTTTAAAGGAAAGAGAGCAGGATAATCCGAATACGTTCATGGTACATGCTGGTGACATGATTGGTGGAAG
The DNA here is from genome assembly GCF_900166595.1 of Virgibacillus dokdonensis. Taxonomy (NCBI): domain Bacteria; kingdom Bacillati; phylum Bacillota; class Bacilli; order Caryophanales; family Bacillaceae; genus Virgibacillus; species Virgibacillus dokdonensis. The sequence continues at coordinate 3,436,931 of NZ_LT745763.1, read as the reverse complement.
TTCACCTGTTTCAGGGCTACTACAAGATGAGCCAACGGTGGAAATTTTAGAAGAAATTGGCTTTGATGTCGGTACAGTTGGAAATCATGAGTTTGACGAAGGTACGAAAGAATTTATGCGCATGGTAAATGGTGGAGAACACCCAGAAGGGAAAGGTACAGAAGGCTATGATGGAATGAATTTCCCGCAGCTTTGTGCAAATTGTGTGGATAAGGAGAGTGGCGAGACGATTTTACCACCATTTCATATGGAAGAAGTGGATGGTGAAAAAATCGGTTTTATCGGTGTGAACACACAAGCATCAGCTAGTATGGTCATGCCTGATGGAATTGCTGATATCCAATTTACGGATGAAGTGGCGGCTGTCAATGAAGCAGTAGCTGCATTACAGCAGCAAGGTGTCGAAGCAATTGCCGTATTAGCACATATTCCAGCTGATCAAGCAGGCGATGGGGCAACTGGAGAAGCTGCTGATCTAGCGAGAGAAATAAATGATGCCGTGGATATTATCTTTGCTGCGCATAATCACCAAGTCGTAGATGGTGTCGTGGATAATAAGCTTATTGTTCAAGCTTCCGAATATGGAAAAGCTTTTGCTGATGTAGATGTGGAAATTGATCGCACGACTGGTGATATTGTGAAAAAAGATGCGGAAGTTGTATTTGTAAAGCAAAGCGATTACGAAGCGGATCCGAATGTCAGTAAAATTTTAACAAAATATGAAAATCAAATTGCGCCGATGATGAATGAAGTGATTGGCTATAATGCAACAGATTTAACGGGTGATTACAGTAATGATGGTGATCACGGGTTGGGGAATCTGCTCGCAGATGGAATGAAGTCGGTTATGAATAGTGATTTTGCAATGATGAATGGTGGCGGCATTCGCGACGATTTATTAGCTGGAAAAGTAACGTGGGGAGACTTGTACAATATTCAGCCATTCGGTAATACACTAATGAAATTTGAAATTAAAGGAAAAGACTTAGTGCCAATTATTAATGCGCAACTGTCGAAAGAATACGGACCGGATTATAGCATTAGCGGTTTTCATTATACGTGGGACCCCGAGGCGAGCAAAGTAGTAAATGTTACGCATCCAGATGGAACGCCAATTGAGGAAGACAAAACGTTTACTTTAACGGTGAATAATTTTATGGGAACTTCAAAAGGGTCGAAATATCGTCCGATTAGTGACCTTGGCAAAAAGCCTGTCATGGGTCCGACTGATCTTGATGCAACAGTTGAATTTGTTAAAAGTTTAAACTCCACAGAGGATGACCCGTTTTTATATGCAGCGGAAGGAAGAATTTCCGTTGCAAAAGATGAAGAAGAACCGACAAAAAATCCAGGAACAGACAATGGCGATAACGGTGATGGAACAAATGTTGATGTTGGAAATGACGGTAACAACGCCAAGAAGCAAAAGAAGCATGATGGTGGGAACACGCTAGGGAAAGATAACTATGATGATAATGGAGATAATGACGGCAACAGCTCGATGAGTGACAACGGTAATGGCACGTTGACAGGAGGTACGAAACATACTGCATTAGGAACAGCAGGAAGTCAACATGATGATGGAAGTAAATTACCAAACACAGCAACTAATCTTTATAATCTGATATTCATTGGATTAGCGCTTTTGGGTGGCGGTGTAGCGTTGTATCTAAGAAAACGATATATAGCAAACAAAGCAAGTTGACTGTTTTGGAGAAAGGGTTAGAGATGTAAATAGATGAAATTTATGAAGAGTGGTTCCAATCATTGTTGTCTTTGAAGATTGGAACCAATTTTTTACCAGATTAAGAAAGCATTAAATTTGTTGCTTTTGTTGTTTTATTTTAAAGGGATGGTATGAGTTTCTAACCAATGAACGATGTCTTCAAATTTAAATTTTCCTTCTGCTACAAGCACAGTGAAAACTTCATTCTCATTTGTATCTGAAATAATTTTTTTATGATTCTTTTTCAAAAACACATCTAACGAAGCAAATGCTGTACGCTTATTTCCGTTAAAAAATGTATGATTACGCGCTAATGATTCAAAAAATGCCGCAGCTTTTCCAAATAGAGTTGGATAGGCATCTTCTTTAAATAAGGTTTGCTGTGGGCGATATACTGCCGATTCTAAATATCCTTGCTCTTTAATTCCTGCTTGTTCCCCATCTCCGTACTTTCTCATGATAAGGAAGTGTATGATTGTAACTTCTTTTACGGTTAAATAATGTATACGCATAGGAACTATTTTAGCCTCTTAAACAATTCATCATGTTCTTCCATAGTTTCTTGTATCATACGAAGGAATTCTGGTTCTAATTGATCTTCTAACTTCTCTTTTCGTTTAATCACAAGAGCGTTTTCTTTCACTTCAAATTCTAGTTCATCACCACGACGAATATTTAACGCATCAACCATTGATTTTGGAATTCCAACTCCTAAACTATTTCCCAACTTGCTCACTTTCCGAGTTTCTTTTTCCATTGTAACCACACTCATTTCCATATTCTTTTTTCAGTATATGCCGAAAAAAGTCCTTATATACATACGTTATTACTATTATAACATACTTACATTATACCGTGATTTTCTTCCTATTATAATAAAAATGACAAATAGAAGAAACTAAAATGGTACCTGTAGTAAAGAAGTATGGATTGGACCACTCTATGTCACGAAGAGGTAACTGTTTGGACAACGATCCTCAAGAATCATTTTTTGGTCACCTAAAGGATGAAGTAGATTTTATGAAGTAGAATATGAATCATCCAAAACATGAAGGAATTAAAATGGAAAATCAATCATTACATGACTTACTATAACAAATACCATTATTAGCGGAACCTAAAAAAGATGACTCCTATTTAATATAGGAATCACCTTTTATCTGCATAAGCCTCTTTTATAAGGGAGGGTAGATTTGTTATTAGAAAAGTCTACGCTTATCCCCTTTCCAACATACGGTCAAGTGCTAAACGAGCTTGGCAAGCTGTCTGTTTATCGACTGTAATTTGATTGACAGGCTTTCCTTTCTTTATACTTTCTAAAGACCAAAGGAGGTGTGGTAAATCAATTCGATTCATAGTCAAGCATGGACACATATACGGATTTAGTGAAATGATATGTTTATTTGGATGGTTGTGAATGATTCGTTGGACAAGATTCATCTCTGTTCCAATTGCCCAGGCAGATCCTGCTTTTGCCTGTTTAATCGTTTCAATAATATATTTCGTGCTACCATTATAATTGGCGGCATCAACCACTTCCTTTTTGCATTCGGGGTGAACGATGATATGCATGCCGGGATGCTCTTTTCTTATATATTCTACATTGGTTAAGGTGAAATTTTCGTGTACAGAGCAATGTCCCTTCCATAAAATTACTTTAACATCTTTTACATTGCCAGAAAAAAGAAGTTCCTCTTGGATTGGATCCCAAACTGCCATTTCTGTTTTAGCAATCCCGAGATCAGAAGCCGTATTTCTACCTAAATGTTGGTCAGGCAAAAATAAAATCCGTTCTTTTTTCGTAAATGCCCAGTTCACCATTTGATGGGCATTGGAAGATGTAACCGTAGCTCCTCCATGTTGACCGACAAATGCTTTAATTGCTGCTGTTGAATTGACATAGGTTAACGGGAGGATGGATTCGCCAAATTGTTGCATTAGTTTCTCCCAAGCACGTTCCGTTTGGTAAATATCAGCCATATCTGCTAAAGAACAGCCTGCTCTTCTATCTGGTAAGAGCACGATCTGTTCATCAGTGGTTAACATATCAGCCGTCTCTGCCATAAAATGCACCCCACAAAATACAATATAAGAGGCAGATTTATTTTGTGCCGCGACTTGGGCAAGTTGAAGGGAATCTCCAACAGCATCGGCGAATTGGATAACCTCGTCTTTTTGATAATGATGACCGGGGATGAATAAGGCTTCTCCTAAATCATTCTTTATTTGCTTCACCCGTTCCTCCATTTCTTGTTGTGATACATGCAAATATTCTTCGGGAATAGAGTTGGTCGATGAAATCAGTTCTTGAAGTAGATCCATGTATAAAAAACCCCTTTCGTTTATACGATATAAAATGTATACATTTTTGGTTAGTAGCATGTAAAGCGGCATTTTTTTTCTTACCTCGTACTATACCTGTATAGGAAGGGAACATCCATGTGCATGCGTTAACGATATACAGACGCACTAATATCCAGTGAAGGTGCTGAATGGGTTAAGCTACCTAATGAAATATAATTTACACCGCTATTCGCGTATGTAGGTAATTGGTCAAACGAAATCCTACCAGATGCCTCTGTAATGATTGTTTTTGGAACATGGTGTATCCAACGTTTAATAGTTTCTGGAGAGCAATTATCAAACATAATGATATCCACTTTATTAGAGATTGCCTCTAGCAATTGATCCTTTGTTTCAATTTCAACTTCAATTTTGACGGTGTGACCGAGCTTGGACTTTATTTGTTGTACGGCATTGGTTATAGAGCCCGAAAAGGCAATATGATTATCTTTAATCATCACGGCGTCATATAAACCGTACCGATGATTATATCCACCACCAGAGCGCACCGCTTGTTTTTCTAACATACGTAATCCAGGTGTGGTTTTTCTTGTATCGCAAATTTTCACATCTGTGTTTTTGACCATTTCTACTGCTTTGTATGTGCGTGTAGCAATACCGCTCATTCGCTGAATGAGGTTCAGTATAACCCTTTCTGCTTGTAATAGATGGATCATGGGTCCTGTTGCAGTTGCAATCACATCACCAGCCACTAGTTGGTCACCGTTATTTTTCTTGCGATTTATTTGCATAAGCGGATGCACCATTGGAAAGCCGACTTCGATTATTTCTGCCCCACAAAAAATGCCATCATCTTTAGCAAGCAATGTAAGTGTCCCCTGCGTATGATAATCGAACAAATGTTGACTTGTTATATCACCATGTCCAATATCTTCTAAAAAAAATGGCTTAAGTATGGTTTTTAATTGTATAAGGGGTATCATAAGTGACCTCCATTCTGTCATTACTTTGGTAATGAATGATTCGTTTTTGTAGCCAATGTTCGTTATCTTTATTCGGGAAATCAGCGCGAATATGACAGCCTCTTGTTTCTGTCCGAAGTAATGCAGCCTCTGTGATAAGACGTGCGACAATCCACATAAAATAATTTTGAATGGTGGAAAGACTACATTGTTCTATCTGTCTAAAAGGGTCATTGGGATGCTTATTTAGCCAGCTTAATTGTTTGGATAAACAATCATGATCACGAATAATTCCAACAGCTTGCATCATGGATTGTTGAATTTGTTTTTTGGAAAAAGGAATGCCAGTTAGTTGAGCTCGATGTTGTTTCTTTGGTATAAAATCCATCGTCTGCGAACTGTCCAACTGTTGTATATAGGATGCAAGGCGCTTTCCATAAACAAGTCCTTCTAATAAAGAATTGCTAGCAAGCCGATTGGCACCATGGACGCCACTAGCAGCTACTTCCCCAATGGCGTACAAACCTTTTACGGAGGTAGCTCCCCATGCGTTAATCAGGACACCTCCAATCATAAAATGTGCGCCTGGGGCAACAGGAATCTTACCTGTTTTCATAGATATTCCGTGCTGTTGCAACATCTTTGTTATGGCAGGGAATTTTGTAGAGAAATCTCTTACCTGTCGTATATCTATATATATTTTTCTGCCCCTATTTACTTGTTGAAATAATTGATGGGCAACGATATGCCTTGGTGCTAAGTCTCTTTGTGGATGAACCTCTTTCATAATTTTCTCGCCTAAATCATTGATTAATCTAGCACCTGCGCCACGAACAGCTTCAGAAATAAGTCCAACACTTTTCCCATTTATATAGAGCAGTGTTGGGTGAAATTGAAAAAATTCCATATCACAAATTTTTGCCCCTGCTCGGTAAGCAAGCGCTATTCCATCGCCTGTAACAGAGGAAGCATTAGATGTATTTGTATACAGTTCACCAGCACCGCCTGTTGCTAACACGACATGGTTAGCCATATACATATGAGAGACTTCATTTTTGTCTTTTGTTGTAACGCCAATACATCGACCTGATTTATTTTGTAATAGATCGATGACTATCTCGTTTTCTATCCAGTGAACACGTGTAGAGGAACGCAATGAGTCAAGCAAAAAATGGATGACATATTTACCCGTTTGGTCCCCGCCACAATGAGCAATTCTAGCTTTACTATGGGCACCTTCTAAGCCTAAAGAAATTTTTCCATTTGCATGTGTATCAAATGGGACAAGTTTAACCCAGTCATGCATGAATTGCTTGCCCTCTGTAACTAGATCATAAATCGCTGTGGCATTCCCATGCTGATCACCGGCAATGATCGTGTCTTGATAATGGTCGTAGGCGTCATCGTCTGTGGAAATAGCAGCAGCAATACCTCCTTGTGCACGATAGGAATTACTATTTGTTATAGCTTTCTTTGTGATTATTGTCACATTTAATTGCTCTTGAAGTTGGTTGGCAAGTTGTAATGCAGCAATCCCGCTACCAATAATAATGATGTCTGTCTTTTTCACTGTAAATTCACCTTTTTATATGTGTCTTGACACATATCATTACATATTATTAAACTAAATACAAGTGTTTTTTATTAGATACTGTTCTGGCTTCCATAGATCGATAGGTTGTTTTCTAAGAAGGGAGATAGAAGGAGCTCTTTTCTCTAAAAAAATAAATTTCAGAAAGAAAGAGGGGAGATAAACATGCTATACTTTGATTACGCTGCAACAACGCCCATGGATGAGGAAGCGTTAGCTATTTATCAGCAGGTAGCTGCAAACTTTTGGGGAAACACAAGTAGCATACACCATATTGGGGGAGAAGCAAAAGAAATACTAGAAAACAGCCGGGAAAAGTTAGCGAGGTTATTACATGTTCCGGCAAGAGGGCTTTATTTTACATCAGGTGGTACAGAATCCAATCAGTTAGCAATTGTGTCCCTTGCCTTAAGTCAGTCGAACAAAGGAAAGCACATTATCACATCGCAAGCAGAACATGCTTCTGTTTTTTCAGCATTAGCTTATTTGGAAAATAAGGGATTTGAAATAACGAAGATTCCGTATACAAAAGGAGGACAAGTAGATGTACATCAACTAGAAAAAGCAATTCGTTCGGATACAATAATGGTAACCATTAGTTATGTCAATGCAGAGATTGGCGCTATTCAACCACTTCAAAAAATTCAACAGCTACTACCTCCGAATATCATTTTTCATACCGATGCTGTCCAAGCCTTTGGTAAAGTTGATTTTTCCAAGCTGCATCAGGTTGTTGACAGTTTTTCCATTTCTTCGCATAAATTGTATGGTCCAAAAGGTGTAGGGGCAGTTTACATACAACCGAGGTTGGCTATTAAAGGGATTTTTCCTTTACAAACCCATGAGCATGGTGTTCGTGGTGGAACCGTCAACACCCCAGGTATTGCAGCTTTTGTTGCTGCAGCGGTAAAGTATACGAGAGCAGAAGTAGATCATGCAGATGCTTTACGTCGACTGTTTTTAATAAAGTTAAAGCGTGAGTTGAAGGATTGCTATCAAGTGATTGAATCGCCTGTATCGCAACTTCCTCATATTGTTGGTTTGGCAATGCATCATTATGAAGGACAATTCATTATGTTACAATGTAATCGCAAAGGTGTTTGTATATCAACTGGCTCCGCATGTGGTCATGCGTTATCGACAGCTGGAAAAACAATGCTAGCAATGGGATACACACAGGAAAGGCAGAAGGAATTTATCCGTATTTCTTTTGGGAAAGATACGAAAGAAAAAGACGTTATGCAATTGGTAAAAATATTAAAGGAAATTGTAACTAGAAATAAAGAAGTAGGTGAAGGAGTTTGCAAAAACAGAAAAAAGTACTTGGTGAAGAACGCAGGCAGTTCATTTTAAGCGTATTAAAGGATGCGAGCAAACCGATTACTGGTAGTGAATTAGCTAAAAGAACAAATGTCAGCCGGCAAGTTATTGTTAACGATGTGACTTTGTTAAAAGCGAGAAGCGAACCAATTATTGCAACAAGTCAAGGGTATATGTATTTACAAGCGTCAGCTACTGAGAGTGTAGAAAAGACCATCGCTTGCCAGCATACGCCTGATGAGGCAGAGGCAGAATTAAATATTATTGTTGACCATGGTGTGACAGTAAAGGATGTAACGATTGAACATCTCGTATATGGCGATCTAACAGCTTCGATTATGGTATCCAATCGTAAGGATGTAGAGCAATTTATTAAAAAAATTACTTCTACTGGTGCAGCTTATCTGTCTGAGCTTACAGAAGGGGTACATCTGCATACATTAGTTGCTGCTAAAGAAGAACAAATTAACGAAGCAGAAATAGCTTTAAAACAAGCAGGATTCTTGTTGGATCATTGCGATATAAGAGGGTGATTACGGGCATCTAAAGAGTAAATAAACCTTTCGTGCTGTGCAAAAAGATAGAAGAAGTTCAAGGGATGGAGGACGTGGACGGTTTTAGTTAAACATTTTGCTACTTCATATAGGTGTCCTTGAAACGCTCTCTCATGTAGGAAAAGGAGAGATCCTTTTCCATCATACCAAAGCATAAAGCTTCCGGGTTTATCTATACGTAAAACGGAGGGTTTTGTCATAGTTACTTGGTAATAAGCCAAGCTTTCTAATGTAGAATAGGTGGAAGGTTTTCTGAATTATTTGTGTTTTTTATGCTAACATGGAGTTCATTCAGATCGTTAACAGCTGCATAAAAGACATCATTTACATCAAAAATATTTTTTCTTTCCAATTCTTGATAAAGCCAAGTTGTATTTAAATTTCTCGAAGAAAGAACGTGTTTGTAGATTGTTCCATCAATAACAACTGGTACATCAATCCCCTTAGCGGAACTTCTTTGTTGCGTTAGAATATGTTCGACACGTGCAGCTTCCTTTTCAGGATATAATTTAATAGATAAATAACCATTTGCTTCAACGATAGCTATTTCAACATCCTTTACATTAAAAATTTGTTGTGCTCGTAACATTTGTAAAATAGTATCAATGGGATACTGTATTTTTTTCATTTCCTTCACTAAAAATTGTCCTTGATAAATGACCATTGTAGGTTCAAATGTTAACAAGCGGCCTATTTTACGATTGTTGATTTTCCACGTTGCCACTATTTTTTGAAGTAAAGCAATTGCTACAATTGCAATAGCTGTATAAATATGATTTATCTCTGGGTCTGCAATATCAGCACCAACTACAGAACCCAAAGTTAAAATAACTAAGAAATCAAACACCGGCAATTCTCCTATGGAGCGTTTTCCCATAAAAAGTGTTGCAAATAGTGCTAGTGGCAAAATGGTCGCAACTCGTCCTAAAATCTTTAATAGTTCTAATGCATATTCCATTATCTCACCTCATTTAGAACACTTTACCCTTTAATATGACACGAAAATGTATAATTATTTACATGCCAACTAAAATAATATTATTTTCATGAAACGGATTAAAATTGGAAGATGTTGGGGGTGGACTTTTTGTCAAAAGGGCTTATTCACCATATAGAGTTATATGTCTCTAATTTAAAAACATCCACTAAGTTTTGGGGGTGGTATCTGGAGGAATTAGGATACCGTTCTTTTCAAAAGTGGGAAAGTGGACAAAGCTGGAAAAAAGGTGATACATACATCGTTTTTGTACAAGCAGAAGAACGATGTCTGGATGTGACTTATCATAGATGTCGAGTTGGTTTAAATCATCTTGCATTTTATGCTGATTCACGTCAACACGTAGATGATATGACGGAGAAATTAAAAAATAAAGGAATTGCTATACTGTATAAAAAGCAGCATCCATTTGCTGGTGGAGATGACCACTATGCTGTATACTTTGAGGACCCAGATCGAATAAAAGTGGAGCTAGTAGCCCCTGAATAGTTCCATGAAATTTGGCAAATTTTGTTCGAAGGGAAATTGGATTATGAATAGGGCGTTATTTCTTATATTAGAGGAGTTGCAGATTGGGAAGGTGCTCATTTAGCAGTGCATTAAATCAACGAGAGGACTGGAACGTTCATACTATATCGTTAGAGGCTACTGTAAATTCAATAGGAGCTATATGTGGTGCAGTTGATTTTTTGGAGAAAAATGGGTTTTAAACAATTATAACCATACTGGTAATTCAGTTTACATATGGAATGATTATGAAAATTATCATCCTGAGGGCAGTTTTCTAGAGCAACAAGCAATAAAAGATAAAAATTTGGTCGCAAATAAAACGGTTCTATGGAGTTTACCAATTTAGTTTTAGAATTGATTCATTTTGATACGCCAGAGAATAGGAAGAAAATGGTGTATATGAATAGGCATGGCTTTTATAAATATAGTAAAAATTATAGAAACCCATACTTGGGGTGATTTTTGTAATAAGTGAGGGGGCAAAAGTCAGAAGAAATAAGGGATGTAACAAATAGATTAGAAAGAGCTGGACTATACTATCACATTCTTCATATTATGGCAAAAGGGATGCAGTAAGTAATATTACTGCGCCCCTTTTTATTAATGGAGTCAAGGGGGATCGAACCCCTGACCTCTACGCTGCCAGCGTAGCGCTCTCCCAGCTGAGCTATGACCCCCAGTATAGACACAAATCTTATTATAAATAATTGCGTATATTATTTCAAGTGTATAAATCAAGAAATACTGACAAAATATTTATAAATGACGAATTGGTGAACGATATGTATACAGAAAAGTGATATCTAAGCGAATGGAGGAGCTTTCTTGAAACTCTCTGAATAATTGTCAAAACAAAGATAGACAAGCTTTTTACAAATGAAGATATGAAACAACTTCACTTTAAATATCATAATTTTTCGCCATTTGACGTTTAAAAATGTGAGGAGTACCATAAAAACATCTTGAAGAAAAATTATCAGTCTATTCTGAAGGAGTTTGAATCATGTCAGCACATAGTAAAGAAGAAATTGTAAATAGTGTCCCCCAGACGGGGTTTTTTGGTCATCCAAAAGGTTTGTTTACACTTTTCTTCACCGAATTTTGGGAACGTTTTTCCTATTATGGAATGCGCGCGCTGTTACTTTATTACATGTATACCGAGATTGCAAGTGGTGGATTAGGTATCGCTGATGATACTGCTAAATCCATTATGGCAATTTACGGATCACTTGTGTATATGTCAGGAATTATCGGAGGATGGATTGCTGATAGGCTACTAGGAACACAGCAAACGGTGTTTTATGGTGGCGTATTAATTATGGTTGGTCACATTGTATTAGCGTTACCTGCTGGGGTAACAGGATTATTTTTATCTATGTTTTTAATTATTATGGGTACAGGCTTGTTGAAGCCGAACGTCTCTAGTGTAGTTGGTGATCTTTACCGCTTATCGGATGTAAGACGCGACTCAGCATTTAGTATTTTTTATATGGGTATAAATATGGGGGCGTTAATTGCACCTTTAATTGTTGGTACATTAGGCCAAGAATACAATTTTCATTTAGGCTTCGGTGTAGCAGCAATAGGTATGTTATTAGGTCTCATTGTTTTTGTAATTACAAAAAAGAAATACCTCGGTTTAGCCGGAACGTATGTACCTAATCCACTCGCTAAAGATGAAAAGAAAAAAGTGTTTGGACAAATGACTATTGGAGTTATCTTTATTATTATATTAGGTTTTGTTACTATATCGACAGGCATATTAACAATTAACCGATTTACTTACCTTGTAAGCATACTCGGAATTCTTATTCCTACCATATACTTTATTGTCATGTATCGTAGCCCTAAAACAAATGAAGATGAAAAATCACGTCTGCTTGCTTATATTCCTTTATTCATTGCCGCGATCATGTTTTGGGCAATACAGGAGCAAGGATCTATCATTCTAGCAGAATATGCAGACAAACGGACACAATTGGAATTTCTAGGTATAGAGCTACACTCATCGTGGTTTCAATCGTTAAACCCATTATTTATTGTTGTTTTGGCGCCTGTATTTGCGGGATTATGGATTAAGATGGGCGAACGACAGCCATCCACTTCTAAAAAGTTTTCTCTCGGTCTGTTTTTTGCTGGGCTATCTTTCTTAGTCATGATTATTCCAGCAGCTATTAATGGAACGGAAACGTTAGTGAATCCCATCTGGCTAGTGCTTAGCTTTTTACTCGTTGTTATTGGTGAACTATGTTTATCGCCTGTCGGTTTATCGGCAACTACCAAGCTTGCACCAGTTGCATTTTCAGCCCAAACAATGAGTCTGTGGTTTTTATCAAACGCTTCTGCTCAAGCAATTAATGCGCAAATTGTGAAACTTTATCAGCCAGCTACAGAAATTATTTATTTTGGTGTTATTGGCGGGGCTGCAATTTTGTTAGGAGTAATTTTACTTTTAATGTCACCAAAAATTCAACAGTTTATGAGAGGGATTCGTTAAGATTTACACCTGTCTCATGAAGATATTTTATCTATAATGAGACAGGTGACATTTATTCTGCACAGATCAACCCAATTTGGAGTGCGCGAGTCCGATATGATACGACTGGTTTACAATTATGCAGTACCTCCTGCATTTTGTCTTTGACCTAATTCTTGATCCATAAGTAATAATGCTGATGGATTATTGTTTGCCAATTTCAATCGTTCTACAATCGTTAATGCTTGCGCTTCTTCATCAATTTGTTCCCTTAAAAACTCTAGAACGATAACAGTTGTTTGTGGATCCACTTGTGTTATATAATCATAAGCCTGTCGATAAGCGTTTGTTACATATTGCTCATGTTCAAGAACGCTTTCAAAAGTTTCAAGTGGCGTTCCGAAATCACTTGGTTGTTGAGGAACATCACTTAGCTTAACAATGCCGTCTTTTCCAGTTAAATAATCAATTAAAGTTAGCATATGTGTTCTCTCTTCTTCCGATTGCAACCGTAACCACCTTGCCATACCAGTGTAATTTTTACGATCTAAATAGGCTGACATAGCTAAATACAAAGTTGTTGATATATGCTCAATCTGAATGAGTTGATTCAATAGTTGCTGAACTTCTTCTTTTACCATATTATATCCCTCCATATTTACATAACTATAATAGGTTATGCCCCAATGAAAATGATGTTCTAAAATATCGTGTGAGATTTCTCTTTAAAACAAAAAAACATCTCCTTCATCATAATGGAAATGTGTTAAAGGTAGATGAAATGTTATATCAATCTTTCGACATTGTAAGATAATTTTGCCTGTTTTTATGGTAATATAAATTTATCAAATCAATCGATGAGGTGAAATGACAATGAAATCCGAACATATCTTATCTTCACTTTGTTATTTTAGCGTATTTTTTGCTCCGTTTATTTTTCCCATTGTTGTTTATTTCTTATCAGATAAAGGTATTAAAAACCATGCTAAAAGTGCTTTATTTATACATTTAATTCCTGCGATAACGGTTATTGGAGCATTCATTGCTCTTTTGATAAGTAACTTAAATGAAAATGTGACAACCTTAGCGATAGCAACAGTAGTGGTTATAAATGCATATTATTTTATTCTCAATTTAGTTAAAGGGGTTAAAGTTTTGCAAGGAAGTTCTAGAGTTTAGACAAAGAAGAATGGCTTGGTGTTTCACTGGAAAATAATGGGAATGATGTAAAGATACTTTACATCATTCCTTTTTCATATTTTGCAATATAAGAAACATATAAATCAACGCTTTGTTTTTTGGATTTTTTTTATGGTATGATAGCTTTAGTTTGAAAAAGAGCGAAGTACTTATATTGTCATCTCAGGAGTGTTAGAAGTGGTTAAAACAATAGAAAATTCCTCCTAAAATTGTAAATTACACTATTTAGGAGGAAAAATAATGAATGAACAATTGAATCATAATCAAAGCGCGCAAAAACACGGAAAAAATGTTTTGTTAATCCTGACTTTAGCATTCTCTGTGTTATTATCTGGAGTTACTGTCGATATGGTTACGCCTGTATTAGGTTTGATTGGCAATGACTTAGGGGCATCTGAAGCTCAAACGAGTTGGATAGTTGGTGGTGTTGCACTTGTTTTGGCAATAGCCATTCCTTTTTATGGACGTATTGCCGATTTTGTAGAGGCAAGAAAGTTGTTTACTATTGGTGTTTTAATTTTAACATTAGGTAATCTTATTGCTGCTCTTGCGACGGAGCTAAACATGTTAGTAATTGGAAGAATGATTCAAGGTGCTGGAATGGCTTCTGTGTCCGTTGTTTCTATTATCGTTATTTCTAGAGTGTACCCACCAGGTCAACGTGGTATCGTTTTAGGAATTGTTGCTGGCAGCATTGGCATCGGAACTGCCGGTGGTCCGATTTTTGGAGGACTCGTCGGACAATGGCTAGGTTGGAAAGCTTTATTTTGGATAACATTTACTTTAGGGATACTTATTGCAATAAGTGCACAAATTTCCATGCAAAAAATCTATCCTTTAGAGAGTGAAAAAAACAAAACATTTGATGTCATAGGTGGTATTTCTCTAGGTCTAATGATAGGTTTCTTTTTGCTAGGGATTACTTTATCTGAAAATCAAGGTTTAACTTCCTATTTAACCATGGTATGTTTAGGTGTATCGTTCGTCGCTTTAGTTATTTTAACCATACGAATAAGGACTGCTAGTAATCCATTTATTCCACCAATCTTGTTAAAAAATCGTGCGTATGTTCGTTCTGTGCTCATCATTTTTTTATCCATGTTTGCTTATTTTCCTATTCTTGTATTTATTCCCCTGTTAGTTGTGGAAGTAAATGGATTTTCACCCGGTGAGGCTGGAATGCTCCTGTTACCAGGAGGAGCAGCTGTTGCCATTTTATCACCAATTATAGGAAGATTATCTGACCGTATAAAACATGAATTTCTCTTAATAGCTGGTCTGCTATGTATGGGTGGCTCTACGTTCTTTCTCTCCACTTTTTCAGGAGGGTCTCCTATCACGTTATCGATGGGCGTGCTAGGAAGTGGGATTGCTTATGCGCTTATAAATTCTCCTGCGAATAACTTTGCCGTATCTACATTGAACAAGGAACAGGTAGGAGTAGGAATGGGATTATTCCAAGGCGCTTTATTCTTAGGTACAGGTGTAGGTTCAGCGTTGATGGGTACTTTCTTAGCCTTACGTCGTAAAGGGGAGAATGCCATTAATCCTATTTATGATTCACATGTGCCTCATTATTCTGATGTTTTTTTTGCACTAACTGTTATTACAATGATTGCGCTTGTTAGTACGTTTCGTATATCGAAGAAAATAGGATAAATGTAGGGCTTGTAGGAAAGACGATAGCGATTAGATATATAAGCAATTTGGTAAAGGTTAATTTTTTTAGTAGACAAAGCTTTATAGAGATGGGAAGAATCTAATTTCATTGGCCACAGTGATTTGCACTGTGGCCTTCTTAGGTATGAGTAGAAATGAACAGTCCACTGGAAAATAGTAAATATGGCTAGCAAATTGTCTGTAAAGAAGTATAAAATGTAATAAACGGAAAGGGATTAAAAATGATAATAAATCGGAACTTTAAACTGTCTATTATTAAAAACACGTTTCTAAGACATCTATCTTTTCCATTCTTTACATTCATGAAATAATTACGATATATTATTGTTAATGAAAATTGTAGAAACGTATAAGGAGTGAAGTTTTTGAAGAAGCAGCATGAAAAAATCGCCAATCGAGAAGCATGGATAGGCGTAGGTTTGGTTATTTTTAATTTTACATGGTGGTTCGCTTTCGCTTATGGCTTGGGTAAGAAAGAACCTGATCAATATACATATATTCTCGGCTTCCCTGCATGGTTCTTCTATAGCTGTATCCTTGGATTTATTGTTATGGCTGTGCTTGTAACAGTCATTGTAAAGAAATATTTCGTAGCCATTCCATTTGATGAGGAGATGGAAGAAGAATGAATTGGGAATCACTCATACCGCTAATTGCAATACTTATTATTATTTTTGGAGCAGGAATATGGGCAGGCGGCTACTTAAAGTCATCTACTAATTTTGCACAGGATTACTTTTTAGGTGGCAGAAGTCTCGGGGGATTCGTGCTCGCTATGACAATGACCGCAACGTATGGGAGTGCAAGCAGTTTTATTGGTGGACCTGGAACAGCTTATAATGAAGGGCTTGGTTGGGTGTTACTCGCCATGTCGCAAGTAGCAACTGGTTACTTTGTTTTAATGATTTTGGGAAAGAAATTTGCTGTTGTTACTAGAAAGTATAAAGCTTTAACGATGGTGGATTTCTTAAAGGCACGCTATCAATCTAAGTGGGTCGTTATTTTCTCGGCACTTAGTATTATTATTTTCTTATTTTCAGCTATGGCTGCGCAATGGATTGGCGGTGCAAGATTAATTGAATCGCTTATTGGAATTGACTATATGAGTGCATTATTCATTTTTGCTGTAGCTGTATTAATTTATGTTACGGTTGGCGGATTTCGAGCTGTAGCATTAACAGATGCGATCCAAGGAAGTATCATGTTTGGTGGTACACTTATTTTGCTCATTGCAGTTATTATCGCAGGTGGTGGAGTCCCAGCACTTATTGCTGATTTAACTGCTGAAAACCCGAATCTAATTACCCCTTATGGTTCCGAAGGGCAATTAACACCTACTTATGTATCCTCATTTTGGATTCTAGTTGGTGTAGGTGTGGTTGCTTTACCACAAATTGCTGTACGAGCTATGTCTTACAAAAACGCTCGATCGATGCATCGTGCAATTATTATTGGTACCGTTGTAGTAGGGTTTATTATGCTTAATATGCATTTAATCGGTGTTTTTGCTAGGCCTATCTTACCAGGCATTGAAGTTGGTGATAAGGTGATGCCATTAATTGCTTTAGAAGTGATGCCAAATTGGTTGGCAGGAATTGTACTTGCTGCCCCTATGGCAGCGATTATGTCAACGGTAGATTCGTTATTACTTCTAGTAAGCTCAACGATCGTGAAGGATGTGTACTTAAACTATGTGAAGCCAGATGCCTCTCAACAGACGATTAAACGTTTAAGCATAGGGATTACGGCTTTACTTGGTGTAATTATCTACTTGATGGCTTTAAACCCGCCTGACCTAATTATTTGGTTAAATCTATTTGCTTTTGGTGGCTTGGAGGCAGCATTTATTTGGCCGATTGTGCTTGGATTGTATTGGCAAAAAGGCAATAAATATGGCGCGCTTGCATCCATGGTTACTGGCGTAGGATTGTATATCATCTCTGATCTATTCTTTCCACAGCCGTTCGGTCTCCATTCGGTTGTTATGCCAGTCGTCGTTTCTTTCTTTGTTTATGTCGTGGTTAGCTTACTTACGCAAAAGCAAACAGCGAGGATGCGTGTGTTATAATTGCTAGTTAGATTCGCGTGTTAATCCCTTGCAAGTGGCTATCAAGAATTAGCCCCCTTATTTTATGGTTTATAGTATAAGAAAAACAAAGGCTTCGCCACAAACTTGAAGACAAGTCAAGTTTTTCAAATAGATAAGGGGGCTTCTATGTTTAAATCTTCATTTTTTCTTTAAACTGAAAGAATGCATCCAATGCACTTGCATTGTGCAAAGACCCTTTGTTAACAATTTGTTCCATCGGTTTTCCTTGTAAAATCTTCTTTACGGGAATCTCTAGTTTTTTACCGTTTAACGTTCTTGGTAAATCTGGTACTTCATATATAGCAGTAGGAACGTGGCGTGGAGAGCAATGGGCGCGAATATGTTGGTTGATTTTCCGTTTTAGGTCATCTGTTAATGGATATCCATCTTTCATAACGACGAATAAAGGAACAAATGAATCACTGTCTGGACTAGGAATATCTACAATTAAACTATCCTCAATGTCTGGAATGCGATCAACTGCTCGATATATTTCACTCGTTCCAATACGCACGCCACCGCGATTAATAGTTGCATCTGATCTTCCATAGATGACGCACGTGTCTCGTTCCGTTATTTTTAAATAATCGCCATGTCGCCATATACCTGAGAACATGTCAAAATAGCTTTCTCTTAAACGTTCCCCTTCTGGATCATTCCAAAAATAGATTGGCATGGAAGGAAAAGGTTCTGTTAAGACAAGTTCACCAACTTCCTCAATAAGAGGCATACCATTATCATCAAAAGCTTCAATTTTAGCCCCTAAGCCACGGCACTGCAATTCGCCAGCATAGACTGGTAAAGTAGGCACGCCGAGAATAAACGCCGTACATACATCCGTACCACCGCTGGCAGAAGCAATCCACAAATCTTTTTTTACATTTTCATAACACCATAGAAAACCTTCAGGTGGAAGTGGAGATCCGGTGGAGCTGATGTTCTTTAAATGACTCAAGTCATATTGTTGATACGGTTTTATAGCGTCCTTCATGCAAGCTGTAATATAACTTGCACTTGTTCCAAACACTGTCATTTTCGTTTCTTCCGCTAATTTCCATAATCTTTCTTTCGAAGGGTAAGCAGGATTTCCGTCATATAAAATAATCGTACTTCCTGTCAGTAGTCCGCCTACTAGAAAGTTCCACATCATCCAACCCGTTGTGGTAAACCAAAAAAAGCGGTCACTTTCTCCAAGGTCAGCATGAAGTGTCAATGCTTTAAAATGTTCTAATAAAATACCGCCTTGGCTGTGAACGATAGGCTTTGGTTTTCCAGTCGTTCCAGAAGAAAAGAGTACCCATAAAGGATCATTGAACGCAACATGTGTATATTCAATATCACCTTTGACTGCCTGATTGATTGCTTTTTCCCAATGCACAACATGTTGTAATGAGGAAAAGGTAGCCTGATCATCTAAATAGGAAATAGCAATCGTCGCTTTTAAGGTTGGCAGACTGGATTGAATTTCTGCTGCTACTTCTGTTCTGTCAAATGTTTTCCCGCCATATTGGTAACCGTCCACCGTTAAAAATAACGTCGGTTCAATTTGTTGAAAACGATCAATAACACTTTGCGTGCCGAAATCTGGAGAAGCACTAGACCATACTGCTCCGAGACTGGCAGTAGCTAGAAAGGCAACGACAGCTTCGTAAATATTTGGTATATAAGCAACGATGCGATCTCCTTTTTGAATGCCCAATCGTTTAAATGTTTGTTGTATTGCTATTGTATCTTGATACAGTTTGTGCCAAGAGATTTCAGACACTTTTCTACGTTCAGAGGTATGGATGATGGCTGGTTGATCCGAATGCCCTCTATTTCGAAAAATATGCTCTGTATAGTTCACAGTCGCTTCAGGAAACCATTTTGCTCCTGGCATATGATGTGAAGACAACACAGTTTGATAGTCTTTTTTTGCTTGCAAATCAAAATACTCCCAAATACTTTCCCAAAATACTTTTATTTCTTTTACAGACCAATTCCATAAACTGTGATAATCCTGAAAATACAAATTTTTATGTTCATGTAGCCATTGCATGTAGCTGTTTATTTTTGCGGCTGCTTTTCTCTCTGAACTTGGTTCCCATAGTAATTCCCCTTCTTTTACTTCCTTCATCATGCCCCTCCTTGTTCCCCTTTTTGAAGTGCTGTAAGGCTTCCTTTTCCCAAATTCTGAGGATAAAGCGGAAGCCACAGCCTTCTACGTTCAATTCGTTCCATTAACAAAACAAGAGATATTAGATTGTCTCTTTCTCGATGTGAAATTTATTTTATCAGATGATTCTTTCTTTCATTATATGGAAACGGTTTCTTTGTGTAAAGTGTATATGAATAGGAAAAATACTCCTGTATACCGTATTTGGTTCACAGGAGTATGCATAGATCATCTAATTAAAAACAATGTACATGTATTCCAATAGTGCGTGTTGTAAAGCTCCCACTACAAGCTTAGGAAGGTCTGCTGGATAAATCTTGTCTAAAAGAACGAAGGCTGTTTATTGGTTTTTGCCTGCTAAAACATCACAAAATGTTTTCATATAAGCTGGTAAGTCTGGTGGTCTACGACTTGAAATGAGGTGGCCGTCAACAACGACAGGCTCATCTATCCAAGTAGCCCCTGCATTCATCATATCATCTTTAATGCCAGGAGTGCTGGTTACTTTTTTATTGGTTAAGATGTTCGCTGAAATCAATACCCATCCAGCATGGCAGATTTGTCCGATTGGCTTTTGTTTTTCATTCATTGCTTGTACCATTTGAATTACCTCTGAATAGCGTCGCAATTTATCTGGTGCCCAACCTCCAGGGACTAAAATAGCATCATAGTCGTCAACGCAGACGTCAGAGAATGCGAAATCGGAAGTAGCTGGTACACCATATTTCCCATGGTATACTTTTTCAGCTTCCTTACCTACTAAATGAACGGTAGCTCCCTCTTCTTGTAAACGCAGGACTGGATACCAAAGTTCCAAGTCTTCAAAGTCATGATCTACAAGTGCAATGACTTGTTTGTTTTTTAATCGCATTGTATCCCTCCGTATCCGTATACAACTATTGTAGCAAACGAACCGCATTACAAGAAAGCTGGAGCTATTAAAGAGAGAATTTGGGCAACCATCATGAGTAAGTATATTGGATAAATCACTGACTACGATGAAAATAAACTGTTACCTTGCATAAAATCTTTTTAAAAACGACAGCGTTTTCTCACCATAAAAACTTTGACGACAAGCCTTCGTTTTCTAAAGACAGTTTTTTTATTCCAGACATAAGATGCACCATTTCGAGAGTTTGGAAGTCAACTTGTTAAAAGTCTTTCGGACATAGAAAATAAATGAAGCTTCACTTCATTGCCTTATTTAATTGCAAGACGTTTCTTTTTTGTATCCACATGCCAATAATCCAAATGATAGTGTATATAATAGTGAAGATTACAATAGCGAATAGTAATGATTTGATGGACATATGTAGCCAATCTGCCCAAATGGCTATGGGAAAAAAGAATAAATTTGACAACAGGTAGTGAATGCTTGTTTGCTTTAATGGACTCCAATGCTCTCGTTCAAATAGAAGTGATGCTAATGCAAAGTAAGACGCTATGAATAGCGTAGATAGCGCACTTTTCCAAAAATACATGATTGATATTTCGATGTCTTGAAAGGTAATAACGGTAAGCACGATAAACGTGATTAATCCAGCAATAGCGACGCCAACTGTTAAACGTTTTATGGCTTCAATCCACATTTTTTTCTCCACCCATCATTAGTTTTCTTTTAATTGCTTTCACATATTTATGGTTCACGTATTCTTTATTACCTGATTGAAAATAAACACATAGATTGCCATTAAAATGTAGTTCAAAATACGCTATTCGAAGTACGTTTCCAATAACAGACTTTGAAAAGCGCATGAAATGTGCATGTTTTAAAGTTTTTTCAACTTCGTATAATTTCATCCTTATTTCAAAACGTTTATCTCCGACAGCAGCAAAAATTTTTCTCTTGTCAGCATAAATATAATCAATTTTCTGTGGGTGTAACAAAATTGTTTGTTCATTATCTACCGCAAATAATCGTGATGGGGCAGCATCTTTGTCTTGTAAATAATCCACAATTTCTTTTAGCTCGTTAGACCATTCTTTTGCTTGGATCGTAACGCATGTGTCCTTATGTATGGCATCGATATCAATAATTATCTTCACATTAGTAGCCTCCTTACGTTAATAAAACATGCTTTATTGCCAAAAATTTATGGTGGAAAACGCTTTCGTTGTTCGTATTCGATATTGTTTACATTTATAGTACAAAAAAAGCTTAAAAAAGTAATGGCAGATTGGATAAAATTGCATGAATGATGTTTGAAATTGTATAATTTATGATTAAAACAATTTTTTAAAGAATGGGTGTTAGACGTTTCAATGAGTACTCTTCGTATGAAAAATTTGTTTAATTATTGCAAAATCGGGTATATATAAAGCTAGTAAAAGCTAAAGGTCCGTAAATCAGGGAAGAGGTGAATGGATGAAGAATGTCACAAGTGTATTTTGGTATTCTTTAGTTATATGTATTGCGGTTGTTATTTGGGGTTCGGTATCACCTGTAGGTTTGGAAGATTTCACAGCTAATGTAACGGCAGCAGTGTCCAATTATTTTGGCTGGTATTATTTGCTAGCTGTTATGGTTATATTAGCATTTAGTATATATCTTATTTTTTCAAGATATGGAAATATTAAGCTCGGTAAAGAAAAAGATGATCCGGAATTCAGTTTACCATCTTGGTTTGCGATGTTATTTAGTGCAGGGATGGGAATAGGACTCGTGTTTTGGACAACAGCAGAACCAATTTCTCATGCGTTTAAAAGTACGCCTGGACCGACACCTGGTTCAGACGAAGCTATTCGGGAAAGTTTAAAGTATACATTTTTTCATTGGGGGATCCATGCGTGGGCAGTATATGGTATTGTTGCACTCGTGTTGGCTTATTTTAAGTTTCATCGAGATCAACCTGGACTGATTAGTGTGACGTTAATGCCAATATTTGGGGAGAAAAGCATGCGTGGCATGTTTGGTAAAGTTATTGATGTGCTTTCAGTTTTTGCGACAGTCATCGGTGTTGCCGCAACACTTGGATTTGGTTCAGCGCAAATAAACGGAGGGTTAGCGTTTTTATTTAATACTCCTGCAACGTTTTGGATGCAACTACTCATTTTAGGTACGGCAACGGTGTTATTTATTGCTTCTTCCTGGTCGGGAATTGGAAGAGGAATTAAATATTTGAGCAATGCCAATATGGGGTTAGCTGTTGTGTTATTACTCCTGTTGTTTTTTGCAGGACCGACTTTAGATATTTTGAACATGTTTACACATACATTAGGAAGCTACGTATCGGATTTTTTTGATATGAGTTTACGATTAGCTCCTCAAGATGAAAACAAACGAACTTGGATTAATAATTGGACGATTTTTTACTGGGCTTGGTGGATTTCATGGGCTCCGTTTGTCGGTATTTTCATTGCACGTATTTCTAAAGGGAGAACAGTAAAGGAGTTCATGATTGGTGTACTCGCCGTACCATCCATTATTTGTTTTATCTTTTTCTCTGTTTTTGGTGTTTCCGCATTGAATTTGGAACAGAAGGGCATGGCAAAGATTTCTGAGTTTTCGCTTGAAACGTCCACCTTTGGCGTTTTAGAGCAATATCCACTAGGGTTTGTTATGTCAATGATTACGCTCCTCGTTGTGGCTATTTTTTTTATTACTTCTGCCGATTCCGCTACCTTTGTGTTAGGGATGCTAAGCACAAATGGAACGCTAAATCCCCGTAATTCGGTAAAGATTATGTGGGGTGTCATGCAATCCGCTTTGGCTGCCATTATTGTTTATTTTGGCGGCACGCAAGGGTTGCAAAACATGCTTATTATTGCTGCATTGCCTTTTTCGATCGTGATACTATTAATGGCTGCTTCGTTTTATAAGACAGCTCGAGCAGAGCATCGACAGAAAAAAGGAAAATAATTGTAAGTTTTATCATAAATTTTTCCTGAGAGTGAAAGTGAAATTAAACTGGAGTGTCTTTTAAAACGGATACGTCTTTAATTAGTCAAATACGGGCTAGAAAAGGCTTGACGCTAAAGATCATTTTTAATGATTTTGCATCATGAAATAAGGTAGCTTGTAGAAAAGAAATAAAATAATTTCTACAACCTACCTTATATTAGTAAGTTAATTTGTTAATCAAACCAGCTTCTTATTTTAGTGAAAAAGGAGCCATCTTCTTCTTTTTTTTCCTCTTCATCATTCGTTTGCTCTGTTTCTTCTTGAATAAATATTTCTTCTTTATCAATGGCATAGTCATAAGTTAAAACTGCCCCAATATTTGTATCTTCAGCTTCCTCATTGGTAATTGTAGAGTGGGGGATGCCGTATTTATCTGCAATTTTCTTTTCCTCTGTTAAAAAGCGATAGGAAACATGACCGTTAATAATTAATTTTGCTTCTGGATTTTCTTTCATTGCTTTTTCGAGTTGTTCTAATCCTTTATTGGACATTACCTGTCCCTTGGTAAGGGCGAGCACAATTCGTTCACGTAATGTGCCTAAAAATTGCTTTCGTTCGTGATCTTTGGGCAGTCTCGTTCCATACATTCCTTCTGTGAGATAATCTTCGACATTTTTCTTGCTCATGATTTATATTCCTCACTTCTTTTATGATAATTCTATTGTACAAAGGGTTAGGTGGATAAGCAAAGAAAGTGGGTACAAAGTATGAATAGGAAGAATAATATCTTGTTTGTGTATGCCTGTTTCCTTCAATGAATAAATTTGGATAGGTAACGAGCTTTAAGCGTTAATAGTTATTTTTTTACGCTATAGAAAAGCATGAATTTTTTGTTTATCGTATAAGAAAAACGACGGCTTCCTCAAGGAGACTGGGGAATAAGGAAAGTTTTCAAAACAAGGGCATTTGTTGAAGATATGTATATGGGTGCCGGTTCCTTCTCTTTTTAGGATGATGGCGCCCCATATTAAACATAACCACAACAATCCTTTTGTGAGGAGCATTCCTTACAGTAAATTGATGTGCTGTGGAATTATTTTCGCTTTGCTCGTTTATCCGCTTGACGGGCACGCTCTTGTGCTTCTAGGTCATTGTGATCTGCGTTTTCTTCTGCAAACTCGACATCCATTCCGTCTGTCATTTGAGTTTTCGGCGTCTGTGCCATAAAGCTGTTTTTAGATTTTTTACACTATAGGAAAGTATAAAAGTTTTAAGGGTTATAGTATAAGAAAAACTATGCCATTCGCCATAAGACTTGACGACAAGCCAAGTTTTTCTAATGCTCATCGCGTCCCATTTTCTCACCTCTATAATGTATTCGTTAGCGTACTTTGTAGTACTAGTACTATGCGTTATCATTCCCTAAAACGGGTACAAATATTTATAGCAAGTCATATTTTTTATGTAGAAACTATTTTAACTGGATAAAAGAACGTCCAATTTAGAGGAACAGAAAATGTGAGATCACTTTGTACATGTGTGTAGCTACAGTTACTAAAGTTGGCAATACCCATGCAACGTTTGTTGGAGAGAGGAACTACCGATTTAAAGGACGCAAAACCAGTAAGAATTATAAAAAGGGATGGTGATAATCGAATAATAATTATTTTACACTATAGGAAAGCATAAATTTAAAAGGTTTATAGTATAAGAAAAAAAACTACGCCTTTTGCCATAAGCAAAGTTTTTCTAAGAAGCTGCACCTTTCCACAGCCTCTTTTTGCCTAATATAGACGTGGGAGGGTTTTTAAGGAAAAAGAAAGTATGAAATGAAAGTTATCTTTATGCGTTTCTATCATGTATACGACTTCAAGAATCTAGCTGTACATTGTATAATATAATTTCAGATACTATGTTGAAGTAAAGGAGTAAACGATATGGCACAACAGAGACAGGAAGAAGAAAACATTGAGGTGTGGGAAGACCTCGTACATATTAAAGATCTCGTTATAGCGATTATTATATCTACGATTACAACACTCGGTGCTTATATAATAGCACCAAATGATCCACCAAAACCTCTTATATTTGGCTTAGTTGGTGCTGTTGTAGGATTCATTATTAGCAGTTTGCTCATTAAACCGAAACGAAATTTCCGTTATATGGATGAGGAGGAGGAATAGACAATGGATGCTGTATTAATTATTCAATTGATAGCTGCTTCTGTGGCAGGATCTATTTTGTATACCATTATTGGAATAGCACCTGGAACGGATGAAACCGCTGTCTTGGCGCCGGTTACATTAGTACTAGTGCTATCAGGTTTTGAACCCATTGTTATTCTAGCCTTTTTTATATCCGCAATTGTTGCTAAAAAATTAACCGATTCTATCCCAGTTGCCATTGCCGGAATTCCTGGTGGGGTAATGTCGGCACCAATGGTTGAGCATGCGATGGTATTAAAAAAACATGGCATGTCTGAGCTGAGCATTCGAAAAATGGCATCGGGTTCCGTTATTGGTACTGTGATTGCTGTACCTATGAGTTTATTAATGGCGAATTTAATCGCTCCCTTATCCGATGAAATCACGCAATACGCGAGCCAAATTTTTCTTGGCGGTGCCATCTTTTTAGCACTTATGACGAAAAATCGTTGGATTGCACTACTTTCCATTGTACCGTTTGCTGTTTTGATCCAAGGCTTACGTATGTTTTATTGGGAAACAGGCATCGTTCCTGAAGATCAAACTGTATTTACATCCTTCTTTTTAGGAATAACCATAGGCCCGGTCATTTTAAAATTAGCAGAGTTACTTAATGGAAGGATCAGAAGGAAGCTTCCACGCTATGGCAAAAAAGATATTGCAATGCGACGAACGGAAAAAGTAAAAGGATTCCCAAATCCGTTTAAAATCCTTACCAGAAGGGAGATTGGTACAACTTCGATCTCATCTATCTTAGGAGTGCTCACCTTTTTTATGAGTCCTGTTGGCATGACAATTTTCCTTGGCGAAACGTTAACCAGTCGAATAAAAGATCCAGTAAAAAAGGCGGCTCGAGCTATATCCAGTATGGATGGACTGACAAACGCAGCTTATTTATCTGGGACGCTTATCCCGTTAATTGCTATAGGTTTACCTTTGTCTCCTACAGCAATTGGTCCGGGTGGTCCTTTGTTTAATGCGCCACCAGTATTTACAGAAGAAAATAATCTGCACCATATGTTGTCTATGTCTGATTTTATTGTTGCTACATTAATTGGGTCCATTGTCGCTATTAGTATCACGTTTTATATTACGATTAAATATGCACAGCAAATTTGTGCCTTCGTATTCCGGTTTATTCCGCATGAAGCCATGTTAGGTGTATTCTTTGGTCTTGTCATTATGCTTGCCTATATGGATGCGGGAATTGTAAATATAGCTGGCGTTATTGTTGTGGCACTTGTTGCTGGATTTTTGCACCGTAAAGGAGTAAATTATGGGGTGCAATTTATGACGTTGTATGCAGCACCTTGGCTCGTGTCATTGTTTTTGTAATGAAGTAGTAAAACGATCTTGGTTAATAAAGTAATTACGGAAAAAGCAATTGGACTATCAAATCACAAGGAATTTGTAAATGAAAGGGACGCTGTTGGAATTTCTAAACAAATGAAATTCAATAATAGAGCGGGATCTATCTTAGGTGGTGGAGGTGATTTCTAATTGTTATCTTTAATGTGATAAATAATGCTTCGTTTATAAGGGGAAAGGGAGGGGTTTGTTGCAGAAAATATGGTGTGTTATCGTCGTCGTTTTTTTTGGGTTGCTGTTAACAGCGTGTGAGTCCGCAGATAAAGCAGATAGGGAAAAAGAAGCGAAAGCGGATGTTGCTGGATATTATGAAGGCGCAATTGAAATTCCAGATCAGCCCTTAGGCATCGAAGTGACCTTGCAAAAGCAAGCTAGTGAGCTATCTGGGACGATGAGCATTCCCGTTCAAGGGTTGCTTGATTATCCTTTGACAACGGTTAAACAGGATGGGGAGAAAGCGATTACTTTTACAACAAAAGTACAAAATCAGTACATTTCGTTTGAAGGGGAAATGGAATCCAATCAAATTACGGGGACATTTAAACAAAATGGCCAAGCTTTTCCCTTTCAATTAGCGAAAGCGAAACAAACCGCAGAAAAAGACGAAGAATTTTTACAAGTAGAAACAGCTGTTGGAACATTGTCTGCTGAGCTAGTGAAACCGAAAGGGAAAGGACCTTACCCAGTAATGGTCATTATTCCTGGCTCTGGGCAAACAGATCGTGACGGTAATACAATTGGTATAGCTGGAAAGAATAATAGTTTAAAACTGTTAGCAGAAGGATTAGCACATCAAGGTATTGCTACAGTTCGTTATGACAAACGAGGGGTTGGAAAAAATAGTCAAGCAAACATCAATGAAAGAGATATGCAGTTTGACCAATTTGTAGATGACGCTGCCGCTTTTATAGACAAATTAGAAGCAGATAACCGATTTTCTAAAATTGGTGTTATCGGGCATAGTCAAGGCTCTTTAGTAGGTATGCTTGCTATTTTAGAAAAGGATATGGATGTATTTATTTCACTAGCTGGTTTTGGTAGTCCCTCGGATGAAGGGATATACGATCAATTACGTGCACAGTCACAACTTCCAAAAGAATTACTTCGAGAAAGTGAAGCTATTTTGCAAAGTTTAAAAGAAGGAAAAACGGTAAATGAAGTGAGGCCTGAATTACAACCATTACTTCGAACGTCCGTACAGCCTTTTTTAATTTCATGGATGAAACATGATCCTAAAGCAGTCATCGCTAATTTACAAATACCAACTTTCATTGTTCAAGGAGAGCGCGACATACAAGTGCCTGCTGATGAAGCTACCATCTTACATGAAGCAGCACCTAACTCGGAATTATTATTGCTTGAAAAGATGAATCATATATTAAAGGACGCTCCGAAAGATCGCGAGGAAAATATGGCAACATATACAAATTCGGAATTACCACTAGCTGATGGGTTATTAGAAGGGATAATGGACTTTTTAATGAAACATGATTTCTTAAGCTAAATGAGCTTTGTAGTTATTAACCATAGCTAATATAGACACGAAGAAAATCCGAACTTGCAAGTATTTTGAAAATTGCAGAATGAAAGTTCGGATTTTCGTTAGCTATAATTCTATTGTTCCATCTTTTATTCCTTGGGCTTAGTTTACCACGCATTCGACAACTACTGGAACTCCAGGGTTAAGTGTATCACCATCTGGAATCGTTATTTCAGTTGTAGTTAGTGATGACGTATCAGCTGTTTGAAGTACACCGTTAAGATACAGATTGTAGTATGCTGGTGCAGTTGGAAATGCTGTAGCTGCCGCTCCTGTATCATCTGTGAAATCTGTTGCAAGAATATTAAACGTTGCTCCAGTACCTGTACCATCCCCAATGGTTGCAACAAACCTTTCTGCACCCATAAACTGTTTAACAATTGCCATATTGATCCCTCCTACTTTTTTAGGGAGTATTATATTTAATGTCCTTATTTGTCCATACCAAAATTACTCCCTGCTACATACAATATGCTTTCGTGATTTTTTTGAAGCGACGTTTAGCTTAATTGGAGAGAATCATTGTAAAAAGGGTTATACATGGCTTATTAGCGATTTTATTGACTAACTAGAAAAGATCTTAATAAATTGTAAAATAATTGGGACTCCATTTCTTGGCACTTCGCTTGGACCGACAAGAAGTGTGAGCGTTCCTGGTTGAACATTATAAATGGTAGGAGGTTGTAATATGCCATTTATAAATAAATTGATATAAGATACATCGTTGGGATTTAAAATATCTGAAGTGCTAAACTGTGGCTCTTTATCTTGATTCGTATATATTGTCTTTACCCCATCTGATAGTGCTGTGTATTGGGAAGTTTCTACATTTAAAACTTGAGATGGGGGAGGTGGTGTAGGCGGAATAGGAGGATAGCAGTTAAAATTGTTAATAATTGTAATGTCATGATCACAGCAACTGCAAGGCGACGATTTCTTACTGGAACATTTACAGTTACCTTGATGGTAATGAGAAGTACACCTTTGTTTTGATTTTTTGATTATCAATTTTTCTCCCCCTTTTTATAAAAAGAATGATTAATATTTCTTTTATCATCTTATTCAAGTTAGGTTAAAAGGGGGAGGGTTTTTATCTTGCACTATAGAAGCGTATAAAATTTTAGGCTTCATCGTATAAGTAAAACGAAACGTTTTAATACCATAAAGACTTGGTGATAGCTAAGTTGTTTCTAACAGATAGTTATTCACACTGCTATTTAGCTCCCTATCCAGGCCTATGCTATGATAGAAGAAATGAATCTTTTTGGGAGGTTAGGACATGCAAACGAAAGACCCTATTCGCTTAGATGATCGTATTTATCTTATTGACGGTTTCGATTTTAACATACCAAACCGCACAGGAGCTTATGTGCTTGATGAGGAGCAGTTAACCATTATTGAAACGGGACCTAGCCCGTCCATTAAGCATATCAAAGCGGGGTTAGAAAAATTAGGATTTTTATTAGATGCAGTGAAATACATCATTGTCACACATGTGCATTTAGACCATGCAGGAGGAGCTGGGTTTTTGTTGAAATCTTGTCCAAATGCGACAGTAGTTATCCATCCACGAGGGAAAAGGCATTTAGCCAATCCGAGAAAGCTTGCGGCAGGAGCTCGGGCTGTCTATGGCGATAGTTTTTCGGATTTATATGA
Source organism: Virgibacillus dokdonensis (assembly GCF_900166595.1). Taxonomy (NCBI): domain Bacteria; kingdom Bacillati; phylum Bacillota; class Bacilli; order Caryophanales; family Bacillaceae; genus Virgibacillus; species Virgibacillus dokdonensis. The sequence goes on along the minus strand of NZ_LT745763.1, from coordinate 3,406,758 downwards.
CCCCATTGTTCCAATTCCAGAAGAACGAATGATCGTGAAAGAAGATGGGGATACATTAGCAATCGGCAAAAACTGTACATTGCAATTTTTACATACACCAGGACATGCGCGACATCATTTTAGTATTTATGATTCGATTAGTAATGGTTTATTTACTGGCGATACTGCTGGGGTTCGGTATCAGTTATTAGAGGACCAAGGCGTGCCATTTTTCTTACCATCGACTTCTCCCAATCAATTTGATCCAAATGAATTACGTCAATCGTGGGAGCGCTTCGAAAATTTACAATTAGATCGGATTTACTATGGGCATTTTGGTATGACCGAACAACCCAATGAAGCATTACAACAAGTATTTACATGGCTAGACACCTTCATGAAAATTGCCGAAGATGCATATGCAGAAGGCGTAGGTTATGATCAACTTGCTGACAGAATGCTAGAGACAATTCGTGTGGAGCTGCGGGAGAAAGGAATTCCTGATGACCACGAGACATACATTATTTTAAATGTCGATATGCAAATTTGTGCGTTAGGTATCATTGATTATTTGCAAAAGCAAGAAAAAAATAAGCAGCCTGTTCATTAGGAAACAGGCTTTATTTAACTATAGATAGCATGAAATTTAGGGCTTACGCCATAAAGATGTGGCGATAAGCCAAGCTTTTCTAATCCTTACGTCTCATCTTCTGTTTTTAAGAAAGTGAGAATAAGGAAAATCGCAAAGCTAATAAGTAGAATCGTACCTCCAACGATAAACAATATCGTTATTACTGTTTCATTGAAGTTAAACGGACGTAAATAGTATAGCCACATGCCGATTGTTAAACCGATGGCACCGATAATCGCTGTCCATACGTGAAGTGCTGCAAGTTTTTTGTTAGCAGGCATGAAAATTTTATAATAAATCGCCCAAGCAAATAAAGTAAGCCATCCGACGACAAGAATATGTGCGTGAACAGTACGAAATTCATATCCGCCTGCACCTGCCATATGTGAGCCAATAAACGCTCCTATTACAGCAAAAATAGCCGAAAATCGCAGTAATGTTTTACTATACGTATTCAATCCAATAGCACCCCTTTTTCTCCCATTTTCATCAAGTCATAGATTGTTTCACTTTATCCTACCATAGTTTTATGAACGGAGTGTGAATAAATGGATTTTCTCTTTTATTTTCAATGAAAATAAAAAGTGCTACTTTTCATTATTTTTTATACATCGGAAAGCAAGAAATTTTAGGGTTAATCGTATAAGTATTCTCTCATGCCTATGATTCTCGCAGATAGAACCTACTATGAAAATTACGGTGCGACTTGTTTTTATATTTTCTAACGAAGCAAAGTTTACTTTTCCTTTATGCTTGTTTCAGCTCCAGCTGAATGGGACAATGATCGCTCCCGAATACTTCTGAATCAATTTCTGCATGTAATAATTGCTCTTTTAAACGATTGGAAACTAGGAAATAATCAATTCGCCAGCCAATATTACGCTCGCGAACGGTTTTCATATAGGACCACCACGTGTATAATCCCTCTGTATTCGGCTGAAAGTAACGTAACGTATCAATAAAACGGTCGTCTAATAGTCGCGACATTTTTGCTCGTTCCTCTAAAGTAAAACCGGAATTACCATTATTTGATTTATAATTACGAATATCGATTTCCTGATGGGCAACATTTAAGTCACCACAATAAATGACGGGCTTTTTTTCGTCTAACTCTACTAAATAAGCATAAAGTTGATCTTCCCACTGTAAGCGGTAGTCTAGGCGAGAGAGATCTCGCTTTGCATTTGGAGTATAGACATTGACGAGATAAAAATCTTCATATTCTAATGTAATGATGCGCCCTTCTTCTTCGGTATTCGCGTCACCAACGCCATATGAGACAGTCAATGGTTTTTGTTTGGTGAAAACAGCGGTACCAGAATATCCTTTTCGGACAGCGTAGTTCCAATATTGGTAGTAGCCTTCTAATGGTAAATCAAGTTGTCCTGCTTGTAATTTTATTTCTTGCACACAGAAAATATCAGCATCTATGCTATGAAAATAGTTTAGAAATCCTTTGCGAATACATGCTCTTAGTCCGTTTACATTCCAAGATACGAGTTTCATAAATTTTAATTCCTTTCTTTCAACTTAGGATAGTTTATCCCAGGTATAATGTGCTGTAAGCCCCCCATTTTAAGAATTGGAGATGGGAGCTGAACAAGTCTAAGTGGGAGATAATAGCACCTAAGTCCCCGATTCGTTCTGAGTCTTTTAGTCTACCCTTGCGGTACGAATAATCCGTGGGGGATGAAAGTAATCCCCCCACGGATTGAAGGTTTGCTTTATATGGAAATGAAGCACAGAATCATTGTAGCATATAAAACACAAATTACTAGAAATGCAATATGTAAGAATGAGGTAATCATCTAATTCATTTTTATAAAAAGAGACAGCATTGACAAAAAAGTGTATGAAGCATATAATACAGCTTAGTATTGTATTATATGCTTCATACACTTATGATTACGCTTTGAGTTAAAACTAAAAAAAGGTAGTAGACAATCAGACAAAAGAAATTCACATATTAAGAAAAATCATCGTATTTTACCTATTGTTAACTGCTGTTCAGGTTCGTTCTATGTTAGTTATCCTATGTGGCGTTTTGTAAGGTAAAAGTAAACAGGACCTTGAGGAAATTTGGGTAAGCGTAGTGTTTTCATAAGCGAGTCATGATACATCAATTTTTTTGCCTTTAGTGTATTAATCACATAATACACCGATGAAATGAGGAGCTGTTGCTATGAAAATAAATTTTAATCGTAGGGAGCCTGTTTATGTGCAAGTGGTTCGTCATTTTAAGCAACAGATTGCGATGAATATGCTAGAACCGGGACAGGAAATCCCTTCACGTCGAGAGTTGGCAGGCGAATTAAAAATCAATCCAAATACGGTGCAACGTGCCTATAAGGAGATGGAGGAGCAAGGCTTGATTTATACAGAGCGAAATTTGCCAAGTAAGATAACACGTAATGAACAAGTGCTTCAAGTTGTGCGGGAAGAGTTAATTATGGATGCGGTGGATCAATTGGTTACAACTGTTCAATCTGTACAAGTGCCACTTGATGAAATTGTCACCATTATAAAGGAAAAGTATGAGCAAGCAAATGCGGATAAGGGGGAAGAGCATAATGATTGAAGTGAACAATATTACGAAAAAATTTGGTCGTAAACAAGTGTTAAAAGGCGTAACCTTTACTGCTGAAAAAGGAGAAATAACGTGCTTAATCGGCATTAATGGTGTTGGAAAAACCACAATCTTAAATGCGATTATGGCTTTAACACCGATAAAAAAAGGAGAAATTTTGATTGATGGCGAAAAACTAAAGCCAAAAACTTTTAATCATATTACCTTTATCCCTGATGCGATTACGGTACTTCCGCAAATGACGATTACGGAATCGATGCAATTTATGAAAGATTACTATACGACATGGAATGAGGAGCGAGCACAGGAATTATTATCCTTTTTTAAATTAAATCCAGAAGACAAGATAGCTTCTTTATCCAAAGGAAATACAGCGAAAGCAAATTTACTGTTAGGACTTGCACTTGATGTCGATTATATCCTTATGGATGAGCCTTTCTCAGGGATTGATATGTTTAGTAGAGAACAAATTGCGAACGTGTTTACGAGTCATTTAATCGAAGACCGTGGTGTGATTATTACCACTCATGAAATTGGTGATATCGAGCATTTAATTGATAAAGTTGTATTGCTTGATGATGGTGTCGTGAAAAAGCAATTCTATACGGAAGAAGTTCGTGAGGCAGAAGGGAAATCGGTCATTGATGTGATGAGAGAGGAGTATCAAGGATGAAAAGCTATTTTCGCTTAACGGAATTTGAACTGGGCAGATTTTTTAAATTTTATCTCGTGCTTATTGGATTGACGATAGTTTCTCAAATAATTGGCGTGATCGCTGTATCTAAGGAGTATATGCAAGAGGCAAATGAAGCAATTTATCAAGATGGCTTATCGAAACAAGCATTTATGGACCAGCGTGGACTGATAAGCTTGCTAGACTGGACGAATTCCATTTGGTTTTTAGCGCCAATAGCACTTTGTGTTGTTACGTTGCTAATTTACATGTTTTTCATATGGTACCGGGATTGGTTAGGGAAAAATACCTTTATTTATCGCTTGTTGATGCTTCCGACGCAAAGAATACATTTGTTTTTTGCTAAAGCGACAACTATTTTCATCATGGTGCTCGGCTTAGTTGCTTTACAAGTGTTCCTTATCTATATCGCAGGAATTGTTTTAGAATGGATGGTTCCGAATGAGTTTATGCAAACGATGGGAGTATCAGAAGTGAGTGTTGCTTCACAATATGTAAACACGATATTACCAGCAACATTCACGGAGTTTGTACTATACTACGGTACTGGGTTAATGTTTGTCTGCATCTTTTTTACGGCAATTCTTATCGAGCGGAGTTATCGCTGGAAGGGTTTGCTATTTGCAATTGGGTACGTAGCAGTCGCAACGGCAGTATTTATGTCGTTAATCTTTCTAAGTATGGAATGGGGATTATTTTCTTTATATCCATTAGAATGGCTCATTTTGCAAATCATTATAGGAATAATAGTAACGGCAAGCTCCATATTCCTGAGCTACTATTTATTAACGAAGAAAATTACGGTGTAAGGGGGAAGAATGGTGGAACGATATTGGAAACTTATGTTTACTTCTTGTCTATTTGTTTTTGGCATTGGATTTTTCTACTTGCATGATACATTTGCTGAAAAAGAACTACCGGAATATACTTGGGAAAAACAGAAGGGAAATGAAGAGGTATTAGAAGATGTATTGGTGCAAGCTTATATCCAGGACGGTAGCTATATTGGGGAAACAATCCAGATTGCTGGAGAAAAAAGAAAGTACTTAAGCCAACTTAGCTTTTTAGAACGGCTAACTGGTGCAATGGATGATTTAAAAATCAAACAATTACAACAGAAATATCGCCAGTTTATGCGTGGGAAAGAGGAGAGTACGTATAACTTTTATGAAGATGAACGTATGCTGGCATATGCGAATGTGTCTTCGGAGTGGGATGGTAGCCAGTTTAAACAAAGTAACTTTGCCTTAGAAGTGGAAACAGTATCTAAGCGTGACGATGAAACAACCTCTTTTTTCATCAAACTTCCAAACCAAGGTCAGTATGATTACATGGATGTGGGAGAGGTAACAGTTTTGGGAGATAAGCTCTATGTTCTTACACAAAACGACATGTTAGTAGATGATGAAAGTCAAAGTGAAATGCGGCTATACACGATCGATCTTACAAATGAAAAACTAATTAGTGAACAAAGGTTATTTTCCGACAAGGAAGAAAACGTGAAAGGAGATCGAGAAGTAACTTTATTGCATGATACAGATGAACTTCAAGCAAGTAGCTATATAGCTGTTATGACTAGAAATTTAGACGAAGATGACCAGACAAAGCAACTTCGGCTATTTGATATAAAGAAACAGGCAGAATTGTCGGTTGATGTTTCAGAAAAAATGCTAGAACAAGAAGTGATAGCTGATATGAGGGCTCAAACGTTCTACTTTATTTACGAACAGAAAGGCAAACTAAGCGTGACGCCTTATCAAGTTGCCGAACAACAATTGGATGATCCAATTGAAATTCCCATTTCCGATGCTATCGACGTCAACACGATGAAGTATACGAAAATCATTCATGATAAGCTGTACCTCTTGTATGATATGAACAGCTACATGGGGGGAGAAGGCAATGCCCCACAAATAAAAGGTAACCCACCATTAATGTATGTTATTGACCTAAAAGATAAGGCTTTACGTTATGAAGGAGAATTAACACCGAACAATCAGACTGCGAAAAAGGCATCTATCATGATCGAAAATATGTATGAAAATGAACAATGAACGATAAAAAAGTATTGGCGAATTTGCACGTAGAAGTGTAGGGCGGTTACTCCACATCTAAAATACTGATTCCCTTATTTCAAGGACTGGAGATGTTTGCTGTAAGGATGTGGTTGGTGCTTTAATTAGCGCCAACCACATGGCTATAAATTTGTTCCAGTTTTTCCTGAAATAAATCCATATGCACAATTCTCGCTTCACGCAAATATTCTTTTCCTTCGACGAAAAGTAAGAGTACAGGAACGGTAAATACGGAGAATCTTCCAGCGACTTCTTCCACTTGTTCGGCCTTGATATGCGCCGTAGCAATTTCTGGGTAATATTCCATTAACGCCTCAACTTGTGGTAATAATCCGTGACACACACTACAGCCTTCGCGGGAAATATATAGAAAAGCGAGCTTGTTTTGTTCGATAAACGTATCAATGTCTGTTAAATTTGTTATGACAGTAAACGAATGTTCAGCCATTTGCTATCCCTCCTGACTTTAGCATACCATATTCGTAATTAGACTTCTTGATTTACGTTCTAGCTGGTGGAAGAACGATTCATTGTCTTATATCAAAAAATATGAAGGTTATTTATGATAGGAAGGGATATAAAGATGGAGCGAAAATAAGGGAATATAAAAGAATGTCGAGCTAATTTAGATGAGTATTGGGACAGGATTAAATACATAATTTTACGTTACTTGCATGCAGTAGGAGATGGAAAACAACACCCCTACTGCATGAATTTTACTTAGGAGGGATTGGAGTTATTGGATCAAGGCAGGTTATACCAATAAATTGATTAAGGTCCACTGTTAAACAAACTCCAGTAGCTATGAAATCCGTTATCTTCTTATCAATATGATCATCACAATAAGATCGTTTATCGAAAGATTGAGAAAACTTTTTATCCTTGATTGGTAATAAAAGTTCTAATCGAACACAACATTTGCTCCCTCTTAAGAATTTTTTTGCCCTGAAAAATGGGGATTCAATTTCTTTGAAGGATTTTTCGGAACAATGATTATGATGCTTAGTCATAAATCCTTTTCCAATAAACGGCTTGCAACTGTTGCGGCAGTAAAGCAAAAATGGAATAGTTGTATGCCTATTGAAAGAATTCTTGTGGTTTAATTGTTGAATTGATGCATAGCAGCTCGTATCACAAGTGTCCTTGTTTACTTTGTCTTGTGCATGAACAATGCTTTGAACTATATCGCATACACAATGTTCTCGATGTTTGGTGGAGTAGATATTATTTTGGTTAGAGCAACCCATCTCTTTTCACCTCGCTTACTTTAATTGTATTAAGCATTATGACTTCAAAATGTTTTTTGTTATTTATCATCTGCAATAAAAACGGTGTGAAGTTTATAAGAAATGCTATAGTATAGCTTATGTATTTATTTTCATATAGCTTGTATTATTGTGTATTTTTAAAAAATCATTCAATTACCTTGTTTAATAATAAAGGAAAGGTACTAGACTATAAAAAATGTATACATGCTGTAAGTAAAGTGCCGTTTCTGTTTAAATGTAAAAGCATACCATAGTATAAATCATACAAGCTTGTATTGATTTTCCCATGAAAAGTTTTCCTCTAAGAAATAGTTGTAATAGTTCTCCCCATATTCTAGACAGTTTCATTTATTAATTTAACTGTGGCATTAGTTCGACATGAAGTCGGGCTAATGTCTTTTTTTATTATAGGAAAGTAAATAATTTTATATTTTATTGTATAAGCAAAATTACGGATTTTGTCATAAAGAATTGGTGATTACCTAAGTTTTCTCACGTCATGTGCTCAAAAGAAGAAGAAGTCATGAAATGTTTAACACTGTTCATTTTAAAAATAACAATACGAGGAGATTATTTAATGTTATTTCATGAATCTATGCATCGTAATTACGGTTGTCAGGTTAGCACAGATTGTTTCGTTTTGGTAGTCAGTTTTATCAATTCCATGCTAAAAGACGAATACCCTACCACACTTCTTTAAAATTCATATATTACTAATGTAAACTAAGAAAGGAGAGATGAGAAAATGAGTTGTAGTTCTAGACATCATGACTTTGACAGGAAAGAAGATTTCCGACGTTTAGAGGTGATTTTGAAGGATATTCTATTCCAACTTCAGAAGCAACAGCAAAAGCAATACCAGAATCAAGACCAAGATCAGTACCAAGATCAGTATCAAGGTCAGGCACAAAGTGATCGGACAAAATTTGAAAACATTGGAAATCCAAATGTAATCGTGAAAAATGAGGCAAATGCATTATCAATTGCAGCTATTGTGATTTTGTTAAGCTTCCTCAACGATTATAAAGACAATGTTGTCATTGATAAAGATGCTACTAGAGAAATTGTCAACATGCTAAAAGAACTTGACAATTCCTCTGAGTAAATAGTTCATTATCCTATCAGGGGCTAAATAGGCCCCTGATAAATTGGTTTATTATATTATATGTAGTTATCGTTTATGTGTGCTTGTATGCGTAAGTTGAAATTTACTAAAAAATAAATTTAAGTTTACTATAAACATTGGTTTCAAAGAGAAATAGTTTAGATTTAATTGCTAAACAGCTATGAATAACAAGCTTGGTTGATTTTTATTTTTAGAAAAGATCAATATTTAGCTTTAATAACAAATACCCTAGTTTGAATCATTTGTGAAGACTTCGAATCTTACTAGAATAGGATTGGGTTTAAATTAAATTTTAAGCTAGTTGTAAAAGGTATATTACTTTTTCTGTGTCTTTAAAAAGTAATTATTATTTCTCAAAGATAGGAGACTATTAATTTTAAATGAGGTATATGGCATTGGTGGAAATAATGTCTTATTACAATTAAAGCCCTTACGGCTCCTTATATTTAGCATATGGTATATAGAAATATATTATAGAAAGGATGAATATAATTGTTAAATCCCTCCACGGTTAGAGAAGCATTATTAGAGTTATTAAGTCAAGATGTCCAAATTACTACTAATTTTGGAATGATAACTGGTACTGTTTCCCAAGTGAAAGATGATTATACGGTTATTACTGAAGTTACTAATGCTCAGGTGTTAGTACCAATTGATAAAATTGAACTTCTTAGTGAAGTATAAAGGGGGTATATAAATGTTTAGAAATAGTTTTGCTGCTGAGCTTAGGACACGTGTAGGTTCTAATGCAGAAATAGCTACAGATAGTAGTTTGACAGAAGGTGTTATTTTAAAGGTAACTTCACAATTAGTAATAGTAGAGGAGGATAGTGGTTATGGACCAGAAAAAGTATATATAGCTTTCAATTTCATCAATTTTGTACGCTTTTCTTAAAGATATGAAATGGTTTGTTAGTGATAGTTAGCGTTTTTATTGTTTTATTTTGTAAAAAAAGTACAATTTCTCTTTTCGAGGAATGGTACTTTTTTTAAATGATAGGTTTCTTGGAGATCTATATTTTATAAGAATAGTAACTTTAAGGAATATACATTTTTAAAAGGGTTCAATTAAACTATTTTGTATGAAAATTAGAATCGATTAGGATTATACAATATATCCAATGTTGCCCAGTAGGAATTATCTTGGAGGCGGAGTAGATGTCTTAAGCGCAAGGTTATATAAATGAAATGATAAATATTTCAGAAATGCACATCGTATATTGGTGGATGTTTTAGCACACGGAACTTAGATATATAATGTTGTTATTTTAATTGAACAAAGGTAATAGGATAAATATGTAGAAAAATAAACAAACCAAAACAAAACGAAAAGGTCTGAATCCGATTTAATATCGAGTTCAGACCTTAATAACGGCTGTTTCGTAAGTTTATTTGCATAAATTATAAGGGTTGTATTTTATTTGTCGGTGATCAAAACGAATGAAGTGACTATCATTCTGTTAATAATGAAAGGGAAAAACTCTAAGAATTTAGTAAAAGGTTATATGCATGAATTGATTTATTAGGGCATATAATATATAGATACTAAGCCGATTTTATCCATAAACTGCTACAAGAATCAGATCTCGTTCAAGAAAAGGCGAATGAGTCTAAGGAGATAACAGTATTTCAATGCCCGTCTTTTTTGGTTGTACCCTTGAGAAGCGAACAATCAAGGGAGGAGCAGGTAAAGTCTATTGATTGTAGGTGTATTTTATTAATAAATTCTATTAAATTTTCACTAATATTTTTACTTATGTTCTTTTTTGTAAATTTCCTCACTAATTTTATTAGTCATTAATAATGCTTTTATTCCTTCATTCCCTGATACAGAAGGTTCTTTTTTAAACCTAATACAATTTAAGAAATCAGTTAGTTGTACTTGTAATGGTTGAATAGAATCATCGACTGTAAGGGTTTTAGTAAAAATAGAGCTTTGTATTTTGATTTCTTTCTTTAATAAATTGGCTTCAATAAAAGCATCTTCAGTGAGGATTTGAATGGTTCTAACTTTATTTTGCGATTTAAAACTGGCAGAAAGCTGTATGATGATCTCCTTTGTAGATGCGGCAATTACAACTGCATGTTTAATTGTACCATCCATAATTTTTCCCAATGCTTGAATGTCTATGAATGTATCTTGAAGGATTTCTTGTAGAATATAAATATCATGAATCATTAGATCGTTCACAACATCGACATTTTCAAGCCTTTTATTATAGGGACCCATTCTTTGAAATTCAATACCAATTATTTTTTTATTTTTTATTAATTTTAGGAGTTCATGAATCAATGGATTAAAAAGTTCAATGTGGCCTACTTGAATGATGACTCCTGCTTTTGACGATTTATAAATTAAATCTTCTGCTTGTTCTACTGTACTAGTCATAGGTTTTTCTAATAACATGTGTACATTGTTTTGAATGCAAATTAAGCCAATATCATAGTGGAACTCCGTAGGGACAGCTATGCTTACAGCATCAACTTCTTTTAATAGGTAATTTAATGATGAAAACGGCTTTATATTATATTTTTTAGCAATTTTGTCTCTTTTAATTGTATCTTTATCATATATACCAATAAGCTGGCAGTGATCATACATGGATAAATACGTCCGTATATGATTTTCTCCCATATTACCAGTTCCAATTACACCAACTCTCATATTAAAGTCTCCTCACTTTGAATTCTAATTCTTTTATATCGTATGCATTAGATAGAAAGAGAGATAGACCGCTATAACAATAAATTACAAAATTGGCAATTGACTAAGTATATATTCTTGCTGGAGGGGGGAGTAAGATCAATTTACTCTTTATTGCAAAAGACACCTCAAAAATGATTAATAGAAATTTTCATTATTTAGAACAAGAGCTAAAAAATTTGGTGAACTTGATGTTATGGAGAGAATCTGGACACATTGACTATATTATTAATCGACTAGACGTTAAACCGGATTTTATACTAATTTTAAATGATATGGATAGGAAAATGTCACCAATGATAAAAGGGCTTGCTCATATTCATATACCCACAGGATTATTTGTTAATGATGTTCACCGTTTTGTAAGTCTTAGACGAAATTTTATTGAAAAAAATAATATTACGTATTTATTTTCTGTGATCAGGGATAAATTTCTTCAAATATATTCTGAATATCAGAATAAAATGGAGTGGTTTCCACATTTCGTTAATACAGAAATATATAAGAACTATGAGTTGAAAAAAGATATCAAGTTATTATTAATGGGTGCCGTAACGGATTTATATCCTTTAAGACAAAAGATTATTAAGGCGTATGAAGGAAACGCTAATTTCATTTATCACAAGCATCCAGGTTATCAATATTTTAGAGAAAAAGATAACAATGAGGTAATAGGAGAGAATTATGCGAAAGAATTGAACAGATCAATCTTATTTTTTACTTGCCCATCTAAATTTAATTATCCAGTTATCAAATACTTTGAAGCGTTGGCTTGTAAAACTTTGTTATTAGCACCTACCTTTAAAGAACTAGAAGATATTGGTTTTATTCCTGATGTACATTTTATAGCAATAGATGAAAATAATTTTGCAGCAAAGGCAGATTATTTTTTATCGCATGAAGCGGAACGGAAACAAATAGTTGAACAAGGATATCAATTTGTTCATCAACATCATACTGTTCAACATAGAGCGCAACAGTTAGTCAAGATAATAGAAAGAAAACTAAACTATCCATTATAGAATGAGGAGGTTTTTTGCTTGTCTCATATATCGGACACCGCACAGTTTGGTGATAACGTTATCATCGAGGATGATGTCCATATTGGTGATAATGTGATAATAGGTCATAACTCTGTCATCTTACGAGGAACAAAGATTGGTAATAATGTAAGTACTGGCTGTAATTGCGTTCTTGGTATTAAGCCAACGGTTAATAAAAGAATGAGAAAAACTTCTAATTTTACCGAATTAGTAATTGAGAGTGGCACGCGAATTGGGCATCTAGTCTCTATTTATTCTAGTACACGAGTTGGTGAGAACGTATTTATTGGTGATCATGCAAGTATAAGAGAAAATACTATAGTTGGAGATGAAACTGTTATTGGTCGAGCAGCAATAGTTGAATTGAATACAAAAATTGGAAAATCATGTACGATCCAAACACAATCGTATGTGACAGGAGATACCGTAATAGAAGATAATGTATTTATTGGTCCCTGTGTATCCATGGCTAATGATAAATATATGGGAGCGCAGAGCTACAATTTAAAAGGCCCGTATATTAAACATGGAGCTAAAATTGGCAATAACGCATCACTATTGCCAGGGATAAAAATTGGAAAAGAAACAATAGTAGGCGCAGGTTCTGTTGTTACTAAGGATTTAGAAGATAGGATAGTTGCTGTTGGTGTTCCAGCAAAGAGAATAGATTTATCGTAATGCATGACTAAATTTAAGGTTGAAAAGAGTTGATGAAATGATAGAAGAACTTAAGGATATTAAAGTTTTGATGCACAATCAATACGAAGCAATTGGAAAGAAAATTTTTTTATTCCTATTACTTTACTGGAAAAAGGATACGATTTAGAAAAAGAATGGTTAAACACTAAGAATACATTGAAGAGCTACTCCTATTTTTAACATCCCCTCAGAAAAAAATGGAATACTAGCTAAATTTGAAGGTAAATACATGTTCTACGAGGAATGTCCTACAGATCCACCTAGTTTTATTTTAAACGGTTTCATGTTTGCGTTAATTGGATTATATGATCTTTATAAACTAACTGGTGATATAGAAACAAAAAAATTATATCGAGAAGGAATTATTTCACTAAAAAGAATGCTACCTTTATATGATTTGGGGTACTGTACAGCCTATGATTTAACGCAATATACAACGGATGGAGGGTATCCAAATGTAGCTAACTGGGGGTATCATATTACTCATATTCATTTATTAGCTGCTTTAAACTCGATAGAAAAGGACACAAAAATGAACAAGGTATTGCAAAGATGGAAAGGTTATTTAGAGGGGAAAAGATTTACTATATAGTTACAAATAAAGAAAAGGATGATATACGCACCTCTTATATGTTTATGAATGGTTTTGAAAGTGTATGGGATATATGTATTTGCTACAAACCTGATCTGAACAAGTGTGCACTTGTTCGGATCAGGTTAAAGTCATATTAGAAGCCAGCGTCTTTCATCGCTAGTTTTTGGTTATACGATGTGTAAACCACTCGTTGGAGAGGGATCATCGTCTTTAAAATGAATGGAGTAGGATATTATGAATCACGTGAGCAGTCCTTCCATCACCAAAAATGGAAGGAGAATAATGGGGGAGTTTAAGATGATTAACTTTATCTAATATTTGATTTGTTTTATATCCTGCAAGATGATTCCAACCGGTCTGTACAGTCTCCATCCATTCTGTTTCTTCTCTTAGCGTAATACATGGAATTCTGAGCATATATGCTTCTTTTTGTAAACCGCCCGAATCCGTTAAAATGGCTTTTGCTTGAGAAACTAATGTCAACATATCAAAATAATTTACGGGATCTATTGTCTTTATATGAGATGAAGTAATGAAATGATCAAGTTTAAAGTGTTGAATTTTATTTTTAGTTCTAGGATGTAACGGAAGAATGATTGTTTTATCTAGTCGTTGAAACGCTGTTAGTATTTGCTTTAAACGCTCAGGTTCATCCGAGTTTTCAGCCCGGTGAACAGTTGCAATAAAATAGTTACCAGCTGTAAGTGATAGATCATTTAGAATGGTTGATTGTTGAATTGCAGGATCTTTAAAGTGTATAACGGCATCGTACATGATATCTCCCGTTAAATAAACCTCTTTGTCAATGCCCTCCTGCTTTAGATTATGAATGGCAGTTTTCGATGGGCAAAATAATAAATGTGATAAATGGTCGGTAATGATTCTATTAATTTCTTCAGGCATTTTTTTATTGAAGCTACGTAAACCAGCTTCCACATGTGCTATCGGGATATGAATTTTTGATGCCGCAATGCTCCCTGCTAGTGTCGAATTCGTATCTCCATATACGATTACAATATCGGGTTGAACACTAAGCATAATCTTCTCTAATTCGAATAGCATTTTAGCGGTTTGCTCTCCATGAGAGCCAGAGCCTATACCTAAATAATAATCTGGTTTAGTAAGTTTTAATTGGTCAAAAAAGATGGTAGACATATTATGATCATAATGTTGACCTGTGTGTACCATAATTTCCTCTATCTTTGACTGTGCCTTGATTGCTTTAGACAGCATGGATGCTTTAATAAACTGAGGCCTTGCGCCCACAACAGTTAATATCTTCATTTTTTCTCCTTTCTATCTAAGGGTTACATTAGATGGTTATAAATATTTATATTCTACTAAACAATTGTTGCGCATGAACCGCAAAAATAAAAAATATAATAAAAAAAGAGTTGTTATTAAGAACAAAGGAAAGGGGCATGAAATATGTCTAGAAAAGTATGCATGCTTGTAGCAGAACACCCATTCTTAGATTCGAGAATTTTCAAACGTGAAGCCAAAAGCCTATTAAAATTGGGTTATGATGTAACACTAATTGTTCCTAGAAAAGATGGATATTTATTTGACATTGATGGTACACCTTTGAAAGATAAATTTACTTCTAAAACGTTTACTTATGAGGGAATTAAAATAGTTACTTACGATTTTGAAGAAAGCAGAGCACCATTAAGTAAAGTCGTAGCCCCTGTTTCTCAGTGGGAGAAAGGTTTTAATAACCCATTAACAGAGCTTGGGATACAACAAGATGCAGATATTTATCATGTTCATGAATATTTATCCCTTTTTGCTGGAATAGGTGTGAAAAGATTATTGAAACAAAGAAATAAAAAAGTAAAATTAATCTACGACAGTCATGAATTAACTCCGGATCCCTTTGATTCGAGAAATCACGTAAATCACCGCAATAACTTGAAAGAAAAGCTACTGGTTATGCTGAAGGAAGTAGATCAAATCATTACTATTTCCCATTCCATAAAATCATGGTTCCTTTCTCAAGACCCCACATTTTCTGTAGAGGTCATTTATAATTCACATCCATTAGCTAAAAACTATCAAACCAAAGAATTTACTGGAAAGGGACTCATAGCTTGTTATGAAGGTAATATTGATTATAAAAGAGGTAGTAAAAATAAAATTATACAGATTACTGAACAATGCGCCACTTCCATCGATTTTCAATTCAAGATTATAGGTGGAACAAGGTTTGGTGAAACATTTGAACTCCCTAATCATTTAAGCGATAAAATTAAGTTAACTGGATGGGTGGACTATTATTCTATTTCACAGCATATGAAAGACGTAGAAATAGGTTGGATCGATTATGAAGAGTTAAATACTTCGCTTAATCGTTCTTATGCGATGCCAAATAAGTTTTTCAGCTTTTTAAATAATGGTGTTCCGATTGTAGTAAACCAATGCCATGAGATGGAATCTTTTCTACGGACTCATCGTTGTGGATTAGTAATTAATAAAAAACATGCTACAGCTTCAGACTATGCAGAAGCTATGCTGTATTTAGCCAGCAATAAGAAAATGTTGAAACAAATGAGCTTAAACGCTAGAAAAGTAATGGAAGAAATCTATTGCTGGGAGAAAATGGAGAACAGACTAAAGAATGTGTACCATCGCTTAATCCCGTAATTAACATCATCGTTTCTGTTCTCTCTTTGTCATGCGTTCATAAGAATTTACTTTGTGGCATGGCGTTTCACCCAATTTATCGTCGAGGCAATTCCATCCTTGAAGTCGGTTTTATTATAAGTGCCAATTAATTTCCGCAATTTTTCTACGGAGCCTCTATGACTAGTAACATCAGATGTTCTATTTGGCTTTTTTAGGACTTCACCATTATAATTCATTTCATCAATGATTGTTTCAATGATATATTGAATGGATAACTGTTGATCAGTCGTAATGTTTACAGTATCTCCCGAAGGAATCAACGGATACAATTTAACTACCATATCAACAGTATCTTTTACATAAATATAGTCTCTTGTTTGTTGACCAGTGCCATGTATCTCTGGAGTTTCATCAGCTAGTATTTTTTTAATTGTAGTGGGAATAACACCAGCTAAAGGTCCTGTGAAGCTTTGTCTAGGTCCGTAGTTATTAAAAGGTCGAACGATAAAAGCATCTAAATTAAACATTTTTACATAAGACGTTAACATTAAATCAGCAGCAGCTTTACCTGCAGCATAAGTCGTTGTCGGATCTAATGGATGATTTTCATCCATCGGCTGGTATTGAGAAGAACCATATGCTTCTGATGATGAGAAATGACAAAGTGTGTGAAATAGCTCTTTACGCTGTAATTCTAATAAATTCTTTAAGACAATAACGTTTGTTAAAAAAGCATCAGCTGGGTTCATAAATGAATAGTTCAATGCTTTGGTTGCACAATTAAAAACAATGTCGATAGTATGCTTTTCCATAATGTAGTTTAAAGCTTCTTGGTTTTCAGCATTATCGATGTAAAGTATTGCATTCTTTGCTAATGCGGATGTTAGGTTATTTTGAGTACCAGTAAAAAGATTATCAATAATAATGATTTCTTTAGCTTTTTTTTCTAATAAATGATCTACTAAATGACTTCCAATAAAACCGGCTCCGCCAACAATTAAAATGGTACTGTTCTCCAGTGGTACACGTTTCAGATTTGCCACTTCCCTTCTCGTATTTCCATGTTAATAGTTCATTCGTGATTGCCCGCCATCTACGCTGATTGTAGAACCTACAATCCAAGCCGCTTTGTTCGAGGCCAGAAATACAGCAATATTACCAACTTCCTCTGGCTTACCAAGTCTCCCTGCAGGTATGTTGGATTTGGCGTAATTATCTAAAAAATCAGGATCGTTTTTTATTCGACGTGTCCACTCCTTATTTGGGTGGAAGATAGCACCAGGGGCAATACCGACGACCCGAATATTATACTTTATGACTTCAGAGCTGAAAGATTTTGTAAAACTATTTAAAGCGGCTTTTGAAGCATTATAAGCCGGTACGCCACCTGCTTCCTTGCCGTAAATAGAGGAAATGTTTATAATTACGCCTTCTCCTTGTGTTATCATGTGCTGACTTACTAATTGGCTTAAGTGAACGGCAGCGATAAAGTTGAGGTTCATCGTTTTGTGAAAAAGAATGGGGGATGTTTCTGAGACAGTTTTTCCATAGCTAGCCCCTGCATTATTAATGAGGATATCTATCCCATTGAAATCGGTTATAAAATCAGTAATTAATTGTTTTCTTTGGTAATCATTTGTGAGATCATTCGTGTAAATTCTCACATCCAGTTCTTTGTTTACTTCTTCGAGTTCATATTTTGTTCTAGCTACAATTCCGACGTCAGCGCCTTCTTTTAAGAAGGATGCAGCTATTGCTTTACCAATTCCTCTTGAACCGCCAGTGACAAGTACTTTCTTGCCCTTTAATTGCAAATCCATAAGCTATCCTCCAATTTCTCATATAGCCGTAAACAAATAATGCAATGAGAATGCATTCAATTATATGTATGAATGTTTTAGTTTGGTTGTTAATACTTTATAGTATTAGATAAAAATTCTGTTCAAGAAATGAGGTTTTAAAATTGAAACGAAAGGTGTGCATGCTCCTATGTTACCTTCCCTTTCTAGACTCCCGTATATTTGAATGTGAGGCCAAAAGTCTCGTAAAGCATGGTTATGATGTTACCATCCTTGCCCCACGGAAAAATGGTTTTTTATTTCATATTGATGGAAAACCTTTTTCCAATCAATTTCGTGATGAAATTTTTCATTATCACGGTATGAAGGTCATTGCCTATGATAGTGAAAAGCGATCTTCTGACTATTTAGTCGATCCGCTTTTTCAACTAGGACTGAAAGAGGAGGCGGATTTTTATCATGCTCATGAACTGAATTCTTTTTCATATGGGAAAGAAATAAAGCGTACCTTAAAAGAACAGCAAAATAAACAAGTTAAATTAATCTATGATAGTAGACAAATAACCCCTGATCCAATGTCTTCAAAAATAAATGCTGAAACAAAACAAAATTGGATGAAGATGCTCCAAGAAAATATTAAAGAGGTTGACTTTATTATTACAGTATCTGATTCGATTAAAGCCTGGTATCTAGCTATAAATCCATTATTGCCTGTAGAAGTCATCTATAATGCTCCTCCATTAACACCAACTATCAAGGAGAAAAGTACCTCTGATGACTCGTTTGTGATCGCACATGAGGGGAATATATCAAAAGAAACTTTTGAGAAAATAAAAGCGATTACCAGTGATTATAATGGAAAGAAAGGTATTCAATTTAAGATCATTGGTGGTTCAAGATACGGGAATGAGATGCTTTTAATCCCGAATCACTTACAATCTAGAATAAAACTAACAGGGTGGGTGGACTACCAATCTTTGCCATTGACTATGTCAGATGTGGATCTTGGTTTCATCGATCTAGATCCTTCCAGTTCGCTGAATAATGCCTTTAACATGCCTCATAAGCTGTTCAGTTTTTTAAATAATGGAATCCCTGTTGTAGCCAACAAATGTAGTGATTTAGAGAAGTTTATCAAAACGCATCACTGCGGGATTGTCATTGATAAGTTAACACCAAGCTCTTTAGATTATATAGAAACGATAAAATATGTGGAACAGCACCCGGATGAATGGGAGACAATGAAAAAAAATGCTAGAAAGGTAATGGAGGCTACTTACAGCTGGGAACATATGGAAAAAAGATTGTTGTCAGTTTATCAATCCGTAGATGCCAATTCATTGCCATATCTACTGTCTTAGTAGGTGCTACTATTTCTGGGGGTGTACGATGCAGGTAGATGTTTGTTTTTTAGTAACGGAGCATCCTTTTTTAGACGCTCGTATTTTTAAAAAGGAAGCCAAAAGTTTGGTGGCACGAGGATATCGAGTAACGATGATTGTACCTAGAATAAACGGCTATCTTTTTGATATTGACGGTGGTAGGTTTACGGAAAGCTTTCTAGAACCTACGTTTTATCATGAAGGTGTAAAAATAATCACCTATGAGCAGATATTTTTCGAAAAAAATATTAAAACATTGGATCACAATCTCCAGTCGAAAAAGACACACAGGTTTATAGATATGTTAACACAACTTGGAATAGAGCAGAATGCGGACATTTATCATGCCCACGAGTTTTGTTCTCTTTATTCGGGCGTCATTATCAAACGCACCCTATTGTTAGAGGGAAAATCGTGTAAGTTAATCTATGATAGCCATGAATTAGACCCTGACCCTTTGATAGAGCAACCAATACAAGTCTTAAAAATAAAAAATCGCATGCTGAAAATAATGGTAAAAGAGATAGATTACTTGATTACTGTATCTGAATCTATTAAGGAGTGGCATTTGTCTTTGAATGCTAGTCTTCCCGTAGAAATTATTTATAATTCTCCACCGCTTGCTCATGAATATGTGCCAAAAAGAAGGTCAAATTCTGAATTAACGATTGTGTATGAAGGTACCCTGGGTAAGAAAAGAGGTAGCTTTGACAAATTTATTCAAATGTTGGAGTTAGCTAATAAACAAAGGACTATACACGCTAAAATCATTGGAGGCTGGAAGAAAACTAACTATGATGTTGAGCTTCCCGACCTTACCAATATAAGTGAATATATCCAATTTACTGGTTGGTTGGATTTGAATTGTATACCAGAAGCGATGAAAGATGTAGATATAGGATGGATTGATTTGGATGCAAAACACTCCTTGAATAATGATTTTGCCATGCCAAATAAATTCTTTAGTTATTTAAATAATGGCATCCCTGTTTTAGTAAATCAATGTAAAGATATGATGGAATTTATTCAAACCTATAACTGTGGTTATGTCGTTCCCAAAAAAAGGGCTACTGCAGAGGATTATGCAGAAGCCTTAGTCAGCTTAGCTAATAATAAGCTTGATAAAATGAGTTACAAAGCACGTGGAATCATGGAGGCTATGTTTAGCTGGGAGCATATGGAAAATAGGCTCAGGAAGGTTTATGAGCAATTAACGAATGACTTTTGAATAATAAAGCGTGGATTAAATGTTACGAAGCTGAAAGGGGAATGTTTATGAGAGTTTTACACTTGCCTTATGGTGCTCCTATGATTGAATTATGTCGGGGATTACGAGACAAAGGGATAGAAGCAACAGCATGTCACTTTAGTGATAACAGATATAAATTCCAACCGGATATTTGCCTTCATTTAAACTCCTATCCACCTAATGAAAGAGAAGAAAAAGTTACCGAATTCTTCTACGAGGCGATACAAACTTACCACATTTTTCACTTTCATTTTGGAGAAACTTTTTTTCCTGACAAAAGGGATTTAGCTATTTTAAAACAAGCTGGAAAGAAAATGGTTGTTCATCACCATGGTTCGGATGTTCGATTGTTATCCGTTGCAAAGCGTTTCAATCCATATGTCCGTGTTAAACCTGAATGGACGGAAGAAAAAATAAATAACAATTTAGCGACGTTATCATCTTATATGGACCATGCCATCGTTCAAGACCCTGAATTGCAAGAATATACCTCGCACGTCTATAAACATACCCATGTAATTCCGCATGCCATTAATATCCGTGAGTTTAAGCCCATCTATCCAGATGTAAATAACAGAGCACCACTCGTGGTGCATGCTCCTACATCGCGTAATCTTAAAGGAACAGAATTTATATTACATGCTGTGGATGAATTAAAGCAATTGGGAATATCTTTTCAGTTTAAATTACTCGAAGGATTGACATATGAAGAGACGAAGGATTTGTTGTCTCAATCAGATATTGTTATAGATCAATTACGAATTGGGGCTAGCGGATATATTAGTTCAGAAGCTATGGCATTTGGAAAGCCCGTTATATGCTATATAAGGGAGGATGTAAGGGGAAAGTATCCCGGGGAAATTCCAGTTGTAAACGCAACTCCTTCTACGATTACTAGCGTATTAAAGAAACTCATTCAAAGTCCTGATAGATGGGAGGAAATTGGAAAAAAGGGGAGAGAATATATTGAAATATATCATGATTCACAAATTGTTGCTAATCGCTATCTTGAAGTTTACAACCAATTATAACCACAACCTTACAGGAAAAACTTGAATTTGTAATCCTATTGCTAATGTCCAATCATTTTATAAATGTATTCGTATAGTATATTATCTTTCTTTGTAGAAATGTAGGTGAATCGTAATGACAAATCAAGAGGAGACATTAGCGAATGTAACTGTAGTGGGGCTTGGTAAAATTGGACTAACATTGGCTGCAGTGTTTGCAAATAATCATTTTAACGTCTATGGCTCCGATATTAATGAAGATGTTGTAGCTACCATTAATCAAGGCAAATCTCATATTACAAATGAACCTGGATTAGATCAATTGGTTGCTGCTGCTTATAACAGTAAAACATTGTCAGCAACTACAGAGACAGCTGAAGCCGTTGCCAAATCGAATATAGTGATTGTGATTGTTCCCGTACTAATCGATAATCAATACAATGTAGATTATCAATTTATAGATGCTGCCGTTAAAGAAATAGCTAGAGGAATGAAAGAAGGTACGTTAGTCATTTTTGAAACAACTATTCCTCCTGGTGATACACAATATCGGTTTGGAAAAAAGCTAGAAGAACTATCCGGGTTACGCTTAGGAGAAGAATTCTACCTCGCTTATAGTCCGGAAAGAGTTTATTCTAATCGAATAATAGAAGATTTAAAAAAATATCCAAAGATAGTTGGCGGAATCAATGAGAAGAGTCTGGAATTAGCTGTAGATTTCTATAAAAAAGCATTAAATTGTAAGCTAATTGAAGTGAGTTCATTAGAAACAGCAGAGTTTTCTAAAGTTGCAGAATGTGTGTACAGGGATGTAAATATTGCGCTTGCAAATGAGCTTGCAAAGTTTACGGAAAAAATCGGTGTAAATATGTCTGAAGTAAGGAAAGCCAGTAATAGTCAGCCTTATTCCTATTTACATGAGCCTGGAATTGGCGTTGGAGGACATTGTATTCCAATATACCCGTATTTTTTTATTAATAAAGGTTTGACAAAAGGGATAACTCCAATGGCTCGCATGATTAATGATAGCATGGCTGATTATGCAATTAATAAGGTGGAAGAGGAAGTTGGCAGCTTAACAGACAAAAATGTTCTTATCCTTGGTTTAGCATATAGGGAAAATGTAAAGGAACCAACCAAATCTACCACATTACTTTTAATTGATCGATTAATCAAATTAAGAGCAAATGTGTTCGTAAATGATCCTTTATTTACAAATAGTGAAATAAAACAATATGGTGTTTCTCCTTTATCTTTACAGAGTGAATTTACTTCAAAAATGGATGCGGTAATTCTTCAAGCCTTTCATAAAGCGTATGCGAGTTTAGATTTCAAAAAATTTATAAGCTGTAGGATTATTTTAGATGGACGAAATAAATTAAGTAAAAATGAGATTCAAAGGCTTGGAATTACTTATAGAAGTATAGGTAACGATGATATAAAGGAGAGGCTGTGAGTTATTATGTCTAACGATAAATTAACTCCTATTCCAATGGTAGATTTAAAGGAAGAGTTAGATTTAATAAGAAAATTAATTATACAGGAATTAACTGACGTACTTGATAGTGGTATATATATATTAGGAGAAAAAGGAGAAAAACTAGAAAGGGAAGTAGCTCATTATGTGGGAGCAAGCTATGCAGCTGGGGTAGCAAATGGAACGGATGCCTTAGAGTTATCCCTTCAAGCTTTAAATATTGGATATGGCGATGAAGTGATTACTACTCCATTTACTTTTTTTGCTACTGCAGAGGCCATTGCAAGAGTTGGCGCGACCCCTGTTTTTGTAGATATTGAAGAAGAAACGTACAATATAGATCCTATAAAAGTTGAAAAAGCGATAACTAAAAAAACAAAAGGTATTATCGTAGTTCATTTATACGGTCAAGTTGCTAAAATGGAAGAAATTATGGATATTGCTAAAAAAAATGATTTAAAAGTTATTGAAGATGCGTGTCAAGCGCTAGGAGCAGAATATAATGGGGAAAAAGCAGGGGCAATTAGTGATATCGGTTGTTTCTCCTTTTTTCCTTCCAAAAATCTCGGCGCTTTTGGTGATGCTGGGATGGTAACTACGAATCAAAGAAATTTATATGAACAGATTTGCCGACTTAGGAATCATGGAAGTAAAACAAAATATTATCATTCAACAATTGGTATGAATAGTAGGCTTGATGAATTTCAGGCTGCAACCTTATTAGTTAAACTAAAATATTTAGATATTTTTTTGCATCAGCGAAAGGAAGTCGCAAGGAGATATACAGACAGCTTTCATAATCTAATAAAAAGTCCAACTATACCAGAAAATAAAGCGCATACCTTTCACCAATATTGTATTGAATTAGATAAGAGAGACGAACTTGCTCTAAATTTAAAAAATAATGGAATTGCTTCTTCTATTTATTACCCGATTCCTTTACATTTGCAGGCCGCTTTTGATTATCTAAATTATAAAGCAGGAGATTTGCCAGTTGCAGAAAAAGCCGCGAAAAGAACGCTTGCTCTGCCAATTTATCCAATGTTATCTATTCAAAAGCAAATGTATGTGATTTCAACAGTATTAGATTTTTTAAATCGAAAACCTTAAATAAAATAATTTTGTTCCCATAAAGATGTAATCTTTATGGGAATTTTTATTTTTTTACCCATGAAGGGAGAATACTAAGATAATTGAAAAGGAAACATGGATCATTCCATTTTACGTTATGAAAGGAAGGTAAATCTTGTTGCGAATGGCGAAGTCGTAAGTAACGTTGACTACCTGACTAGTCCTAAACCTATTCAGTTCACCATAAAGTTATGAGATAACTCTAAATAGTTATTTTAACTTCTGCTTGTTTACAGATCTATATGATTCAAATACTCACTCCATTTACTACGGTTTATTGTGGTAATACTTTCTTGATGTTCTCTAATATTATAGATAGTGAAATTGCTGTAATTTAATTTAGAGTGCTTTATTAATTGCAATAGCGTACTTACATCTTCATACAGTCTGCCATTTTCAAAGTCATTGATTAGAAAGCCACCTGTACTTTTTAAAGTAGAGGTTCGATATATTCTTGGTCCAAGAGGAAAAGAATAGGTTAGCAATTCAGCAGGCCTGTGAATTTGTTTCCCTTTTTTAATTCCTTTGAAAAAAACCTCATCATTTATTTGTTTCCATCTTCTAAAATTACCATAGAGTAAAGACGAATTTTCAGGAAGCTCTAATAGGTGCTTCTTTATCATGGCTACTGCATTCGGATCAAGCCAATCATCTGCATCAAGCTCTAAGATGAATTCTGATGTAATATAGGGGAGTAGCGTATTAAGAGCTTTCGCCTTCCCTTCATTTTTTTTAGTAATTAATTTCACCTGTTTATTTCTATCCCATTGTAATAGTTTTTTTAAGGAGTAATCTGTCGATCCATCATCGATAATTAGTATTTGATCAAATGGCATGTTTTGTAATAGACAGGAAGCAACTGCGATATCCACATATTTTTCCATATTATAATTGGATATGAGTACAGATAGAGAGGGGCTGGTCAGATTTTCTTTTTTAAATTGATATTTTTGCGCTATCATATATTTTGCGCTTGTAGTAGTGTTTCTTGTTTCCACTGATGGATTAATGAGATTTTCTATAGTTAATTGACTTGATTTATCTAAATTTGCGAGCCAAGCAGGTAAAAATGCTTCATTAAATGGGGGGTGGATGTTGGTGAAACCTCCTATTTTTTTTATATACTTACTTAATGCTAAAAGTGGCAGGTAAATAGCATGATTTCTGAAACGATACCCAGTTGTTAATACAGTCTTTGGTTGTTCTAGCTGAAGCATTTCTGAGTTTACAGAAGCGGATAAACAATGTGTATGAGAAAGGAATAAAACATAACGGTTATTTGTCTGATCCATTATATTATCTAATGTATGTGCTAATTCATTGTTTTTACTAGTAATAAAGCATATATCGTTTAACCAATCATTCACCTGATTTTTGTTAAGAGTTATATTTGTAGCTTGTATGACGATAACGGAACTTATTCTTGCTTGGAGTTTTCGCAAAGACACTAACATTTGTTGAAGTACTTTTTGGCTGAAAGGGAAAATAATGATAACTGAAATATCTTTCAACATATAAACCTCCGTCTCTATAATAAAAAGGTCGTAACTTTAACAGATATTGTCGGCATTTACAGTTACAGAGATATAAAATAGTTACTCCTGATTTTAGATACAAGTTATAGCAGTATATGCTTTTTGAATAATGTAAGTGAAGGGGATTAGCTGCTAGCAAAGATACTAGTTAATCAGGTTTTATTAACTCGGAAGATTCTGCGGAAATAAGTTATAAATGTATCTAATTTAAACATGATTTGAACTATGTAGTTTTCGCCACGATTCATAGCTTCTCATTTGATGTTACTATTTGATTTTTCTTTTCAGCATAGTAAACTTCAATTGCTAGATGAAATTTCTCATAATACTCTTTTCGTGTTATTGAAAGTCTTTGTTTTTCTTATACTCCTAGATTGTAAAATTAAGCGAGACACATAAAACATTGTCATCAGATTTAGGCTTTAAGTGAAGTCACCCTACCACCACCCTTGACCTTGTTTGTGTCCGTGGTGAGATGTAAACGGCGGATGGTTGAAAAAATGCCATAAGGCAACATCCGCATGAATAGCGTACCACGGACAATCCATTCTAAGCTCCGCTGGTGGGGCCCCGACCCCCTTCCAGCGATCACTAAGAATGGGCACGGCGGTCAAGGGCAGGCAGCTAAAGCTGTGGTTAGTGTGATATTGTAACTTCAAAGAGATGACACCATGCAATACAAAAAAGACATGCCATGATATACTCAATCAAAACCAACCAAAGTTAAGGAGAGTGTATCTGACATGTCCTATACCCATCTTACCAAAACAGAGCTCATATTCATAGCGGAATATCTTGAATTTGGTCTATCAGGTCGAAAAATTGCTGAAAAATTAAAGCGTGGTCATGAAACTATATATCGTGTGATTCGCGAATTGAAAAACGGTCTAACTGCGATAGATATTCATTTGAACTATAAAGCGAACAAAGCTAAATGCGGTCGAAAAAGAACGCAGTTAACAGATGAAGAAAGAGCCTACATTGAAGAAAAAGCCTGTGACGGTTGGACGCCTGATGTCATCATCGGTCGGAATGAAAGACCTATTTTCTGTAGCATGCGTACCCTTTATCGTAAGTTTGAAGCAGGCGAATTTGATGTGAATACTTTACCTATGCAAGGCAAACGCAAGCCAAATGGCTACAAGGAAAAAAGAGGGAAACAAAGCTTTAGACGCGGCATTCAAGACCGAGACAATGACCATCCGAATTACAAGAAAGAATTTGGTCACCTAGAAGGAGACACGATTGTTGGTCGCCACCATAAAAGTGCTGTCATCACATTGGTTGAGCGATTAACAAAATGTATCATTGCCATTAAGCCAGAAGGAAGAAGAGCTGCTAATGTTGAATCATCGCTTAATGACTGGCTCGCTCCACTGCCGAAACACTTGTTTAAATCGATTATTTTCGACTGTGGTAAAGAGTTTTCTAATTGGAAATCTATCAGTAATAAGCAAGATATTGATATTTATTTTGCAGATCCTGGAACCCCTTCACAAAGAGGATTGAATGAGCATTCCAACGGTCTGCTTCGAAGAAATGGGCTACCAAAGGATATGGATTTCAACCCCATAACCCAAATGTATATTTCTGAAGTAGCACTTAGACGAAACAATATTCCAAGAAAATCATTAGGTTACAAAACACCGATGGAGTGTTTCATGTCCCATGTCGATAAAGAATTTGATCAAAACATGTTGTCTCGCTTAATTTGACAAATCAAAACTATAAAAAATCTTATACGTTCCTATAGTGTAAAAAAGAGTAGCACAGATCCATGACTATGGGTTTGTGCTACTCATTTAGCATGTTTGGGGTATAACCCTTTTTTTAAATACTTGTTTGTATGAGTTGTTTAATTTCTGCTGTTTTTCCTTGATGAAAAAGATCTACGATTTTACTTCCAACGATAACACCATCGCAATATGAAGCTAGTTCTATAGCCTGTTCACTTGTGGATATACCAAATCCAGCTAGAACAGGAACAGGGCTTTGCTGTTTTAATTGGTAAAGATATGTTTTTACTTTTTTTTCGTAAGTTGTTCTTTCCCCAGTTGTCCCAGTAACAGTGACAGCGTAAAGAAATCCGTCAGAGCGATTGGCTAACATTTTAATTCTATCCTTTGAGCTTGTTAAAGCAACAAGTCTTATAAGTGCTATGGATTGCTGATTTAATACGTCTGTTACCATTTTTTCCTCTTCGATGGGGAGGTCTGGAATAATTAAACCATCTATTCCAGCTTGCACACAGGATTTAGCAAAACGGCTCACGCCATACTTATATATAAGGTTTATATAGGTCATAACAATGATTGGTACTGTACGCTTAGCTTTAAATAATTCTAACTTTTGTAATACTGCTGTCAATGTCGTGCCATTTTCAAGTGAACGCTTACCAGCGTTTTGTATTGTTGGCCCATCTGCAACGGGATCAGAAAATGGAACACCTACTTCTATAGCAGCGACACCGCAATTTTGCAAAAGTTGGATATTTTCCTCTAATTTATCCAATCCACCATCGCCAGCCATAATATAGGGAACAAAAAGATTTTTACTTTCGTTTTGTAGTTGGTGAAGGTGATTGGTTAATTTTTCTTTCCCCATATTATTTCTCCTCCAATATTTGTTTTATTTGTTCGACATCTTTATCACCGCGGCCTGAAAGACAAACTACAAGCGTTTGCGCGGGGGTCATTCGTTTAGCTAGTTTCTCTACAAAAGCAATCGCATGCGCGCTTTCTAATGCTGGAATAATGCCTTCAGTCTGAGATAATGTTTGGAATGCAGACACAGCTTTATCGTCAGTAATTGATTCATATATTACCCGTCCTGTATCATTTAAATGGCTATGCTCAGGTCCAACACCAGGGTAGTCTAGACCAGCGGAAATCGAAAAAGCTTCTTGAATTTGTCCATGATCATCTTGCAGTAAATTTGTCATTGTCCCATGCAGGATCCCAGGGTTTGGTCTTACTAATACAGATGCATGCTGGTTGGTATCTATCCCGACTCCTCCTGCCTCTACACCATATAACTTTACATCCTTATCTTCTATAAAGGGATAAAAAATTCCCATGGCATTGCTTCCCCCGCCAATACATGCAACGATAGCATCTGGTAATGAACCGTGCTTCTGAAGCATTTGGTTCTTCGTTTCCTTTCCAATAATAGATTGAAAATCGCGGACAATTTTTGGGAATGGATGAGGTCCCACAACAGAACCAAGAATATAATGCGTATCTTCAACATTTGCCACCCAATACCTTAGGGCATCATTGACTGCATCTTTTAAAGTACCACTCCCATTTTTAACACTGCGTACTTCAGCACCTAATAGTTCCATCCTAAATACATTAAGTTTTTGTCTGCGCATATCTGCTTCTCCCATAAATACAACACATTTCAGACCAAGTAGGGAGCAAACTGTTGCAGTAGCTACTCCATGTTGTCCAGCACCAGTTTCTGCAACAACTTTTTTCTTGCCCATTCGGCACGTCAACAAAGCTTGACCGATCGTATTATTTATTTTATGTGCTCCTGTATGGTTTAAATCCTCACGCTTTAGATATATGTGTGGTCCTGCAAACCGCTTCGTGAGATTCCTTGCATAATATAATGGAGTTTCTCTACCAATATATTGGGTCATATAATCATTTAATTCTTTTGTAAATGTTGGATCATTCATTGCTTCTTCATAAGCTTGCTCTAACTCAAGTAAAGCGGGCATAAGTGTTTCTGGAACGTATCTTCCTCCGAATTTACCGAACTTTCCATTTACATCAGGCATTGTGTAGGTTGGCATCGAATTCATCCTTTCGTTTAGCATGAACTATAAATTGATTTATCTTTTCAAAATCTTTCTTACCGTTTGTTTCTACTCCACTTGAGACATCAACAGCGAATGGTTGAAGGGCTTCTATAGCGGAATGAACGTTCTCAGGTGTTAGTCCACCAGCAATCATTATGTTGTCCTTTGGAATGGATAAATGATTGAGTATACTCCAATTAAAAGTCATCCCGTTACCCCCAGGTCTTTTTCCTACTGGGCCATCTAACAAGTAGAAATTGCAAGGAAATGGTTTAATACAAGATACATTTTCGTCATCGACCGGATACGCTCTAATTATTTTACATGTTAGTTTTGCAGCTACAGCAGCGGTTTCTTGACCGTGAAGTTGGATATAGTCAAGTGGGACATGTGCAGCGATTGTATTCATAATGTCAACAGTTTCGTTTACAAACACGCCAACCTTCTTTATTGAATGGGGGAGGGTGTTTGCGATGGTAGCAGCAGCTTTAGGAGTGATCGATCGCTTGCTTTCGGCAAACACAAAGCCAATGAAGTCTGCTCCTGCTTCGACAGCTGCCCGAGCAGCAGCAACGGATTGAATGCCACATATTTTAACGAGCATCGTGCATCCTCCTTATCTTGGAAACCTTTAATGTATGATAAGTTTCAAATAAGTTAGTCGAACGCATTAATGTTTCACCTATAAGTAGTGCTTCTGCACCAGCATCTCGTGCTAAAAGTGCATCAGAACGGGTACTAATTCCACTTTCACTAATAATTAAAGTGTTTTTATTTTTAATATGAGATGCTAGTTTAACTGTTGTTTGTAAATCTACTTCAAAGGTTTTTAAATTCCGGTTATTAATTCCAATAATTGCAGGGTCTAGTTCTAATATGGCTTCTAATTCTTCCATTTGATGTACTTCACAAATAACCTCAAGTCCTTTTTCGGTAGCATAATGATATAATTCATGTAATTTTTGTTTGGATAATGCAGCTGCAATTAATAATATGATGGAGGCGCCAGCTGCTTTAGCTTGATCGATTTGTACGGTATGAATGATAAAATCTTTGCATAAGACAGGTATTTGCACCACTTCTGCAACAGCTTGCAAATCCTTCATCGACCCCTTAAAAAAAACGTTGTCGGTGAGTACAGATATCGCTACTGCACCGTAAGCCTCATACTGTTTAGCCAGTGTAACTGGATGGACCTCCGCTTTTATATCTCCTTTTGAAGGAGAGGAACGTTTGATTTCAGAAATAATCTGTACCTCGTTGGAAGTAGTCACTCTATTTTTGAAAGGAACCGGTTGTTTACTCATATCAAAAAGCCTGGCTTCCTCCAAAAGCTTATCCACCTCCATTTGCTTGTGTGCTATAATTTTTTCTAAAATAGTCATTTAAATCACCTCTCTTGTGCATTTCTTGCTAAAATCCACCAAGTTTAATAGGCAAGCTAGTGCTTTTCCCGAACGGACACTTTCATTCGCTAATTCCACTCCTTGTTGTATAGAAGATGCTGTTCCATGTGCGTAAAGGCCCAGACCTGCATTTAGAAGGACAGTATCTAAATAAGCGCTTGAATTCCCTTGCAAAACGTCTTTCATAATGGCAGCGTTTTTCTTAGCGTCACCACCCTGAATTTCTTCGTTGGGATACATTGGTAATCCAACTTCTTCTGGATGCAAAGTGAAAGGTTTTAGTTTCCCATCTTCAAGCAGGATAAGATGGTTTACTCCTGAAAGGGAAGCTTCATCCATACCATTAGCACCATTGACAACGATAGCACGCTTTCTCCCTAATTTATGCAAGGTTTGAGCTACGATTTCAAGTTTTTCTTTACGGTAAACACCGATAAACTGCGAATGCAGCATAACTGGATTGATTAAGGGACCAATGATATTAAAAATGGTTGGTAGTCCTAAGTCTTTACGAACCTTGGAAAATGACTTTAATGCGTTATGCACGTGGGGAGCAAATAAAAAGACAATCTTATTTTTATCTAACGATTCTTCTACCTGTGCCGGTGTGAAAAATAGAGAAACTCCAAGTGTTTCTAAGACATCAGCACTTCCAGTTTTACTTGAAATACTACGATTTCCATGCTTTGCAATTGGCACACCTGTACCAGCAATTACAAATGCAGAAGTTGTACTAATATTAAAACTCCCTGACATATCTCCTCCGGTTCCACAATTGTCCATGACATTTTTTACATTTGTAGTATTATATAGTGATCGAGAGCGAATTACTTCTACTAAGCCAGCTATTTCATCAGATGTTTCTCCTTTTATTTGCAATGCAGTTAGTAAAGCTGCTATTTCGGATTCTGTTGTATAATTATTGATGCAGGAGAGTGTAACATTCTTCATCTCATGAAAATTTAGATGATGACCTTGGATTAATTTTTTAAGGTAATTTCTCATATGAAGTCTCCTTTCTAATTTTTTGTAAAAAGTTATGCATTATTCTGTTTCCTGAAGTTGTACCGATAGATTCAGGATGAAATTGCACGCCGTATACTGGATAAAAAGTGTGCTGAATAGCCATAACTTCATTGTCTTCAAGCGATGTTGCCACTAGCTCAAGCTGTTGTGGGAGGGAATTCGCCTCAATAACGTATGAGTGATAGCGCATGACTTCAAGTGGTTGCGATAAGTATTGAAAAATCCCAGATCCATTATGCGTAATAAGTGATGTTTTACCATGCATTATTTGGTTAGACGGTTGAAGGGAAGCTCCCAATGCCTCACCGATAATTTGGTGACCCAAGCATACACCTAAAATAGGAATTTTCTGATAAAAGTTTTTAACTATTTCTGGACAGGCTCCTGTTTGTTCTGGAAGGCCAGGTCCTGGTGATATAATAATTGCTTCAGGATTAAGAATATTTATCTCATTGAGTGTAATGTTGTTATTTCTAACAACGTGAACATGAAAGCCCTCTTTAGAGACATATTGGAAGATGTTATAAGTAAATGAATCAAAATTATCTATTAACACAATCATTTATAGACACCTCCATAAGGGATTTGGCTTTAAACAATGTTTCCATATACTCCTTCTCTGGATCAGAATCATGTACAATGCCAGCTCCAGTTTGTAGATAAGCGTGTTTACCGGTAACGATGATGGATCGAATTGCGAGCGCCATTGTTAAGTCATGGTTGTAGTTGATAAAGCCAATGCCTCCACCGTAGAAGCCTCTTCTTGTTTTTTCTAGCTGATTAATGATTTGCATCGCTCTAATCTTTGGTGCTCCAGTGACAGTCCCAGCAGGCAAGCAGGATTTTAAAGCAGTAAATGAGTTGTATCTATTTCGAAGTGTTCCATGCACTTCTGAGACAATATGCATAACGTGTTGGTATTTTTCAATTGTCATATAGGTTGGAATGCTAATACTTCCAACTTCACATATACGTCCTAGATCATTTCTACTCAAATCAATGAGCATGCGATGTTCAGCAATTTCTTTTTCATCCTTCAGTAGGTCATCCATTTGTTGTGCATCCTCAAGGGGGGTTTTCCCACGAGGCTTTGTTCCTGCAATTGGATTTGTCATGATACTCCTACCACGAGTTTCAATTAAACTTTCTGGTGATGCCCCGAGAATAAGATAATGTTCAAAATCGATATAAAACATATATGGGGATGGATTCGCCTTTCGGAGTTGACGATAAAATGAGAACGTATCCCCCCTAACGGTTGCTTTCATACGCTGAGATAAAACAACTTGGAATATGTCACCTTGTTGGATATGTTTTTTTGCTGTTGTAATTTTTTGCTGAAAGGCTTCTTTTGTTATTTCAGGATAAAAGGTAATAGGTGCTTCTTGTGAAGCACTTGTATATTTCGCATCATTAATTTGATTTTGCAAATTTGCCAGTTGATTTTCTAAGTTTTCGGGCTTCGCACCCACTTGAATTGCTATGACATATAGGATTTCACTTGTGTGATCGAACACGAGAACATTTTTATAAAGCATAAGATGGATATCAGGCATGTTTACATCATTCGTTAACGCTTCTCCAATATGCTCGCTGGCTCGAATAGTATCATAGCCAACATAGCCAATTGCTCCACCGTAAAAGGGGAGTGGTAGATCAATGGATATGTGGGGAAGATTCCTTTCCATATAAGTTAAAGCGTTTTGTTGGATGGTTTTAGTTGTATGATTGACAAGATCAATATGCTTAGTTGTATTACCAAAACCAATAATCTCTTCATAAGGATCGCAACCAAGAAAGGAAAACTTTCCTTTCTTTTCGTGCTGCAAGGTGCTTTCTAACAAGAATTTTTTCTTGCCTGTTAATCGCTTAAATAATTCTACAGGAGTTAATGTATCTGCATTAAGTTTGATAAATTTAAATGCTGCTTCTTTTTCCATTGCAATTTCATCCTTTCCTATAAGCATTTAATGCCCTAAAGGGTAAAATAAAAAATCCTCTACAAACACATCATTGGTGTTTGTAGAGGACGATTGGAACCGCGGTGCCACCTCTGTTAAAAAGCATAAGCCTTTTATCTTTATTTCGAATACAGGAGAGAGGATTCGGTAAACTGACCCACCTATCCGATATTCTATCCGTATAACGGCGGAACTCCGTGTTTCCCTACTGTTTTTTCAGGAAACCTCTTGTAAGTCCATTCAGCAAGACTCCACATGCTAGCATCCCACCACCGCTAGCTCTCTTCAATGCTTCTGCTATGCTTACTTCTCTTACGCAACGATTTATCTTTTTTGTCAGAGTTATTTAATGCTAATTTCTTCAACCGTATCCTTTATAAATACAAAAAACCCCTCATCCGACAAAGGACGAGGGACCGTGGTACCACCTTTATTAGCTGCATATATACAACTCACTTTATTACATGAAGCTTTACTTAGCTTCATGTAATTCTCAGATAACGATGAGATTAACTCGCCAAAGCCTACTACAATTACGGTTCGGTTTGGAAACTCCGAAGTCCATTCATCTAATGAAACACACTGATTCTCACCATCCATCAGCTCTCTTTTGCGCTCAATTAGATTACTACTCTTCATCATTGTTTTAACATTGATTAAGTTATTGATGACAATATTAAGATAATTCATGTTGAAAGTCAACCCTTTTTTAATACTTTTTTGACAGATAAGAATTTTTATTCTCATTATAATATGGATTTTCCATTAAGCGAGTATGCATGAAGGGCAGGCTTTTCGGTATTTGGAAAGTTCAGTATCCCTGCGGATATGAGAGCCATAGTTATTTTAAATGAGCCAAGCTGTTTGAGCTAGCACCGAGGTTGCTCTAAAGTAAAGTCACTTTTTTAAGAAATGAATCGGTAACACTTTATAAGTGTCACCGACTCAGTGTATTGTTATTAGCCACCGTTTGGTGTTGGGAAAGTGAATGATGGAGTATCTGTTATTTCACAGCGGTTGGGATTAATTTCGCATACATTACCTTGTTGATCTTTGATAACTTGCCTAGTAACTGTAATTTGGGTGCGTAATACAATTTTAACTAAGATCCCCTCAACAAGCCCCGTACCAAGAGCATCGACAACCTCTACTCCTGGCTGTGTGAAGATTCCTTCTACTTCAAGTGGCGTCTCCTGTAGCATATCTTGTGGACAAGCGCCGAAGAAATCAGTATGCGCTTGGAATGGGATAGTTGTTGTTATAATGTCTGGTAAAGCTACACCTGCAATTGTAACAGAAATAGTTGCTGGCACTAATCCAATATTGACTACTTTATCTTTTATGATTCTGGCATTTTGTGTAATTTCATCTAAATTGGGCACCACATTTACAGAAACAAGATCAGCGGTATCAAGTAAATTTGGGAATAGAGTAATGGGAAGTGTTGTTTCTGCCACCTTTTGAACAGATTTTGAGCCTACTAGTGAATGAACGACAACACAATCACTAGTTAATTTTGCGGGCTTGAATTGTGGCTTCTTAAAATTACATTCACAAGTTTCGCGCTTACAACAGTCATCTTTAAAACATTTTCGCTTAGGGTATGGTTTGCATTTTTTTGCCTGGTTTCCTGACATCGCAACACTTTTGTAATATTTTTTAGAGGACATTACATCCTCCCTCCTTTCGTGAACTCTTTTTTGGAAAATAAAATGTTATTTTCATGATTATACTATTAGTTAAAGGTGTTTTCTGATTGGACGTATTGATTATTTAGTAAGCTTTAGTATAGAGACTTCCTAAAAATAGGTATGTGTAATGTTTGTATATTTCTGATATGTGAAATAAAGGGAAGGCTATCCCAGAAGAATTGTATACATACAGAAACTTTGGGGTTAAACTATTTGTATACTTTAGAGAGTAGTTTTAAGTAAGAAAAGAAAGGAAATGGGCATTTGACATAAAGGCAGGAGATTTAAGTCGTTTAAGAAGAAGCTGAATTTTTATTATCTCTTTCATTGAACAGGTAACAAGTGCTTTTTTGTAAACATAGCTATTGTTATTGCCAAAAAGCTGAGCGAATATCTGAAATAAACCCCTAATTGCCTCTAAAATAAATTGGTATCACAAAGAAAATTCCATAGATATAGATTACTTTAAAAGAATAATTATGATAGTGAAATAAAAAGGCTTCTTATTGGAATGCGGGTTATTGTTAATTTGTGTATATAGGCATAAATGTTAAGAATGAAGATATCTATATACAATGTGGTATGACTAGCACTCAATAAGATAGCCTTTTACGACATAACTTTTTCAAACAAGGGTAGAGAATTTAATTAAGACCGCTCTAAGAACCTATTCGGAGGATGAAATTGGTCTTTTGTATTATTTTGCTTTACCGCAACAGCCGCCTTTTCGGAACATTCCTTTTTTCACTGATGGCGATGATGCCAGTACAATAGGCTTTGTGGAAGTATTTAATTTAGTATAGCTAGCTTCTGCTTTCAGCAATTTTTTTTTCTTCAATATTCTTCAACTCCTTAGGGGTTATAATGTATTATACGTATTGTATTGAATGGTGGTCGGGCTAACATGCGGGTTCTATGCGAAAAGGGCATTCTCCATAGTTGGAGCTTTTACTTGATAGCATTTTCACTAAAGGGTGATTTTCTTTAAAGGGAATAATGACCATTTTTATATTGGTTAGTGGGGTGGTTGGCAATAGGTAATGTAGAAAGGGATAAGTGCTGTATAAGGGTGAGAATGGTAAAGAGAAAGAGTTCTTGATTTATTTTTTAATTCTTGTCAACGTATGCTCAAGTTTATGCTTACTATAGCATTGCGCTCGTTCCTAATTGCCAAACAGATTGTAAGTTTATTCGATATCCTACTAATATATCGCACGATTCATAAGGTAGTACGGCTTTTCTGAGTGTATAGATATATACGAATAATTATTTGCTACGTGTTCATCTTATCCTCTCTTAAATAAGGAAAGGAAGGATGTCAAGGAATCTGACTTTTTAACTGATTCATCAGCATTTATTGCGTTAGTATTTTCTGTTTGATCTATTTGTTTTTCAGTTGATGTTGTACTACTGTTTGTTTCCTCTATCTGATTTTCAGTAAAGTTTATATTACTCTCTGCATCTTCTGCTTGTTTCCCAGAGTCTGTGTTATTTTCATTTTTTTCTAATTCGTTGTTTGGAGAATCTGTATTACTCTCTAATACTTTTCCTATTAATGCATTCGGTGTCTGTTTCTCGACACTATTTTCTAGTTCTATATCCTGTACCTGTTTCTCCACATTATTTTCTAGTTTTAATTCATCACTGTGAGGGTTAGCATTCTCATAAGTAGGTGTTGTATTGTCCGTATCTAGCTTTTCTTCTTTGTTTTCAACTTGAGTTTTGCTTTTGGGAGTAGCTGTACGAGTAACAATATTTTTATTTAATTCATATTGGGAATTGAGAAAAGTCTTCTTTGCTTTATTCATAGATATAGTTCCAGAATTTTTTGTGTCATAATGATGGGGATTATAGGAATTTCCATGGTTTGACTTTGTCCGGCTATAGTGTTGTCTATTTACTTGATTATTTTTTTTTTTGCTGATTGATTGTTGTTCAACTTGGTTGGGATATTGCAGTAAGCTCTGTAATTGCCTATATTCTGACTTATGAGTGGAACGTTTATTTTTAGAAGTAGTACTCTCTTCCGTTTTCATTATTTCCTTTATTTGTAGAATCTCTTCTTTTAAACTTTCAAGCTCTTTTATCTGCTCCTCCGATTTTTCATTATGCGTTTTTAGTAATTGATCAATTTTTTTGAAAAGCTCAGCAAATGATACCTGTTCTAATTGATGCTTAATTATTTCAGTTTGTTGATCTAATCGCTCTAAAGTATTTAGGATAGACACTTGCTGGTTAGCTAGATGCTCTTCTTCCATTTGATATTTCAGAAATTCTTCTTGAAATTTATTTTCCATCGCTTTCATTTCCCCTTTTAGTTTAAAAATTTTCATCTTCAAATCATAAAAATCATCTTTTGTTTTAAGATAATCTTCCACTAATTTTCCCTCTGTTACAGTTCTCATCGTTTCCTTGTAGGCATTGAGCTCTTTTTTTAACTTGTCAATATCGTTAACATTGTACAACTCGTATCGATGCATTTTCATTCACCCTTTTACAGCACATTAATATACTATTTATCAAACAGCAATCTGTGACAAAAGTGCATTTATTAACTTCAGAACATCATTGCTCTGACATATTTATCTTATGCACAATATTCTAGATTTAATCTAAAATCCAGAAGCCTTATTGATAAGACGAAGACCTAATTCCATGATTTTTGTCTTAATCTCCGCTAAATTACTATACCGTTTTGGGGATTTGTTCATAGGCTACAGTGAAAGAAATTAATCTTATTCGGAGGTGTTTGCTATAATGCAGGCAAATAATTTTTCTGGGGGTCAGGAGCTCCTATGTATTAATACAGAAAAGGTATATGACTGGATTCTGAATGAAGCCACATTTGATCTGAACTTAATGGATATGGAATTGCCAGCAAATCCAAATACGGGTGAACAGTTGACATGTGCTGATATTGATATAGATACAGTTACATGTACAGTTACACCTTGTGATACCGAGCCAATTGTTATTTTGGATCGAGTAGATCAGGATTTTGTCATTGATGGTACAGAGGTGACGTTACAGCTGGTTAATATTCGTAAAAACTTTGTTGTAACAGTTTTTGTTGATTTATTACCAGAAGTTTGCAGTGGAACAGTAGAGGTCTGTGAAGCATATTTTACACGTTGTGAACAAGTAGTGCTTTGCGCACCTGAAGGAACAGAAATTGATGTGGCTTACACAGACTTAGATTGCTTTGTTTGTACTGCGGCTTGTGATGATTCAGTTCATCCAAATGAACTAGATGTAACGCTTACTGTTCGCTTATGCCAAAGCATTCAATCCACATTTGACGTCACTCTTGAAATCGTAGCAGATTTCTGTGAGCCAAGAGATGTTCTTCCGGTAACGCCATGCCCTACGCCAACTATGCCACCACAATGTCCAGTTATTTTCCCGAATAATGGTTGTATTGACTAAGGAGTTGGCATATTTATAAAGAGAGGAACATATCCTCTCTTTATTTTTGCTTTTACATTTAGAATTGCTAAATATGTCTAAGTGGAAGATTGTAAATGTTTCCTTTGCAGTCGTCGCTCGTAAAAAAGCTTTCAATATGCAAGGAATAGTTAGTGTCAACGTATCACATGCAGGGAAACAATTCTTTGAAATTACTCACTTTTTCAGCCCTTTTAAACCTTGTATATGGAAGCAAATGCGCGGAAATATTTTCATGTTAAACAGGAGGAATGAAAATGGAAAAAATAAGAACAATTCAAAAGAAACTACGTGATTTGCAGGAAATCAATGACGCCTACTTAAAGGAACTAAAGACAGTAGCGAAGGAGGTTCAGAAAAAACACATACAGATTGTGAGTTTCTTTACTTATTCCGTTAATTTGAACCATCAACCAGATGGAGAAAATCTGATTATTGGTTCCTATCACATAACTAATTTGGGTTTTAAACCGTTGCACCACCCATATATATGCATCAAGCTAAACGCTGAAGGCCAGTTCGACTTTTCTGGTAAGTATTTTTATGAACAAACACAACAAAAAATGAAGCTCGCAAATGCTTGGTTGAGATTTAATGAAGCAAGTGATCAACAAGAATTTTGGTTAAAGCCAAGTAAGCAGCAAATACTTTATCCACAAGAAACTTTAACTTTTCAAAATTTTCAATTAAAATGGGTGCCGAATATGTCATACAGCTGTAGTGTGAAAGGGTTTACATATGGAGATGAAGTAGAAGAAGGGATGCACGCAGTAAATCAAATCAGTGTTAGTGGAAAAGTGGAGGAGGAGAAGGGACATGAATAACGAAGAAATGGAAAAATTGTGGAAGGAATCCATCTATTCATTGATTAAAAATCACTTGGAAGCATTAAGGGAAGACACATCATCTCCTAATAGTAGCTTTGTATACTTAGAAAATAATACGTTACAAATGATCATGGCATATATGTTTATGAATATGAATCGCTTAACGGATTACAGTAATAATTCAATGGATACAGCGGAATTAGTAGATATAGAAAATAATCTGGACGCGTTAATTGATTATAGTAAAAAGGAGTTTGAAACAATACTAGGTATGCTAAAAGGCTAATTCCATGACAAGATACGTAGTATAATAATGAGTAGTATAGCGATGTGAATAGTTGAGAGCGAAGCGCCATTTATCTCTTTCTACTTTATTCTATAGTAATATATATAAATCGCTTACTGTATGATAGCTTCAAATTTACCAAAGTGTGTAAAAATCACTTTTCCCTTTATTATTAAGCTAATTTTGTGCTATTTTAATGGTATGCTATAGTTTTACGTTTAAAAGATATGTTGTTCAAAAAAGGAGTATAATTTAAATACACCAATGTGGGAGATTTGCAGATAATGTGAAAGGTTTCGAAAGTGTTTACATAGTTGGCAGTGACCCTTCATGGTTATTATATTTTTCTATTTAATTGCAGGCAATTCATTTATGTTGTCATAAAAATCAGCCTGTCCTTTTTGAACGATTATGATGAGGGAAGGACGACAAATATGAGAAAGAAAAAAGTGGGAATTATTTTTGGCGGGAAATCTGCTGAGCATGAAGTATCACTTCAGTCAGCTAAAAATATTGTTGATGCGATAGACCGTGATAAGTATGAGGTTGTTTTAATTGGGATTGATAAGGATGGGAAATGGCAATTAAATGAGTCATCTTCTTATTTGCTCCACGCGGATAATCCAAAGCTGATTCAATTAAACAAATCGAATGATACAGTTGCGATTGTTCCTGGAGATAAGGAGAGACAATTTATCCATACCTCTAACGCAATAAAGCTAGAAGAATTAGATGTTGTGTTTCCAATTGTGCATGGAACATTGGGAGAGGATGGAAGTATACAAGGAATGCTTCGTTTAGCAGACCTTCCATTTGTGGGACCAGACGTTTTAGCTTCTTCTGTTTGTATGGATAAAGACGTTGCGAAGCGTTTATTACAAGGAGCTGGAATAAACGTTGCTAAAGGACTTGTATTTAGAAAAAATGAACAAGATGAGATAAGTTTCGAAACAGCTGTGGAAGCATTGGGAAATCCAATGTTTATTAAACCGGCTAATCAAGGTTCATCTGTTGGCATTAGCAAAGTAACGACAGAAGAAGCGTTCTATCAAGGTGTGCAAGAAGCATTTCGCTATGATCATAAAATTGTTATCGAAGAGTGCATTATTGGTAGAGAGATAGAATGTTCAGTATTAGGAAATGAGGAACCAAAAGCATCATTACTAGGAGAAATTTTACCACAAACCGAATTCTATTCGTATGAATCAAAATACATTGACGAAAAAGGGGCAGAATTAGCGATCCCTGCAGATGTGTCTGAGGAGACAACGAAGCGTGTTCAAGATGTTGCTATTCAAGCGTTTAAAGCATTAGAGTGTGAAGGTTTAGCAAGAGTAGACTTCTTTTTAACAGAAGCTGGGGATATTTATTTAAATGAAATTAATACGTTACCTGGATTTACAAAAATAAGTATGTATCCAAAATTATGGGAAGTAAGTGGGCTTTCTTATCAAGAATTAATTACTACGTTAATTGAACTAGCAATGGATCGGCACAACCGAAACCATGGACTAAAAAGTTCTGTATGGGATTAATGTAAGTATAAGAAAAGAGGCATGATAATAAAGTAGATGCTCCTCTTAAGTTGCAATGATTTCATCTTAAGAGGATGCTACATCCTATTTCATGCCTCTTTATTTTTACACTATAGGAAAGTGTAAAATTATTATTGATTATAGTATAAGAAAAAGAAGGCTTCAGCTATGAGACTTGGCGGCAAGCCAAGTTTTTCTAATGGCCTATTTTCAACACTTACGTTCTGCCCGAAACAGATCAAATTTCAAGCCTAGCTTGTTTGTATGGTGTAAGCCATTATCATGAAATGGAACGATAGCTGTCCAAAAGTGTTGATAATGCACCAAACTAATGTTACTAAGTTATTGGTAAGAGAAGGGCTCTTTTGCTCTATCCTTCGTAAGTCGAGAATTTATCCTCCACGCTAATCCGGGCTTTAGGAGCTGGTGCTTCATCAAAATATCCTAAATGAAGGAAGCTAACAATTTTTTCATTTGGCTTAACATGTAAGATTTCTTTTACTTTCGGATCTTGAATATGTGGGTTTGTTTTCCATACTGCGCCAAGTTTTCTTTCCCAAGCGAGTAGCCAGAAATTTTGAATCATACAAGCAACTGCACCGTAATTTTCTTCCCATTCTTTTTGCGATTCTGGTTCATCCATAACAACGACAAGAATGGCATTCGGCTCGTTTAAATAATCTTCTCTGTTTTGTTGTCTTTCCAGTGGGTACGTAGCAGCAACTTTTTTTGCAAACTCCGGTAGTTGATCTTTCTCTACAAAAATAAACCGCCATGGTTGACGCATCCCATGCGTAGGCGCCCAAATCGCATCCTCCAGTATTTCTAATACCTTCTCTTTGGTTACTTCTTTATCATTATACCCTTTTTTAACAGCACGGCGTTCGCGGATAAGCTTCGCTAGCTGCGAGTTTGTCGTAATATTCCCCATATCTTTCATCTCCCTTGTTATATGTATATAATTGATAATTATTTTCAGTTAAATTGTAGCCGAATAGGTATAGAAAAGCAACTAAACAATTTCATTTACGATAGTAATACAATATATGAGAACAATGTGTGGGTTATTCTGCTTGAAGTACTACTCGAATAACGTAATAATAGATGATAATACTGTAAATGAGGAGAGAATGTAACGGTTGTGGCGACAGACGACTGGCGATAGGTGAGGCAGTGGAGTGAAATTAGGGGTAATACTTCGTAGGCAACAACGTATAGAAAGATGGAAGGTATACAATCCACAAAGATGAACTAGAAAAAGGGGGAAACAATAAAGATATAATGTAAATTCCATATTTCAGACATATTGGTGTATAGGGAGCATTTACTAAAATCAATTTTAGGCACGAATTTATGTGAGTAGATTCACGATGATAGGAGGAATAACGATGCAGCAATTTTTACAACGTAAAGGTGTCCATATTACAGGGAAAGCTTATTTTATCACCGCTTTAAGTTACATGGCGTTAGGTTTACTCTCATCCTTGATTATTGGACTTATTATTAAGACAGCTGGTGAACAGATCATCATCATGTTTTCTCCTTCATTGGCGGAAGTTTTTGTGGAAATGGGAAGTTTTGCAATGGACACAAAAATTATGGGTGGTGCTATCGGTGTCGCCATTGCTTACGGGTTAAAGGCCCCACCACTTGTACTATTTTCAGCTTTATTTGCTGGTGCATTTGGTGCAGAACTAGGTGGGCCAGCTGGAAGTTACATTAGTGCGGTATTCGCTACAGAACTTGGCAAATTAGTATATCAAGAAACACGTGTGGATATCATTGTTACGCCATTAGTAACGATTGTAGTAGGTTTTACAACGGGTAAATTTATCGGTCCTGGGATAAGTAGTTTGATGGAAGGCTTTGGCGAAATGATTAACTGGTCAACAGAACAGCAACCATTTATCATGGGAATTTTAGTAGCTGTATTGATGGGAATAGCATTAACAGCGCCGATTTCATCTGCGGCTATTGCTATTATGCTATCTTTGGATGGGCTAGCTGCAGGTGCCGCTACGGTAGGCTGCTCCGCACAAATGATTGGTTTTGCGGTGGCTAGTTATCGGGATAATGGATTTGGTGGCTTTATTGCGCAAGGTATTGGAACGTCGATGTTACAAGTCGCTAATATTGTAAAAAAACCAATTATTTTATTACCACCGACAATAGCAGGAGCTGTTGTTGCGCCGCTTGCTACTG
The DNA here is from genome assembly GCF_900166595.1 of Virgibacillus dokdonensis. Classification (NCBI taxonomy): domain Bacteria; kingdom Bacillati; phylum Bacillota; class Bacilli; order Caryophanales; family Bacillaceae; genus Virgibacillus; species Virgibacillus dokdonensis. The sequence continues at coordinate 3,362,963 of NZ_LT745763.1, read as the reverse complement.
TATGGCTAGAGCTAACGAATAATCCTTCTGGAGCTGGTATGGGGACAAGCGGCTTCGTTGGACAAATTATGACAATCGAATCGATGGGCTTTTCCATGCCTCTTCTTTGGAGTATGCTCATGTTACATATCATGATCCCGGCTATAATTAGTTTGCTTATTGTCACTTTACTTCGGAAAAAAGGCTGGATTCAACCAGGCGATATGAAAATATCTTATGAATAAACTTGTGGAAAATTAAACGAAAAGAAAGGAGTATATCGTATATGAAGCCGCAATTCCAGAAGCTGTTAAAGCAATCAGGTGTTAAAGGGAATGTAACGCGGGTGAAAAAAGTGTCTGGTGGCTCCATCAACGACGCCTATCTAGTAGAAACAGATGCGCAACGTTTTTTTATGAAGTTAAATGAAGCTTCACCTGCTCGTTTTTTTGCATTAGAAGCGAAAGGTCTAGCACTGATAAAGTCTACAAATACGATGGATGTTCCAGATGTTATCGGTTATTCGGATCAAGAAGGTGAGTCATTTTTGCTATTGGAATGGGTAAATGGACATAGAACCGAACATACGGACAAGCTACTTGGTGAGCGATTAGCTGCCATGCACCAAACCAGTGGAGAGCAGCATGGCTATTCGGAAGCAACATTTATTGGTACATTACAACAGCCAAACAGCTGGTATGATAGTTGGCTTTCCTATTATCGTGACTGCCGTCTGAAAACACAATTACAGATTGGGATCAAACGGAATGTTATCCATGCGCAACGACGAGAGAAGCTAGAGAGGTTACTAGTGCGATTAGACCGCTGGATTCCTAATAACATTTCTCCAGCCTATTTACACGGTGATTTATGGGGAGGTAATTGGATAGTTGGAGAACATGGAATCCCTTATTTCATTGATCCATCCTTTTTATTTGGGGATAGACATTTTGATATAGCTTTTACTGAAGTATTCAGTGGCTTTTCTACAAGCTTTTATGAAGCCTATAAAGCCACTTTTCCATTAGCGGATTATTACAAAGATTGTAAGCCGTTATACCAATTATTCTATTTATTAGTTCATCTAAACTTATTTGGAGAAGTGTACGGATCAAATGTTGATAGAATTTTGCGTTATTATGTAGGAGATTAGAAGGGATAGATAACATGGAGTTTTATGACCTCATGGTGTTCATACACATCATTGCTGCAATTATTGGTATGGGTCCAGGTTTCTTCATGATTTTGCCAGTGAAAACAGCAACTACGATGACAGAATTGCAATATGGTTATAAAATACGAAACAAATTACACGGCTGTGTCATGATTGGTGGTACATTACTATTGATAACGGGGCTAATCATGGGAGTACTTCGCCCCTATTTATTTGCACAAGGTTGGTTTATAGGCAGTTTGCTTTTATTTTTGCTTGCTTTGGCATTTGGCCCACTCGTGCTGTCGCCGCGTTCCAAACCAATCAAAAAACTATTACAGACGCATCCGGATAGTACGATCCCTGATGACTACTTTCGATTATCCAGAAAGCTATTTTTCTATGAAAGAATCGAAAGTCTGTTGTTTATGATCATTATTATTTTGATGATTACGAAACCATTTTAAAGTACGTTTAAGGAAATTCTCTGAAGTTCATAAGAGAGTTACTTGAAGTTCGCAAATTTTCGCGAAGTTCATAAGTTATTGTGGGGGCCTTCTTACGATGGAGATCCATATAAAAAAGTGCCAACTGTTTGATTGTCATCTCTAACTTTGTTGGGGAGACGCTCTTCCTTGGCACTTTTGTACACTATTATGAAAGCATAAATTTTTAAGGTTTATACTATAAGAAATACGACTGCATTCTTTTACGATAGTAAAAGGTGAGGTGCTTGTGTATAACGAAATAACCGAATAAGCCACGTCTGGCTCCATCTCCCAGCAAATAGGCGACTTCACGAATCACCCTAAGCTAAGTCATCATTGGTTTGTGCCTCACCATGATTCCTAAAACTTTAGTTAATTCGCTCCAGTCGCTACGTTGCTAACCGGGCGCTTGCGCCTTTGTTCCACTATAGGAAAGTATAAAAGCTTAAAGGTATATAGTATAAGAAAACTATGCCTTTCGCCATAAGACTTGGCGATAAGTCAGTTTTTCTAATTAATAGCGTCGGGCAAATAGCTTGCAGATTTCAATGATTGTTTTTGAGGCTTTCATCATATTATCTACCGAGACGTATTCGAATTTACCATGAAAATTTTCTCCACCAGTAAAAATGTTCGGTGTTGGCAGTCCCATGTAGGATAATTGCGAACCATCTGTACCACCACGAATCGGTTTTACGATTGGTTCGATATCTAAGCTTTTCATTGCATCATAAGCAATGTCGACAATTTCTTTCACCGGTTCAATTTTTTCGCGCATATTATAATACTGATCGCGCAATTCAAGGCTAACAGCTTCCGTTCCATATTTGGTCTGAAATTTCTCTGTGATTTTTTGCAATAAAACTTTTTTCTCTTGAAACTTCGCTTTATCAAAATCTCGGATAATGTAGATAAGTTCTGCATTTTCCACATCACCAGTAATATTGCTTAAGTGATAAAATCCTTCGTACCCTTCTGTATATTCCGGCGCTTCTTCGTTTGGAATTTCATTTATAAAGGTTGCTGCCATTTTCCCAGCGTTCACCATTTTATCTTTGGCTGTTCCTGGATGTACACTATTTCCTTTAAAGGTTACTCTTGCTTGAGCTGCGTTAAAGCTTTCGTATTGCAACTCTCCTAAAGGCCCACCATCGACGGTATAGGCATATGTAGCATCGAAACGTTCCACATCGAATTTATGTGGTCCACGGCCGATCTCTTCATCGGGCGTAAAAGCAACGCGGATTTTCCCGTGCTTGATTTCTGGATGTGTGATGAGATAATGCATCGCAGTCATAATTTCAGCAATCCCCGCTTTGTTATCAGCGCCAAGTAAAGTTGTTCCATCTGTAGTGATTACTGTATGACCTTTGTATTGCGAAAGCTCTGGAAAATCAGTAGTCGATAATATAATATTTTCTTCCTTGTTCAATACAATATCTTTCCCGTCGTAATTCTCCGTGATTTGTGGTTGAACATTTTTTCCAGTGAAGTCTGTTGCTGTATCCACATGTGCTAAAAATCCGATGGTCGGTATATCACCATCCGTGTTTGCTGGAAGTGTTGCCATCACATAGCCAAAGTCATCAACGGCAACGTCTGTCATTCCTATTTCCTGAAGCTCTTGTACTAAAAGATTCGCTAAATCAAACTGTCCAGGTGTAGAAGGTGTAGCTTCATTGCTTGCGTCGGATTGCGTATCCATCTTTGCATACGTAATAAACCTTTCCATTATTTCTTTTTTCATGAAAGTCAACTCCTGTCAAAGTAAAAAGTATGTACCTCATCATGTAAACATGAATAGTATGCTTTCTATTATAACTTAATTACACTAATTTTCTAACTTAAATAGTTCGAGTCTCTAAGTTAGGGGTAGGCATAAGGAAGCTTATCGTATAAAATAAGGGTAACAAATACGGATTACGAATGGCTATAAAATTATTGGAGGGAAGAAAATGGGCTATCTTATTAGCGTAGACCGTTTAAAGAATCGGCTACATAATCATTTAAACAATACAGTAATTATCGATGTGCGTTTTCAGTTAACGGATCCTGATGCAGGCAGAAAAGCATATTTACAAGATCATATCCCAGGCGCTGTTTTTATGGATATAGAAAAAGATTTGTCTGGAAAAAAAGGAAAACATGGTGGAAACCATCCGCTTCCTGACCTTACAATGCTTGCAGGAAAAGTAGGAAAGTTAGGTGTTGATCACGATACAACCGTTGTGATATACGATGCAGATAATGATATGTTTGCTGCTAGAGCATGGTGGTTATTCCATTATATGGGGCATGACAAAGTGTATGTTCTTGACGGGGGCTATAGTGGCTGGAAAAAAACAGGCAATGAAACAACTACCGAAGTACCAACACTAACGCCAAAAGTATTTCACTTGCAATTAAGAGACAATCAAATTGCTAATATGGAAGAAGTAAAAGAAAAAGTAACTCGAAACGAAGCTGTTTTAATTGATTCACGTGCAAGAGAACGTTATTTAGGAGATGATGAACCGATGTATGCTCGAGCGGGCCATATCCCTGGTGCCAAGAACTATTTCTGGAAAAAGGTGCTGGATGAAAATGGCTCATGGAAAAAGAAGGAGGTACTAGAAAAACAATTTGCTTCCTTTCAGAAAAATGAAGAAATCATTGTTTCCTGCGGTTCTGGTATATCGGCTTGTCCCAATATTTTAGCCTTAAAATCACTTGGCTATGAAAATGTGAAATTATACCCTGGTAGCTTTAGTGATTGGATTTCTTATGATGAAAATGAAGTCGCAATTGGTGAAGATGCATGACAAAACAAAGATGTCAATGGGTCACAGATGATCCTGTCTATATTACTTATCATGATCATGAATGGGGCGTCCCGCAGTATGACGCCCAAAAATTATTTGAAATGCTTTGCTTGGAAGGGGCACAAGCAGGATTAAGCTGGATTACAATATTAAAGCGTAGAGAAAATTATTGCCAAGCTTTTGATGATTTCGATCCGTTAAAAATAAGTAAATATAGCAATCAGAAAATAGAAGCGCTCCTCCAAGATAAAGGAATTATTCGTAACCGGAGAAAGATAAATGCTTTCATTAAGAATGCGCAGTCCTTTTTGCAAGTAGAGCAGGAGTTGGGAGACTTCTCCTCCTATATATGGTCCTTTGTCGGCGGGGAACAAATTGTTAATCACTGGGAAACGCATGAACAAGTGCCCGCATATACGACAGAATCCGAACAAATGAGCAAAGATCTAAAACGACGCGGTTTCCAATTCGTTGGGCCAACCATTTGTTACGCTTTTATGCAAGCGACAGGCATGGTCAATGACCATACGAAAGACTGCTTTTTGTCTATAGCTCGCTGAACACGGGCGGGAGAATTCGCCCGTAAACCGCTCGTACTCGTCGCAAAATCGCTCATCTCGCACTGAAACTCGCTCACGTTCGTGGTGAAATCGCTCCTCGCGCGCGGGAACTCGCTCACGTACGTCGCAAAATCGCTCTCCCCGCGGGAAACTCGCTCGCGCACGTCGCAAAATCGCTCATCTCGCGCGGAAATTCGCTCACGTACGTCGCAAAATCGCTCCCCCGCGCTGGAAGCCTTTTGTATATCAGATAGCTTGCCTCTTCAAGCGCATACAACCACCCCCCGTCAAACATGACGGGGGTGGAAAGACGATCTACAATGAATGAAAATCTTATCTTATGAAGTGGCAATTTGTTTTAATGTTTGTTTTACAATTACATAAGCGACTCCTACACTTATTAAACTAAAGCAACCTGATGTAATAAGGGGGGATATATATACAACATTTATAGAAGGTGTAAATAGAACGAATAATAATGTGATGCTACATGTCATACCTAGCATAAATGCTGGTAGCATCCATGCTAAAGATTCTTTCATAATGGTGAGGCGGACATCTTTGCTTCGCCAGCCTATATCACGTAATGTAATGATTTCATCTCTTCGAAGTAGTAGAGTAGAAGAAATGCTTTCCATAATTGTTGTTAATGCAACGTAAAACGTGGCTCCTAAAATAATCATCATGAGCAAGAAGACAAGTTCATTAATATAAGTTCCTAAATGTGTTTCACCAGTCGTTTGATTTGTTACGTATAACACAGACGGGACAAAGTTGACGAGTAATGTGACAAATACCAATTGTAAAAAGCTAAGTGAAATCAGATTTTTATAAAAAGCCAAGTTTCGCATCCATACGCGCTTGAGTTTATTGCTATTCCAAGTACGATGTTTTTGTTTTTTAAATCGTTTGCTACAGCCTAACATGATGATGAAGGTGCAGAGGACAAAGAGACTAAAGGCAACCCAAGCGACTGGTTGTATAAACTGAAGGAAGTAACAAATAAGTAGAATAATACCGCCGAATAAACATGCAAGACTAACCACTAATCCACTTTCTGATAGATGAAAACGTTGAATAGCTTTTTTTGTCCAACCTATGTCGTATAATAGTTGACGCTCTTCTAATTGTGTTCGATTGCGAAATGAAAAATGATTCATAATATAGAGAATGCTAATCATGGAAAACATACTGGCGATAAGTATATTCGTCGTATTCCAACCTTCTGCAATCGTGGTTGCGGCACCTAGTGTTGTCCACATTTGCTCTACTTTTCCAATCCCTTCAACATCCAATGTAACAGGTGAATGAGAAGCGCCAGCCACAACTGTTATATGGAAATCACCAATTTCAGATATGTGACCAACCGTTCGACGGATTTTATCAATTGCTGCTTGGTTATAAGCAGAAATATCACTTACCTTCACACGTATAGCATCAATAGGGCTATCTCCTTTTATATAGGCGGCATCTTCTAAATCAATTATTCCGTACGCCGGAGAGCTAATAAAACTACCAGGAGTAATTGTTTCACGTACGTTTTTGCCCTCATGTAATGTTGTTGTTGGCGATTGTTGATACATTCCTAATGGGCTTGCAGCTAAAGTTTGCTGGAATTCTTTTGTTGTAAAAGTGCCGACTGGAACTAATCTAAAGGGAGGATCGGTAGCCTCTAGCCTTGTTGACTTCCCTACTTTTTCTATCTCTCGATAAGTTGGTACTCCTGTATGTTTACCGACTTGCACGACTTTTAAAGCGTCTTGCTCAAGGATCGTATAGTCGATAGGATGTGTGCGATAAAATAGAGGAGTTTCACTTAGTCCAGAAAGATAATTGAAAGATTCGCTAAATGTTCCATCATAATGATATTTAAAAGGCTTATAATAAAAAGGTAGTATGTGGTTTGATAAATCAATTTCAAATTCTTCTTTATCCGTATAGGCTACCTCTTGCATTCTTTTTGATAAATGGTCGTATTGATCGGAAAAAAAGAACGCTTGGCCTTCTGGTAGACCTAGTTCTTTCTTTAGCTGAATAGTTTGTGCACTACTCCAATCTAGTGTAGCTTTTGTTACATGAGCAGTTAAAGGTGTAAAGGCATTTTCTAAGTAAATTAAGGGTATATGTGTATCTGCGTTATCGTGTGCGATAAGTTGTTCGTATTCTTGTGTAATGGAGTTATCCATCGCCGATAAGTCCAAGTCAGTTAATTTTTCTTCCTGCTCTCTATCCACGCCCACAGTCAGATAATAAGTATATGGAAGGGTGAATTCCGGTCGCATTCCTTCATAAATAGATTCCGCTCCTGGCTTGCGTATAAAGTCAAAGTCATCCGTGTAATACCCGTTTTGTTTTAACATGTAATAGTAACTACTTCCTTGCGTTATCCGATAATCATTAATGCCATCTGAAGTTTTAAAATAAAGCTCCAGATAACTGCTAGAGGTGGGAAATTCGAAGGAAAATGTTTTATTATCACCCGTAAAATAGCCTAAGGATGCAACAGGGGCTGCGATTTCTACCTCTTCCAAATCCTTCATTTGCTCCCACTGTTGTAGCGTAATGCCACCATCTCCATAGTTTAAGTAATTTTCTTCTACTTTGCCAATTTCTTTCTCGACTTCAGTTTGTGCATCTTTAGGACGGACGAGAATATCATATGTTCCTCTTGCATGACTTTCAATATTCCCCTTCACTTCAGTTTGTATATCGAATAAAGTAGCAATACTAATTGGACCGGCAACGAAAATAGCTAGTAAGGAACCGAACAGTAAGAAGCTTGAGCGAGTTTTATTTTTAAGGGATTGCCAGCTTAAACGAATCATTCCACAACTTCCCCTTCATGGATTACTCCGTCTTGAATGGTTATAGTACGATCTGCTTGTTCGGCAACAATCGGGTCATGCGTAGCTAGTATAATTGTTTTTCCTTTGGCATGGATTTGTTTTAATAACTGTATAATAATATCCCGATTTGCGCTGTCCAAATTGCCTGTTGGTTCATCGCATAGTAGTATAGTCGGTTCTGACAACAGTGCTCTCGCAAAAGCAACCCGTTGCTGTTCACCCCCAGATAACTGATGGGGAAAATGGGTTATCCGGTGGTGTAACCCGATTTCGTCAATTAACTGTATTGCCTTATCTTTAAGATGTTTTCGTTTTTGATATGGTAATAATGGCAACATGACATTTTCTAAGACGGAAAATTGTGGTAATAAGCGAAATTGTTGGTATACTGTAGCTACTTTATTACGTAAAAAAGCATGTCGTTCATTGGTCGGCAACGTATAAATGGGGGTATCGTTTATAGTGACATGCCCTTCCATATTTTTTAATGAACCAGCGATAACTTTTAACAAAGATGTCTTCCCAGAGCCAGAAGGCCCAACAACCGACACCCATTCACCAGATGAAATATGTAAATGAACATTTTGTAAAATAGCTGTTTCCAGATGAGTATAGGATACACAGACGTTTTCTATTGCGATCAAATCTATCAACTCCTATGCGAATAAGCAGCAACGGATAACCAGTTGCTGCTTCCTTCCGTTTTTCGGGTGTGTTTAGCGATAATGTCTCATGGTACGGCTTGTACTATCATGGCTATAACCAGTAACGGATGCAAAGAGGGAATAAACAGCATAATCTTTCGATCCTAGATAATAACTCTCAGGAAAAGCGACAGTTGTTGCAGCTGTAGAGCCATTCCTTTTATTTCCATTCCCTGCATTTAGGTAATACCTATATTTTCCTCCTGCTCTATCCCCGGAGAAGCTTAAGCGAATGGTTGTTGTAGCGTTCATGCCGTAAATAGTTGATGGAGCTTTCATACCTATTTTTGTAGGGTACGCAAAAGGTGTAACGTCACTTGTTGGAGAAGTTGATTGTACTTGCGGAGATGCATTTACTTGTGCATGTGCTGGTGATGAAAGCCCTAATACTAGTGCTGTTGCTAAGGTTGTACCAATTGCTAACGATTTGAATTTTCCTTTCAATTTAATTTTCTCCTCTTAAATATTTGTTTTCAAGTAGATCTTATCATCTTTTTATCGGAAAGTAAATAATTATCAGATAAAATAAGGTGCGGTTTTGTTCATTTATTTTAGGTCACATAAATTGTATGAAAAAGGACTTCATATCTAAATGGATAAAAGAAATAGAAAATGCTTGTGTCGATCAAAAACTCGTAAACATATAAAGTGCTATGCCTTACCTCTGCTTTTAAATAGATAAAATATAAAGTAGAGATAGGGTGTGTCAATAATTTTGTGTAAATCCCCTTTTGTAGATGTTAACTCTGAATAAATAATCAGGAAATCTCTATAGCCACAGCGTTAGCTGCTTGTCCTTGACCTTGTGCCTCTTCTTTGTGATTCGCTGTGTTGGGCATAGGGGACCCTGCCAGCGAGAGTATAGAAGAGTACGGTCGTGGTACCATAAAAAAGCGGGTGGAGCCTTATGTGGCTATATTTTCTGCACCCGCCAGTAGATATACACCACGACCGTAAACAAGGTCAAGGATGGCGGGTTCTAAGTCCCATTTTCCAGAGATTCGAACAAGGCAACTAATTCAGATTTTGCCTGATCAAAGCCTCGATGGCAGCGCATGCTGAATTTATGATTATACTCTAGAAATCGCGTGACAAGAAAACGTTCTAAAGCCTCCTTGTTTGGAAACTGCTCTTTTCGTTTGACGTATCTCTTTATTTCTTTATTGAAGGCTTCAATTAAATTTGTCGAATAGATACTCCGTCGAATAGAGGCAGGGAACTCATAAAATGTTAATAATTGTTCATTTTTTACAACTGCGTCAATGACACGTGGATATGTCTTTTCCCATTTGCTTTGAAACTGTTCTAACGCTTGTAGGGCTTCTTTTTTGTCTATGGCATGATAAACCGTTTTAAAGTCACTAAGTATCTCTGCACGGTCTTTGACACGAACCTTCTTAGCAATATTGCGGGCAACATGGACACAGCACACCTGATGCTTTGCTTTAGGATAGACACGGTGAATAGCATCTGTCATGCCAGTTAGACCGTCTGAGATGAAGAGCAGAACGTCTGCAACACCACGCTGATATAGTTCCTGCATCAATTCTTCCCATACGTGTGCGGATTCTGTTGGTGCAATAGTAAAGTCTAATACTTCTTTTATGCCGTCTTCCGTGATCCCAATTGCAATATATACAGACTCTTTCTCTACCGTGTTACGACGGATAGGGATTTGAGTAGCATCTAAGTAAATGCATGCGTAACGGTTTTCTAATTTACGTTCATGAAATGCTTGTACATCTTCTGCTACCAATTTTGTTAAGTTAGATACGGTCTGTTTGGTGTAATGATGTCCGTACATTCGTTCGATTAGATGTGCGATTTCATCTGTTGTGATTCCCTTTTCATAAAGGTGAATAACAAACTGTTCCAGCGTGTCATTAGAACGCTTATATGGAGCCACTGTTTGTTGTTGAAATTCTCCGTTCCTATCCCTTGGTATACGAAGTTGTAGCTCACCGTACTCCGTCTTAAAAGTACGGTCATAAAACCCATTACGAGAGTTACCTGAATGAACTCCCTTGCGTTCATACGGTTCGTAATCCAGAAATACAGTTAATTCATGCTTTAGTAATTGGTTAATAGCTTCTTCTAGATGACGGCGAAAAACTTCTTCAATATCTTGTTTTTTTGCTAGTGCTTCAATTAAATCTGTAGTAAGATGGTTCATAGGGAAGACCTCTTTTCTGTGAATTTTGTGTGCTAACTTTATTCTACAAAAAGGGTCTTCCTTTTTCTATGAACTTGTTTAATTGGTATTTCTATTTACACAAAATATTTTACACTCTCTAGAGATAAGGCAACTAGCAAATAAGTAAACAATATATATGATATGCTTTTTAAAGCAACACTTCATCGAATAAATAAGCTATCATTAAAACTTCTTAAATTTACATAGACGAATAAGCAATGGTTTTTTTCTCAGAGCTACATGCGACTATAGAATGGAATAGAAAATGATATATTATAAAGTTTGTAGGTATAACGATTTGTTTTGTTCTCCAGTTTCAAAGCTTAAAGACATTCACTTGTTTATGAAGGTCTCTAGCTAATTCTGCTAATTCTTCAATATTGTGCGAAACTTGCTCCATAGTACCAGTTGTCTCTTCGGTAGAAGCAGCAACTTCTTCTACTCCAGCTGCTGATTCCTGTGAGATAGAAGCCATTTCTTTAACGAGTTGCTCCATATCTTTACTTGTTTCTGTATTCTCTTTTAGTTTCATGGTAATAGCTTGCATTTTTTCAATCATACCCGTTATCGCATTATTCATTTGTTGGAAGTTAGCTCCTGTATCTTCAATCTGTTGCTTTCCGTTTTTTACTTCATCATAACCTCGATTTAAAGAAGAAACGACGTCGCTTGTCTCCGATTGAATCCGCTGCACGATGGTAGTAATTTCACCGACAGATTGCGCAACTTGTTCTGAAAGCTTTCGAACTTCATCTGCTACTACGGCAAAACCTCTACCATGTTCACCAGCTCTTGCAGCTTCAATGGCGGCATTTAACGAGAGCAAATTCGTCTGTTCTGCAATATCTCGTATGACTTTCACAAGTTTGGATATTTGACTTGACTGATTATCCAAGCCTTTTACTTGCGTTACTGCTTCTTCTACAATGGTGTCAATCTGGTTCATTTGCTGGACAGATTGTTGCATGAAGGTAGAACTTTCTGTCGTCCATTTTCGCACTTCGCTAGCATCTGTCATTACTTCGCTTCCTCTTTGTTCAGAAATGTGTACATTATCAACGAAGTGATTCATATTGTCAGATAGTTCACTTGCGCCTGTTGCTTGCATTTCTGTACCGCTAGCTAATTCTTCCATCGTTGTAGCGATTTGATGGTTACTTTCTTTCACTTCACTAGCTGATTTCGTTAATTGCTCACTTTGTGCAGATACAGAGGAAGAAACGCTTTGGACGCTCTGAATAATTGTTCGTATTCGATCTCGCATCCTATGTACAGCTTGAGCTAGTTGTCCAATTTCATCCTTCGATTTAGTCTCTTCCTGTTGTATATGCAAATTTCCATTTGCTATATCTTTTGTAGTGTGAACAATGCTTTGCAATCTGGAAGTAATGCCACGGCTAATCATAATCATTAGTGGTATACCGATAGCTAGCGATAATAGATTGGAGAATGCTAGTATGTATACACTCCTGTTTGAGCTGTTTTCTGTTTCAGCAATGGCTCTAGCTTGTTGTTGTTGCGTTTGATCGAGAAGATTATTGACAAGTGTCAGTGTGTCTTCTCGCAATCCTCCCGAATAGTGACGAATAGTGTTAGCGAATTGTTCTCTTCCTTCTTCGACAGAGGTTACCATCCGCTCCATAAATGCTTTATCGATGGACTCGTTTTTATCGACAATATCGTTAAGAATAGCTTTCTGACTTTTATCATCCATCGTTTTATTTAATTGTTGGGCAACTTGCTCGAATTCCTTTTGATAGGCTTCGAAATTAGTAAAATATTTATCATTCCCAGTAATTAAATAGTCGGCGGATTGTACATCTTTCGCCTGAATAATGATTGCTAATTGGGAAATTTGGTCTGTTTGTTCCTGTAGTTCATTCACTCTATGAATATCTTGTTGTCCTCCTTTTAACTGCACATATACAATGATAGAAGAAGTAAGCATTAAAGCAATTGTTAAAAAGAAAACCGATAAATATTTTTTATGAATGCGTAGATTTCCCCAAGCAAAAACGACTTTTTTTCTCCAGTTCTTTTGCTTTTTTTCCTTTGTATGGACTTTTTTGTTTTTCATAGAATCCCCCCCTGTTTTAGCATGATTCCTTTAGCCCCGTTGACTCATTTGATTCGTTACAATAATAAACGAATACCTCGCTCCTTTGTTCAAAGAATTAAGACTTATTGTCAAATTCTTAGTTTTGCTTCATATGATTAGTAACCTGTAAAAAGTCTTGGTGCAGTATGAATTACAAAATATAAGAAATTTCACGATGTTCTTTTGAAAAGATGAAAAGAATATTTCTATCATTATAAATAATGCTACCTTTTTTAAGATATCGACTAAATTCGAATAGAATTAAAGCTATTAGTGCAAATTTTTTTACAATAGGTTAGTAAAAAGGTTCAAGCTAAGCTGTGCGATTTGCATTAAAATGGCCCTTATAAATTATTGAAACAAAGTTAGTGGAGAACTTCTCGCTACTTAAATAACTAACAAACAATGCTACCATTTGCGTTAAAAAGCCATTCTCATGTAAAATGTCAAATTGTGTGCGTAATTAAAAGAATGTAGGTGATAGAATGCAAGTTTCTGCTTTTATAGCAAGCGAAAAAAGTAAGCAAGAATTAGAGGAAGAACTAAATACATTGGAAGTACAAGTCTTTCGTATGCAACAAAATGTAAAAGAAATTGCCAAACAAGCATATATTGTTAGTATTGATCAAACAAAAGAGGCTAACTGGGTCATCATCTATGCAATTCGAAAAGCAAATTCGATTCAAATGATGCTTCATGAATGCACAAAGCCATTTCTCGGGAAATGGGATTCAGCTATTGAAGCTGAATATAAACTAGAAAATACCCTTCACATTACTGATATTAAAGGGGAAGAAAATAAAGGCTACGGTTCTGTATTAATGAACCATTTAAAAGAGCTTGCTTATGATGAAAATAAACATTATATTACTGGTGATATCGTTAAACGCGACTTTGATCATGTGGAGCGGTTGAAACATTTTTACGCCAAGCACTATTTTGACGTAAGTATTAATCATAAAGAAGAAAATGGAAAAATTGTTTGGTCTCCTTGTTAGATCAGGCTTTTTTGCGTCGAATATGTTCAATACGAATGTTTTTAAAATCAACACCCTGTAATATTAAATGGAGAAAAGTATGAAGAAAGAGTAGGCGCATTGCCGAGAACACCTTACGGAAAAGCGTTAGAACTGACGTTGAATGCTTATCAAAATGGGACAGCTTAACAATATGACTAAGATGAAGGATGCTATACGGTTCGTTTACAAAATATATAAAATTATTAACTCCGATAAACTGCCTAAAAGAAGCCGTCATGAATGCGCTTTAACTTAATTCTTATAGCAGCAGTAATTCGCAAGGGCTGTAATTGGTCAGAGTTTACGAACAGGACAAACATGGATGGAATAGGCTATAGGAAGAGCAAATAAATGGAGAGATGATGTATGGGAGTATATGTGGTAAATCAAGGAGATACACTTTGGAAAATAGCGCAACGCTATGGATTAAATGTACAACAAATACGTACACTTAATCAATTACCAGATGCAGATAAGCTCGTCGTTGGACAAAGCTTGGTCATACCAAATCCAACAAAAGAATACGTTGTACAAACAGGGGATACATTAGCTCAGATTGCAAAGAATTACCATGTTGCATTAGCTGATCTGGCAGCTGTTAACAACCTTACAGAAACTTCTATTATATATGAGGGGCAATTGTTATCCTTGCCTTATTTTCTCTACCTTGTTGAGCCTGGCGACTCTATTTGGCAGCTTGCACACAGATTTGGTGTAACAACAGCAGAAATTTTGCAGGTGAATTTCCTTGTTCAACCATCTATCATCTATCCAGGTACTATTATACGAATTCCTTTTCCAGCAAAGCCTAAAAAACAAGTATGTGCCTATACTATCCAATTAGACCAGCAAGGAAAGCAAGATATGTTAATGAATGGTCGATTGCTGACATATGTAAACCCATTTTCATATCAAGTAAATCCAGATGGAAGTTTAACTTCTTTACCTGATGAACGCATTTTAGAAGCGGCAAAGGAAATGAATGTAGCACCATTACTTGTATTAAGTAATATTAAAGCAGGGGAATTTGATTCAGATACAGCAGCAGCTATTTTACGAGATGTCCAGTTACAGGATAAAGTAATTACAAACGCGTTAACTATTATGAATGATAAGGGATATAGAGGCATAAATATTAATTTTGAATATGTATATCCGGAAGACCGAGATCGGTATACGGAATTTTTAAAACGAATGGTTCGTCGTTTGCATCCTCAAGGATATCTGGTAACAACAGCAGTGGCACCAAAAACGAGTAGTGACCAACAGGGATTACTATATGAAGCACATGATTATGAAGCACAAGGAAAAGTAGTCGATTTTATTAATTTGATGACGTATGAATGGGGATGGGCGGGAGGCAGGCCACTGGCCATTGCGCCTATTAATGAAGTCGAAAAAGTATTGGATTATGCAGTTACTGTCATACCAAAAGAAAAAATAATGATGGGAATCCCTTTATACGGAAGAGATTGGAAGATACCTTGGCAAGAAGGAACCCGTGCTAGAACAATTAACACACAGGAAGCTGTCGATTTAGCTTTCACTTATAAAGAAGCTATTCAATATGATGAAATTTATCAAGCGCCAAATTTTCTTTATACAGATGACAATGGGCAGAGGCATGAGGTTTGGTTTGAAGATGCTCGCAGCATAAAGGCGAAATACGAACGAATAGCTAATTACGATTTAAGAGGCGCTATGTTTTGGGTGTTAGGGATCCCGTTTGCCCAAAATTGGCCAGTCTTACAGAACCAATTCCAAGTAATGAAAATATAGGGGATTGACAAAGAAAGTACGGTCGGATAAACTTAAAACAATTATAACAGGGAGGTGAGGTAGATGAATCAAACTGGTGGTATAACGAAAATGAAAGCATATCTTGCTATTCGTTATGCAATTTTTTCCAATAATCTAAGCAACGGGATACGTGTGTCCATTGCGAATTCAAAATAATGGAAAAAATCAGTGAGAGACATCTACCTAACCGGACGGAAATAAGTGTGACGAGTGTGCACAATCGTACTTACTAAAGTGCGATGCTTATTTGTGGATTTATGAAACGGCGTAAGGAGAAAACTCTACTTACGTCTTTTTGCTATGAATTTTTTACACTATAGGAAAGTATAAGATTTTCTTGGTTTATAGTATAAGAAAAACAAGGTTTTCGCCAAAAGACTTGGCGACAAGCCAAGTTTTTCTAAAGCATTCGTTCTCTATGAAGAATTGGTGATAAGCTACGTTTTTAATCAACTACATCAAGTTGTAATACCCCACTGTAAAAAATGAAATTAATCTAAGTGGGAGAGACTTATATTTTTTTCATCACAGGTTTATCATGTATATACTTCAACTAGAAGAAAGGATTGCGTTTTAAGGTGTATCGTATAAGAAAAACGTCAGAAAACCTGTTTCTAAACGGTATTCATGAGCAGTTCATTTATCGTTGCCTAAATGAACACGAAAACATCAGTGGATGGTGATTTGCATATGCACCACCTTACTGGCTTCTCATGCAAGGGGAATACGCTTAAAAAAATCACTTACTAATAAAATGAAATCTTGTTCCTAACGTATAGGTAGAGTTGTCTCTTCTAGAGCGGAGGAAGAGAAAAAATGATAACGGTAAGTATCCAACAAGTGACCCAAATAATAGGGGCCAATCAAATTTTTGAACAGATTACTGCAGAAGTGAAAGAAGGAGACAGAATTGGTTTAATTGGAAGAAATGGAACAGGGAAATCGACTTTATTGCAGTTACTTGCGAAAAAAACCGAACCTGCTAAAGGAAGAATAACTTGGAAGAAAAATAGTTCCGTTGGTTTGCTGTTGCAAAATCCTATCAAGGAACAGGAATCAATGGTTGAAATGCTACTAACGGAAGTGTTTACAGATTTAAACTTGCTAAAAGTTGAAATGGAACGTTTGGAAAGCTTGATGGCAAAAGAAGCAAACGTAGAAAAATTAACGAAGCTGATTGAAAAGTATGGAGATATGCAAGAAAGCTTTCAAGAACGTGGTGGTTATGAAATCGACGCTCGTATTCGGAGGGTCATGAGCGGCTTGCAGATAGAAGAATTGGCAACAAAGTGTTGGAAACATTTGAGTGGTGGGGAACGGACAAAAGTTGGTTTAGCTCAATTACTGTTGCAAGCACCAGACTTACTGTTGTTAGATGAGCCTACCAATCATTTGGATATTCAAGCAATCGAATGGTTAACGGATTTTATTCGCAATTACACAGGAACGGTAATGATTGTTTCCCATGATCGCTATTTTTTAGATGACACTGTCACAAAGGTTTGGGAATTAGATCAAGGAGAATTAATTACCTTTGCCACGAATTATACGAATTATGTAAAAGAACGAGAGGAAAGGCTGTTACAGGAATTTCAGCAATATCAAGATCAGCAAAAGAAAATAAAGAAAATGAAAGAAACCATAAAACGATTGAAAGAATGGGCAAATCAAGCGAATCCACCAAATGATGGATTACATCGCAGGGCAAAGAGTATGCAAAAAGCCTTGGATAAAATGACGCGGTTAAAACGCCCCATATTGGAGCATAAACGTATGCAAATCGATTTTAAAATGCAAGATCGCAGCGGAAAAGATGTTATTCGGCTGGAAGGTGTTTCAAAAAGTGTGCAAGATAAAATGCTTTTTCAGCACGTGAATATGCATGTACGCTTTCAAGAGCGAGTGGCAATTATTGGTGAAAATGGTACGGGTAAATCAATGCTATTGCAAATAATATTAGGGAAGATAGCAGCAGATGCAGGAGAACGGCAATTAGGTAGTCGTTTGTCTATTGGCTATTTGTCGCAGCATATGCTAGAGATGGAAGGGAAACGCACGGTAATTGATGAATTCCGCGACCATGTTCCAATGGAGGAGGGAGAGGCGAGAAATATATTGGCTCAATTTCTTTTTTATGGCGCAAAGGTATTTCAAACGACGGAAAACTTAAGCGGAGGAGAAAAGACACGTTTGCGTCTTGCCCAATTAATGTATCAAAATCATAATATCCTAATTTTAGATGAACCGACAAATCATTTGGATATAGAGTCGAAAGAAATGTTAGAAGAAGCATTAGAACAGTTCGATGGTACGATTATTGCTGTATCCCATGACCGTTACTTTTTGGATCGACTTTTTCCAATCACATATGTATTAGAAAATAAGCAACTGGAAAGAATTGAAGGAAATTACAGCTATGCTCGAAAACGTTGGCTCCATAACGGAATTTAACGTACTTGCGAAAGAAACATTCCTCTCCAACCAACTGGAGGGGATAGTTTCGGTGAGGCGTTAAACGAAACATTTACCTGAGAAAATATATACTTCTAAGTGATATAAAGTTGAGTGGATAAAGAAGGCATAATGCGATAATGAAGTCAAATATCCCTTCGTTCGTAAAATAATCAAGATAAAGAGGAGCCACCATTCTTTTATTTAGGGGAACGAAAGCGAAATTCCCCTAAGAAACAATGCTCCCTCGATTTCTTTAAGCATCTTAGTGGTCGAAGTAATTCACTAAGTACTGTCCCTGAATTTCGTGTGAAAAAGTTTGTGTCATGCTAGCTTCTATTGCCCCTTTCAATTTAAAGTCGCCTATTAGTTAGGAATTTTTTGGTTGCAATTGTTAATTGTGATACTATAAAAGTATCGGAATAGAGAGGGGCTAATCAATGCATTACATTACCTTAAACAATGGTTTACGTATGCCACAACTTGGCTTTGGTGTATGGCAAGTGTCTGATGAAGAAGCAACAAAAGCAGTTGAAAAAGCAATCGAAGTGGGATATCGGTCCATCGACACAGCTAAAATTTATGACAATGAGCGTGGAGTTGGAAGAGCACTAGCTAATACCTCTGTGCCTAGAGAAGAATTGTTTATTACAACAAAGGTTTGGAATAGTGATCAAGGTTATGAAAACACGCTTCGTGCTTTTGAGGAAAGTCTTGATAAGCTTGGATTAGATTACGTAGATTTATACTTAATCCACTGGCCAACACCTGCATTTGATCAATATGTTGAAACTTATAAAGCATTGGAAAAATTGTATCAAGATGGTCGTGTGAAAGCGATCGGTGTTTGCAATTTTAACAAGGAACATTTACAACGGTTGTTGGATGAGTGTGAGGTTGTTCCAACGGTTAATCAAGTTGAATGTCATCCATACTTGCAGCAACAAGAGTTACAGCATTTTTGTGATCAACATCATATTTATGTCGAAGCTTGGAGTCCCCTTATGCAAGGTGGCGCAGTGCTGCAGAATGCAGAAATTACAAGGATTGCCCAAGCGCATCAAAAAACACCTGCTCAAATCGTGTTGCGTTGGCACTTGCAAGCGAACCATATTGTTATACCGAAATCGGTAACACCTTCACGAATAAAGGAAAACTTCGCTGTTTTTGATTTTGAACTGGGATCAGAGGAAATGGATGCCATTTCTAAATTGGACCGAGGCGAACGAAAAGGACCAAAGCCGAGCGAAATGAATAGTCGCTAAAACAAAAGCTGCCTGTTACGCTTAAAAGTAAAAGGCAGCTTTTTGTGTGCATCGTTACAGTTTCAGCTAGAAAGGTTTGGTGATAAGGAAGCCCGCCACGCTGTACGTTTTGTATAAAAATCGCTTGTAATTCCGATAAAAAGTGCTGTAAGATTTGGCAGATGCCAGCTGAACAAGTCTAAGTGACCTTAACCTCCGATTCGCAAGCTTTAGGTTTACCCTTGGGCTAGGAAGCAATTTGTGAGGGATAAAAGAAATCCATACTGATAAGAGTTTCACTTTACATGAGATAGTTACTATTTGAATGTGAAACAAACGGTTAAAAACACTTTACAAATGAAGTTAAAATCAGTTATAACATACTTAAGGTTCAACACGCGTTGTTCCATTTTGAAAGGAGTTGATGTTGATGTATGTATTCAATAAGAAAACAAACATAAACAAAATGGAGGAACGGTCGGAATAGATAGATATACACTTTGGCTTTCCTCCTTAACAACAGATGTTCAGTGGGAGAAAATTGTATTTTACGTAAAAGCTGTTTTCTTACACGATGGAACTTCCATTTTTGAAGGAGGAAAATAATTGAATATTAATTTAACCAAACTTGGTTGGAATGAGACTTTGTTTACAAAAACTGACCCAGCAATTATTGCCCGGGTAATAACGGTGCAGAGAAATAGTTACCGCATTTCTGATGGAGAGATGGAGTATTTGGCTCACGTTAGTGGTAAATTTTTGAATGCGGCAAATGGAGCAATTGATTTTCCTACTGTTGGTGATTGGGTAGCAGTAGAAAAGCTGAAGCTAGAGAAAAAGGCCGTTATTCAACATGTTTTGCCAAGAAAAAGCCAGCTTGTTCGACAAGCGGCTGGGGATAAAACAGAGGCGCAGCTAGTTGCAGCAAATTTAGATACGATATTTATCGTAAGTTCACTCAATGATGATCTCAATATACGCCGCATAGAACGATATATTGTAGCTGTTTACGAAAGTGGCGCTTCTCCAGTCATCGTGTTAACGAAAAAGGATGCGTACGAAGAAGAACAGTTACCAGCGTTAATTGCTCAGGTAGAGACAGTAGCAATTGGCGTACCGATTATCGTTGTGAGCAATATTACTGGAGAAGGGATTCAGGATTTAAATACCTACTTGAAACCTGCCGAAACTGTCGCTTTAGTAGGGTCCTCTGGTGTAGGGAAATCGACTTTAGTCAATGTTTTATCCGAGCGAAATGTACAGAAAACGAAAGATGTTCGTTTGGATGATAGCAAAGGGCGACACACCACAACTCATCGAGAATTGTTCGTGTTAGAAAGCGGCGCTTTGTTAATTGATACTCCAGGAATGCGAGAATTACAGCTTTGGGACGGAGAAGCAGCAGTAGATACTGCCTTTGAAGATGTAGAAGATTTTGCTAGTGCCTGTTTTTTTAGTGATTGTCAGCATGATACAGAGCCGGGATGTCGTGTTCAAGAAGCACTTGCTTCAGGCGAGCTCTCACAGGATCGTTTTGATAGTTATCAAAAATTGTTGCGAGAATTAGCATTTGAAAAAAGAAAGCAGGATCAAAAGGCACAGTTGGAAGAGAAAAACAAATGGAAACAGCGAGCAAAAAATATGAAAGCCACGTACAAACAACGTGGATACAATTAGACAGAGATTTATGCTAAGGAGTATGCCAAAAGCTGTTTTAAGCTTTTGGCATCGTTCGATTTTATCTCGAATATAAGGTGCTGTAAGATTCTCTTCTCAAGAATTGGAGATGCGAGTTGATCAAGTCTTAGTGGGGGATAACAGCATCTAAATCCCCCAATTCGTACAGAGGCCTCTAGGTCATACCCTTGAGGTAAACAATCAGTGGGGGATGAGAGAAAACCCCTATTGATTGAAGTCCCAAGATCGTTAAAAAACACGTGACACGGTCTTTTCATAACAGTTAAAAAAAGCAGGTGCTTCTTTCGTTGAAATGCCATGATACATAACTTCTTTTATCGACTGATAATACCATTTCTGCTTATCAAAAGGCGCATGGAAGTGATCCCATACAACCTCTCCAAAGGATTGCAAATCTGCCTCGATACTTAATAAATTGTCTAATTTATCCGCTATAATTAACTGCTTTACTTCCATATTTAATGTTTTTAATGTGTAAATCGTTTGCTGTTTTCGCTTTTCCCAAGGCAGGGTTTTATTTTCGGTATTTGCACAGACAAGAGAAGTAATGTGTTTACCAAATTGGATGGCGATTTCTTGTATGGTTGTAGCTGTGTCTTCTACAACATCATGTAAATAACCTGCACAGATAACTTCCTCACTGCAACCAGCTTCTTCAAGTATATTCGCAACACGAATAGGATGCGTGATGTAAGGTGCCTTGGAACCTTTTCTCCATTGTCCTTCATGTGCTTTAGTAGCAAATTCTTTTGCTTTATCTTTCATCATTTTAACGAATTCCTTTCGCTTTTACGCTTGTTATGAAATGTACTTGTGCTTGTTTTATGAAACGATAAATTAAAAATGCTACCGTTTAAAACATGTCTAATCTTCAAAAACGGTGCAAAAAATGACGAATTGCATTTCTGAGAGGTTGCTACCTAGAAAATTTTAATCCATATTACTGCCTTTTGGAACAGAAAATGAATTCAGTTCGACTATTTCACAGTTTAGCAAATTCATCTCGTCTTTTAACATCTTATATATTATACAAGGAATTCAACCTTATGGCTTTATACCATGCATAAGTTTTAAAAAATCGTCACAGTAAGATTTGAATCTAAGTTATGTTATCATAGAATGCAGGGTCGTAAAATTGGAGGTTTTTTAACATGGAAGAGGGAATAAATCGTAGAAAAACCGAACATATTCAGCTATGCTTAACAGAGCATGTAGAAGGTGTGAATAAATCGACGGGGTTAGAAGGTATTTCATTTATACATAATGCGCTTCCTGAGATTCATTTTGATGATATACAAATCAACACAACCTTTTTAAATAAATCGTTACAAGCGCCATTTTTGGTAAGTTCGATGACTGGTGGTTCGGAGCTTGCTACTAAGATCAATCAAAACTTAGCGTTAGCTGCTGAAGAAAAGGGATGGGCTGTTGCCCTTGGTTCAACACGAGCTTTACTAGAAAGTGATGCCCACCAAGCTTCATTCTTAATACGCCAGCAAGCTCCGACAGTACCTTTAATTGCTAATTTAGGTGCTGTGCAATTGAATTATGGTTACGGCGCTGAAGAAGCCCAGCGTATTGTAGATATGACGGAAGCTGATTCACTTGTTCTCCATTTTAATAGTTTGCAAGAAGCTGTACAAGATGGTGGTGACTTAAATTTTGCTGATTTATTGCCTAAAGTAGAAGAAATTTGCAGTAAATTAACCGTGCCAGTTGGTGCGAAGGAAGTTGGCTTTGGCATTGATGGCTTCGTGGCTGAACAGTTGTACAATGCTGGAATAGCGTATATTGATGTAGCAGGAGCTGGTGGGACATCATGGAGCCAAGTTGAAAAGCTCCGTTCGCAAGATCCACTTCGCAAGGCGGCAGCTGAAGCTTTTAATAACTGGGGTCTGCCAACAAAAGATTGTATCGTGTCAGTAAGAAATAAGCTTCCAAAAGCTCCTCTTGTAGCAAGCGGAGGAATGAAAACAGGTGTCGATGCTGCAAAAGCCATAACTATTGGCGCAGATGTGATCGGTTTTGCACGTCAATTATTGCAGGCAGCAACCGAATCAGCCGATGCAGTCATAACAACGATGGAACAAATAGAATTGGAATTAAAAATGGCTATGTTTGGAATTGGTGTAACTTCATTAGAAGCATTGCAACAAACAAGGCGCGTATCGATTATGGGGAATTCTCTGCTAGATGAAAGCTAGTTGCTCAGCAACTAGCTTTTTTTGTCTATAGTTGATTTATAGTATAAGCGAAACGAAGGCATCTCACTGCTAAAAAACGTATTATTCTACAAGAAAATGTAAAATCGCTTTAATTTACATTAATTTCGCTTGAATTTACACGAAAGTCGCTGAAGTTCACAAGTAAGTTGGTCGAAGTTCACAACAAAGTCGCTGAAGTTCACAATTGTAACGCATATCTCATGCTGCTAAGCAAAAATGTAGCCGATATCCTTACTGTAGGAAAGCACAAAGTTTTAAGGTTGATCGTATGAGCCAGACGAAGGCTTTCTTATGGAGATTTGCTGGTACATTTAAGCTTTTGCTATAAGACTTGGCGACAAGCCAAATTTTTCTAAGAAGATAAGAAAGCATAAAATTTGATGCTATGACGTAACCAAACAACCGAACGGGCTCCGTCCGGCTTCAGCGCCCAGCAACTAGGCGACTTCACGAAATCGCCCTAAGCTAAGTCATCATCGGTTCGTTCCTCACCGTGATTCCTAAAACTTTCGTTGATTCGTTCCACTCGCTACGTTGCTAAACGGGCGCTTGCGCCTTTGTTCAAGATCGTTCGCTGTTAATTGGAAGAAGCTACCTTATAAAGTGCAAGCCATCTTTAACTTTAAGATTCGATTATCAAAATATATAGCGACCTGTAATCCAGATCAGATGATGTGGTTATTTTTTTTCGTGTTGTAAATACTAGGACTAATCATCTAAGCGAGGAGGCAGGTTAGCACATGGAACAGAATTTTCATCAACGCGAACATGATAAATTTATTCCGATGACTTCCATTACAAGTGGAGGCGGTGTACAGGTGAAAGCCGATATATACTATTATACGGACCAAATGGTAAATATTAGTTTTGTAGGTCATCCTGAAAAAGGGGAATGGGTGCTTATCGATGCTGGATTACCTCATGCAGCTTCAGAAATTAAATCGGTTGTTGTAGACCGATTTGGAAAAGGTAGTAAGCCAGCTGCAATTCTGTTGACGCATGCTCATTTTGATCATGTAGGGGGATTAGCTGCGTTATTGGAAGAGTGGGATGTCCCTATTTATGCACATTCTAAAGAACTCCCTTACTTACGTGGTGAAAAAAGCTACCCAAAACCGGACACTAGCGTAGAAGGTGGTCTACTAGCGAAAATGGCTAACCTATATCCGAATGAGCCGATTGATCTAGGGAATGCTGTGCAAGCCCTTCCTGAAGACAATCAAGTTCCTCATTTAGAAAATTGGAAATGGGTACATACGCCAGGACATACACCTGGTCATGTATCTTTTTATCGGGAGAATGATCGGCTATTGTTTTCAGGGGATGCGTTCATTACTGTAAGACAGGATTCATTTTATCGTGTGCTGATGCAAACAGCGGAAGTGAATGGTCCACCTAGATACTATACAACCGACTGGAAAGCAGCATTTGAATCTGTACAAAAATTAGCAGAACTAAATCCTAAAATAGTGGTACCAGGCCATGGTGTGAGTATGAAAGGTAAAAAGTTAAAAAACGGATTGGACAGGCTTGTTGAACAATTTACAGATTTAGCTATTCCTGATTATGGAAAGTATGTAGATAAAGAAAATAACTTATATCAATAACGTGTCGAGTAAATTCCTTTGTTCACTATAGGAAGAATGAAGAGATGCGATTATAGCAGTAATAGCACCCTTTTTTTACAATATTGTAAAAAAAGGATGCAAGCTATAGTTTTCCTACAGAAACTTAGAAAAGCCATTTTATCAAGAAGGAAAGGATAAGCTTATTAAGTGCTCCCTGCTACATGTAAAATCTATTCCTATATTGTCTTATATCGTATTGATATGTAACAACAAATTGAGATTCTAAAACACCAGCTTCTATAAATTTAACGAAAAGCCGAGTTTATAGAGAGGTAATTAGTTGTAGCTTTTATTAAATGCTCTAAACATATTGTGGTTTATGTCGTTATGCCTCTTGGATAAGCAGGATTGTTCATGCAATGGGAATAGCTATGCTACAATGAATTGAAAGTGAGGTGTATGTATGAAGATTGAGATATGGTCTGATTTCGTTTGCCCTTTTTGTTATATTGGAAAGAGAAAATTGGAGCAATCCTTAGAAACATTTGCATATCGTAATGATATTGTTGTTGAGTTTAAAAGTTATCAATTAGATCCTAACGCAGAAGAAAAGCCAAATCAAAATATGTATGAATATCTCTCAAATACAAAAGGGATTCCCATAGAACAAATAAAGCAAATGAGTAAACAGATAGAAAAGCAAGCAGCAGATGTAGGGCTGACATATCATTTTGATACCATGCAGCATACAAACACGTTTACGGCTCACCGCTTAGTAAAGTATGCAGCACGTCTGGGCAAAGGTAATAACATGGCTGAAGCGTTGATGCATGCTTTTTTCACTGATTCTCAATTAATCAGTGATCATGAAACATTACAGACCCTTGCTAGTAAAGTCGGTTTAAATAAAAAGAACGTCGCTGAGGTTATTTGTACGAATAGCTATGCTAGAGATGTAAAAGACGACCAACATCAAGCGAGAGAAATGGGCGTTAAAGGGGTTCCGTTTTTTGTTTTTAATGAAAAATATGCGCTGTCTGGCGCGCAACCAAAAGAGGTTTTTGACCAGGTTTTGGAACAAGTTTGGCAAGAAGCGAAAATGGAAAACAGACTTCAATCATTGAACCCTAAAGGGTCAAAAACAATGTACTGTACAGATGAGGGTTGTTGTGAAATAGAAGAAGAATAAATAAACATGTATTGGAAGCAGGTATTCTATTAAATGTAGGAACCTGCTTTTTTAGTTATAGGAAGTCGCTTAACTTACTACGAAGCAACTTCTTTATAAATACTTCTCCGATAATCAACAAACTGCTTAGTCTTCTTCTAAATATTCTTCCTTTCTTCAATCTTTACTTCCATTTATCCTGTGAGTCCATGAGCAAGCGATTTTTGGCATTTTTTCATTGACGTAATGAGGAAATCTGTTATACTATTAGTTGAATCTAATTGATAATGAATATCATTATTGATTAGAACGAATCAAAGATAATAATGATTCTAAACAAAATGGGGAAGTGGAAAGTGAAGGGCAGTCTATGAAAATACGACATCTAACAATCATATTAATTATACTTTCCTTTGTATCTATCTTTGTTGGTGTATCAAACGTTTCTCCGCTAGATATATTTCAGCTAACGGAGGAGCAGGCAAAAGTATTAATGGTTTCAAGAGTTCCGAGACTTTTAAGTATTTTAATTGCTGGTATGAGCATGAGTATTTGCGGCTTAATTATGCAACAATTAAGCAGAAATAAATTTGTATCGCCAACAACGGCAGGAACATTGGATTCCGCCAGACTTGGAATATTAGTATCCATGGTGTTATTTACCTCTGCGAATCCATTTGAAAAGATGCTTGTTTCTTTTGCTTTTGCTCTGTTAGGTACGTTTGCATTTATGAAGATACTGGAAAAAGTAAAATTTAAAGATGCGATATTCATCCCATTAATTGGTTTAATGTTTGGAAATATTGTTAGTTCCATGTCTACCTTTATTGCTTATCGTTATGATTTAATTCAAAACATCTCGTCATGGATGCAAGGAGATTTTTCCATGATCATGACAGGGAATTACGAGCTCATGTTTGTCAGCATTCCGATATTGATGATTGCTTTCTTTTATGCAAATAAATTCACGATTGCTGGTATGGGTGAAGATTTTTCCAAAAACCTTGGATTAAACTATCGGCAAGTCGTTAATTTGGGACTGATTATCGTAGCACTTGTAACCGCATCCGTTGTATTGGCAGTAGGAATGATTCCATTTTTAGGATTAATTATTCCTAATATCGTGACTATCTACCAAGGGGATCATTTGAAAAAAAGTTTGCTACATACCGCATTGTTAGGTGCTATTTTCGTTCTTATTTGTGATATTATCGGCAGAATTATTATATATCCATATGAAATACCGATTAGTTTAACGGTAGGGGTCATCGGTAGCGGATTATTTATTTATCTGCTCTTTAGGAGAAAAAAATATGGGATATAAACAGAAGACAATTATTCTAACTCTCATCGCTATATCATTAACATTGCTTTATGTTTTTTATGACCTTACTGGAAATATTGGATACATTCTACCGAGACGTATCATCAAAGTTGTGGCGATTCTTTTAACAGGTGCAGCAATCGGATTTGCGACAACGATTTTTATGACAATAACGAATAATCGTATTTTAACGCCAAGTGTATTAGGACTGGATTCCCTTTACCTCTTGATCCAAACAGCTATTATCTTTGTAGTAGGGGCTAATTCGTTAGTTATGATGAATAGCCATGTGAATTACCTCGTTTCCATTGGAGGAATGGTCGTATTTTCATTACTCCTATATCGATTGTTATTTACAAGCGAGCAAAACAATATTTATTTTCTATTGCTTGTAGGAATGATATTAGGAACTTTTTTCAGCAGTATTACTTCATTTATGCAAGTGTTAATTGATCCGAATGAGTTCATGGTAGCTCAAGATCGAATGTTTGCCAGCATAAACAACGTAAACACAGACCTTGTCTATATATCTGTCGTTTTATTTGTACTCCTTCTTGTTTACATGATGCGCTATTACAAATACTTAGATGTATTGGGACTAGGAAAAGATAATGCGGTTAACTTAGGGGTTCCATACGGAAAAGTCGTCAAGCATTTACTCGTTATTGTTGCTGTATTTATTTCGATGGCTACAGCTTTAGTAGGACCAATGACGTTTTTGGGGTTATTAGTTGTTAATTTAGCTTATGAATTTTTAAAGACATTCCGTCATTTTTATATTTTAATTGGCTCCATGCTCATAAGTATTATTGCATTAATTGGCGGACAGTTTATTGTAGAAGAAGTATTTACCTTTGAAACGACGATTAGTGTCATTATAAACTTTATCGGTGGTATTTACTTTATTTATCTTTTGTTAAAGGAGAATAAATCATGGTAGATATTAAAAATGTATTTAAGTCATTTAACCAGAAGAAAGTGATTGAAGATGTATCTCTGACGATTGAAAAAGGGAAAATTACTTCCTTCATTGGCCCAAATGGTGCAGGGAAGAGTACGTTGGTTTCTATGGTTAGTCGCCTTATTGCAAAAGATAATGGGGATATCTCGATTGACGGAATAGACATTATGAAAACGAAGAGTAATGAGCTCGCTAAAAAAATATCGATCTTAAAACAATCCAACTCCATTAATTTAAAATTAACGGTACGTGAGCTCGTATCTTTTGGACGCTTCCCCTATTCTCAAGGTAAATTAAATGATTACGATTGGGAAAAAGTTGACGAGGCGATTGATTATATGGAACTGCGTGATATGCAAGATAAGTTTCTAGATCAACTTAGTGGTGGGCAAAGACAACGAGCACACATCGCCATGGTCATTGCGCAGGATACAGAATATATTTTGCTAGATGAGCCGTTAAATAATTTAGATATGCGCCATTCTGTGCAAATTATGAAAACGTTGCGGAATTTAGTGGATGAGCTTGGCAAAACCGTTTTGATTGTTATTCATGATATTAATTTTGCTTCTTGTTATTCGGATAATATTGTCGCGTTAAAGGATGGGAAAGTCGTTAAGCAAGGAAGAGCATGCGATGTCATTGATAAATGTGTATTAAAAGATATTTATGACATGGATATTGATATTAAGGATATAGATAATAAACGAATTTGTGTTTACTTTTAATGGGGGAATGTTAGTTTGAAAAACAAAATAAAAATCCCACACCATGACTGACCACCAAGCCAAGTCATGATGAAGGATAGCGTATACATCTATTTTAACGAATGGATGTCGAAAGGTAAATGAATTTGCCTTATCTTGTCTGTAGGAAAATAGGAAACGGTTGGGTTGATCGTACATATAACGCATTGTGTGAAATCCGAGTTTTCCTGAAGCATTTATAAGTATGATTAGAAATATTCTATGAACAATACTTAAGCAAAATAACAAAGAAAGAGGAGATTATATATGTTGAAAAAAACCGTATGGCTTATATTTGCAAGTTTGCTCGTGTTAACTTTAGCGGCTTGTGGTTCAAATAGTGAAGAAAAAGATAGTAGTAATAGCGAAGGTTCCGATGCGAAAGAGTCGGAAACAATGGAGATTAAACAAGAGCTTGGTGATACAGAAGTTCCAAAAAATCCCGAAAATGTTGTGGTGTTCGACTATGGTGTGCTTGATTCATTGGATACATTAGGGATTGATGTTGCAGGTGTAGCTAAAGGTGGTTTAATCCCATCTTATTTAGACAAATTTGAAAGTGATGACTATGAAAATATTGGCGGCTTGAAAGAGCCGGATTTTGAAAAAATTGCTGAGATTAATCCAGATGTTATTTTCATATCGGGTCGACAGTCCCCTGTTTATGATCAATTAGCTGAAATTGCTCCGACTGTTTATTTAGGTGTAGATCCAGCTAACTATATGGAGTCTTTCAAAGCAAATATGAACACGCTAGGTGAGATTTTTGATAAGCAAGCAGAAGTAGAAGAAGAGCTTGCTGCTATTGATGCATCTATTGAAGAAGTGAAAGCGAAAGCGGAAGAAATGGATCAAAAAGCGCTTATAACACTAGCTAATGATGATAAAATCAGTGCATATGGTCCTAGCTCTCGTTTTGGATTAATCCATGATGTTTTTGGTGTTCCTCCAGTAGATGAAAACATTGAAGCGTCTTCACATGGTATGAATGTTTCCTTTGAATACGTCATGGAGCAAAACCCTGATTTACTGTACGTTATCGATCGTAGTGCAGCGATTGGCGAAGAACCAGCTGCTAAAAACTTGGTCGAAAATGAATTAGTAAAAGGAACGAAAGCATATAAAAATGACAACATTGCGTACTTAGATCCAGAATTCTGGTATCTGTCCGGTGGTGGACTCGTCTCTGTCCAAGAAATGATTAAAGAAGTAGAAGCAAGCTTAGAATAAAGAATTTGTACAAACAAGCTGAACAGTGATTGTTCGGCTTGTTTGCTATATAGGAAAGCCTATTTTTTTATTAGAACCTATTGAGTACAGGGTTAATTGTATTTATTTCATTCAAAACGTCCGCATTTTCTATTCCATTTATAATAGCATCCTTCGTTGCTTATTTATCTTTTATTTGATTTATAGTGCAACTCGACATTCAGCCAAAAGCGCATTGTAGACCGATATCTTTATATAATTATAATGAGAAAAAGAAACACTTAAAAGTCGAACATCTACCTCTAAGTCTTATGTCTGTTTTATAGTTTACATATATTCTATTCATTTGTCCTATCTATTT
Organism: Virgibacillus dokdonensis; assembly: GCF_900166595.1. NCBI lineage: Bacteria > Bacillati > Bacillota > Bacilli > Caryophanales > Bacillaceae > Virgibacillus > Virgibacillus dokdonensis. The sequence goes on along the minus strand of NZ_LT745763.1, from coordinate 3,332,366 downwards.
GAACTGTATATCGAATGTAGTGTAGAATGAATCATGTAACAGATACCAAGTTGTGGCACAATAATGGGATAAACCGTTTATTTGTTGTTCAACTGTAAAGATAGGCGTTAAAACTAGACATAGTAGCTTTTCAAGGTCATGATGCAAAAGGAGCTACTTGCAAAGTTTGGACAAAATATGTTTGAATGAAAGGACATTCATAATGAGAAAGAGGGATGGATCGAATGAAAAAGTGGATTATATTTGCACTTACGATAACGCTAGCATTCGTACTAGCTGCCTGCGGAGGAGATAATGAAGAAGATAAAACCGCAGAACAAGATGAGCAACAAGAAGAAGGCAATACAGAAGATGGCGGAGAAAAGCCAGAGCCTGTTGAAATAACAGATGAGGAAAAAGTTGATGATGGAGAAACAGTTGTTTCTGTAAATGGCGAAGAAATTAAAGGTGATCGTTATAACCCAGCTTACTTACAGTTAAAAACAATGAATACGCAATTCAATCAAGATGTTAATGAGGATCAATTAAAAAAACAAACGTTAGATATGCTTATAAACCAGCAATTGATTAATCAAGATGCTGCTGATAAAGGCATCGAAGTATCTAAAGATGACGTGCAGAAAGAGTTTGATACGATTAAAAAAGAAGGCAAAGATCGTTTAAATACTGCACTAGAGCAGTTCCAGCTTAATGAAGAACAGTTTAAAAACATGCTAAGAGATAATCTAATTACTTCTCAATATTTAAATGCTGAATTTGACATCGAAGTAACAGATAAAGAAGTGGAAGATTATTATAAACAAATGAAAGAACAAAATGAAGAAATAGGTAAGTTAGAAGATGTAAAAGATCGAATTAAACAAACCTTGAAGGATGAAAAAACGAACGAACAATTGCAAAAGCGAGTGGAAAAATTAAAAGAAGATGCTGATGTGGAGACAATGATATAGTTTTAATAAGCATTTCTTTACATTATATCAAACCATTGATGCGTTATGATCTTCGCATTGTGATATACCGTGTTACAAAATCCTCCTTCAAGCATTGGAAGATGCAAACTGGACAGGTCTAAGCGGGGGATAGCAGCACTTAAATTTCCGTTTTGTTTGAGATTTTTAGATCATCCCCTTTGTCTCCTAACAATCAGTGGGTGGAAAGAACCCCACACTTATCGAATATGTTGTATGGGTAACCAGTCTGTTGGCGGTTACCCATTTTTAGGTGCGAAAACGAATTCGAAACAGAAGTAAAAGCATTTACGTATTCTGCATAATTTCATCCAACACCAACAAAAACTGTTGCATCATCTCGTCTGTACCAATGGTAATTCGCATATAATTTTCTATGCCAGATTTACGAAAATGGCGTATGAGAATTTTTTTCGCCTTTAAACGCTCATATAATTGTTCTCCATTATAATCAGGATGTTGAACAAATAGAAAATTAGTTGCGCTTGGGAGCACATGGAAATCGCGCTTTTCCATCTGTTCTTGCGTCCACTTCCGAGTTTGAATAATCTTACGAGTCGTTTCTTTCAAGTAAGCAGCATCTTCCATAGCTGCTTTTGCACCGACTATAGCAAGCCTGTCTATCGTATAAGAATTAAAGGAGTCTTTTATACGGGTTAACGCTCCAATTAAATTTGGATGTCCAATTGCGTAGCCAACACGTAATCCAGCTAAAGAACGTGACTTTGAAAAAGTTTTTACAATTAACAGCTGCTCATACTTATGCGTTAGTGCTATGGCAGATTCTGGTGCAAAATCAATGTAAGCTTCATCAATAATAACGACATTATCTGGATTATGTTGAATGATTTCTTCCAATTTTTCTAAGCTAGTAAATATGCTTGTCGGCGCATTTGGATTTGGTAGAATAACTCCGCCTTTTGTATGAAAAAAAGCTTTCTCATCTAATGTGAAATTATTCGTTAATGGCACTTCTTCATACGGAATTTGAAAAAGATTGGCGTAGACAGGGTAAAAGCTATATGTAATTGCTGGAAATCGTATCGTTCGAGTTGGTGAAAATAGCCCCATAAATGCGAACGCTAGTACTTCATCGGAGCCATTTCCAACAAAAACAGATTCCTTTTCCGTCCCCTCCTGTTTAGCAATGCTCTCTCTTAAACTGTCAACAGTCGGTGACGGGTAAAGATGTAATGCTTGGTTCATCTCTTGTTTGATTGCTTCCTGCACATTTGGCGACGGAGGATAGGGATTTTCATTTGTATTTAGTTTAATAATAGCTGGATCATTTAATTGTTCACCCGGAACATATGGGGTTGATCGTTTAGCTACTTCACTCCAATATTTCATTTCTTTCCATCCCCTTTTTGTAAATGCCTTTTTAACAATTCACGCTTAATATCTGTAACAGATACATCCAGTAGTTCCATTAACACAAGCGTATGATAGGTTAAATCAGCAATCTCCCATGTTACTTCAGATTTATCGTTATTTTTCGCGCCGATAATGACCTCACTTGTTTCTTCGCCCACTTTCTTTAAAATTTTATCCATGCCTTCTGCAAATAAGTATGTCGTGTATGCACCTGGTAAAGGATTTTCTTTACGAGTTTTAATTTTTTCTGTTAATTGTTTCGTCATGATAAATGAGGCAGGTTGGTCTTGGAAAACATCCTTATGAAAGCAGGTTTCTTCTCCTGTATGGCAAGCAGGCCCCTGCGGCTTCACTTGCAGCAGAATAGCATCTTGATCACAATCGATAGACATGGAGTGTACCACCTGTTTATTTCCAGATGTCGCTCCTTTATGCCATAGTTCCTGACGCTTTCGGCTATAGAACCATGCTTCTTTTGTCGCTATTGTTTTCTTAAGCGCTTCTTCATTCATATACGCTAGCGTTAAAACCTGACCTGTATCTGTATCTTGTACAATAGCAGGAACGAGTCCGTTATCATCAAACGTTATTTGCTTCATCATCATCTCTCCTTATATAGTGATTTCTGTATTGCTTTTTAAGCGTGCTTCTCATGAAACTCGCTCATGATCGTCGTAAATCCGCCCGCTCTCGCGCAGAATTCGCTCATGTTCGTCTGAAACTCCGCTCATCCCACGGTGGATTCGCTCACGTTCGTCTGAAACTCGCTCACCCTCGCGCAGAATCCGCTCACTCCCTTATTAATGGGGGATGGGTCTTACTGTGATGCCTTGGGTAGCTAAATAAGCTTTCAATGCGGGAATAGGTATTTCGCCGTAGTGGAATACGGAAGCTGCTAGAGCTGCATCTGCATACGTCGGTTGTAAAACTTGCGAAAAATGTTCCATTTTACCAGCCCCTCCACTGGCGACGATGGGAATATTGACTGCTTGTGCAACAGCATGCATTAAATCTAGGTCGTAGCCGTTTTTTTCGCCATCTGTATTAATTGCGTTGAGCACAAGTTCTCCTGCACCGAGTGCTTCGCCTTGCTCAGCCCAATCCACGGCATTTAAAGCAGTTTGTTTTCTGCCCCCATGGATATAGACTGCCCATCTTCCGTCATTTGTTTGTTTGGCGTCAATGGATAGGACAATGCACTGCTTTCCAAATTTCTTAGCTGCTTCTTCAATCAAATCTGGTTGCTGTACGGCAGCACTATTTATCGAAACTTTGTCAGCGCCTGCACGTAATACGCTATGAATATCTTCTACGGTTCTTATACCACCGCCTACGGTAAAGGGAATCGCAATTTCAGTAGCGACTTGCTCTACTACATCGACGAAAATATCTCGATCTTCGTTTGAAGCTGTAATATCATAAAAGACAAGCTCATCAGCACCTGCCTTGTTGTACCGTTGCGCTAATTTTACTGGATCGGCAACGTCTTGGATGTTTGTAAACTTTTTTCCTTTGACGACACGTCCTTTATCGACATCCAAACATGGGATAATTCGTTTAGTGAGCATGTTTTACTGCCTCCAAGCTCGCTTCTAAAGGAAGGGAATTGTCATAAAGCGCTTTACCAATAATTGCTCCATATAAGTTCATTTGTGCTAATTGTTTTATGTCGGCAATTGTTGTAACCCCACCAGAAGCGATAATATTAATAGAAGTAATTGCTTGTAAGTTTTCTAATTCATGAAAATTGGGCCCTTTTAGCATGCCGTCTTTTAAAATATCGGTGTAAACAATTGTTTGCAATCCTAGATCTTCTAATTCTTGCACAAGATCAATGGCCTTCCTTTCACTTGTCTTTGTCCATCCATCTGTTGCGACATAACCATTTCGTGCATCGATCGATACAGCAACTTGATGAGGAAATTTAGACAGAGCAGTTTGCAAGAAAGACTGGTCTTTGATAGCGGCAGTTCCGAGGATGACGCGATCTATTCCCGCAGATAAGTACTTCTCCACTACTTGTAAACTACGAATGCCGCCTCCTACTTGGATTGGCAGGGAGACATTTTGAGCGATCTCTCTAATGATAGGTTCGTTCGTGGAAACACCTGATTTCGCTCCATCTAAATCGACGAGGTGAAGATAGGCTGCACCTTGCGCTTCCCAATCTTTTGCCACAGTAACTGGTGTATCACTATAGACATTTACTTGATCGTAATCTCCTTGTGTTAAACGAACGCATTTCCCGTCTTTAATATCGATGGCTGGAAATAAAATCATGCTATCATCTCCTTAAAATTTGCTAAAAGTTGTAACCCTGTTGCCCCGCTTTTTTCTGGGTGAAATTGCATACCAATAATATTGTTCTGTTGTACGATTGCAGGAATGCGCATCCCATAAGCCGCGCTGGCTACTAACGTATTCGTATCTACATCTGTAGCAGCATAGGAATGGACAAAGTAAACAAATGCTTCATCCGTAATTTGTTTACATAAAGAACTATTCCGGTATTTATGGAGGTTGTTCCAGCCCATATGAGGAACCTTAACGTCATTAGGAATTTTTTTCACTTTTCCAGTTAAAAACCCGAACCCTTTTGTTTCTCCGTCTTCATCACTAGATTCATAGAATAATTGCATGCCAAGACAAATACCTAGTAGTGGTTTGCCTGTAGCTGCTTCTTGTTTAATGAAGCTCGTTAAATTTTGAGTGTCTAATGCATGCATGGCATCTTGAAAGGCGCCTACACCTGGTAAAATGATCGCATCACTTTTCTTTATAGTCGTTTTATCGGTTGTAATGTGGGAATCTACCCCAATTTTATTTAGCGCAAATTGCAAGCTTTTCGTATTACCAGCTCCGTAATCAATAATAGAAATCATCGATTCGCTCCTTTCTTTAAAATATAAGCTGTTGCGAGTCCCCCATTTTAAGAAACGAAGAGGTAACTAGCATAGGAGGCTTTTAAATCCTAATTGCACTACAGAAGAGAACAACATAGGAACAAAGGTCTTTCGTTATAAATATTTAGCAATAGGATAAGTTTTCCCTTGCATTATTGGATTTCATCGGGATATAAGATGCTGCAACACGCACACCATGTGAGCTGGACAAGTCTAAGTTGGAGAAACCATCATCTTAGTCTAAACAAGCCGTGAAAACCCTCACTAATGGAATATCCGCTTTATAACGTTCCTTTTGTGGAAGGAATCCCTGTAATTTTTCCACTTCTTTCTGTTGCTGTGTCAAGTGCTCGACCGAAGCCTTTGAAAATCGATTCAATAATATGGTGTGTATTTTTTCCATAAACTTGGTGAATGTGTAAGGTTACCTTTGCATTGCTAGTAAATGCTTGAAAAAATTCCTCCACCAATTCTGTATCAAAGTTTCCAACTTTATCTTTTAAACCTTCAACTTGATAAACGAGGTAGGCTCTACCACTTATATCTAATGATACGGTTGATAACGCCTCGTCCATTGGGGTTGTAATACTTGCATAACGAGTAATGCCTGCTTTATCTCCTAGTGCATTGCGGAAAGCTTCACCAAATGCGATACCAACATCTTCTACGGAATGGTGTTGATCCACCTCTAAATCTCCTTGGCAATGAACTTCTACATCCATTAATCCATGTTTCGTTGCAAGAGTTAACATATGATCAAAGAAACCAATCCCTGTTTGAATCGAGCTTTTCCCCGTACCATCGATAGCAAGTTTTAAATCAATAGATGTTTCTGTGGTCGACCGGCTTATATTATGGTTTCGCATCTGTCTCCTCCTTTCGTATCTGTACGGATTGCGCATGTGCGGTTAACTGCTCTGTATTAGCAATCTCTATAATCGTATCTGCACTAGCAAGTAGTGAAGGTTTATCATAATAAATAACGCTTGACTTTTTCATAAAATCATACACACCGAGCGGGGAAGCAAACGTAGCCGTGCCGTTTGTCGGTAACGTATGGTTCGGTCCGGCAACGTAATCTCCTAAAGCTTCTGGTGAATAATTTCCTAAAAAGATAGCACCCGCATGTTTTACCGCGCCAAGCTTTTCCATTGGATTCGCAATCATGAGCTGTAAATGTTCTGGAGCGATGTCATTTACAATGGGAAAAGCATCATCTATTGTATCAACGACAATGATTTTGCCGTGCTGGGCAAGCGATTTTTTAATAATTTCTTTTCTTGTCAAATTTTTTGTTTGGGAACGTACCGCTTGTTCAATGGCATCTGCTTGTGCATCGCTTGTCGTTATACAAACGGCACGTGCTTCTTCATCGTGTTCTGCTTGTGAGAGTAAATCGGCTGCGACAAAGTCTGCGTTTGCTGTTTCATCGGCGACGACTAAAATTTCACTTGGCCCCGCAATCATATCAATGGCTACATCACCATACACCCATTTTTTTGCGCTTGCTACATAAGCATTTCCAGGTCCAGTAATCTTTTGTACTTTGGGTACGGATTCTGTACCGTAAGCAAAAGCTGCAATTGATTGTGCTCCGCCAATCTTATAGATGTTTTCAACGCCGGCTTCCTTTGCCGCTACTAATACATACGGATTAATTTTAGCGTCTGCTTGTGGTGGCGTCGTAATATAAATATGCTTTACACCCGCAATTTTGGCTGGTATAGCGTTCATTAATACGGTGGAAGGATACGCTGCTTTTCCGCCAGGTACGTAAATTGCCACACGATCCAAAGGCGTAACCTTCTGTCCGATCACTTTTCCAGGCTCACTCATATCTAACCAGGATTGCTCCAACTGTTTTTTATGGTATTGGGAAATATTTTCTGTCGCTGCTTTAATTGCCTTCATAAAAGCAGGAGATACGGATTTTCTAGCTTCGGCAAACTCCTCCTCCGAAACGGTGAAATCAAGGATTTGGACACGGTCAAATTTTTCTGTGAAAGAGCGGACTGCTTGATCTCCTTCGTTTCGAACGCGCTTAATAATTTCCAACACCGTTTCGTTACGTGCTGCCTCTTTTTCCTCCATAAGTTGTGCGCTTCTTTCTTTATAATCCCAATATTGTTGTTTCGTTAAGCGTTCCATATCAATTCCTCCATTTTTAGGACTGAAAAATGCTGCGTAAATCTATGAGGGATAACAACATCTATATCCCTTTTCTCACTGTGGGAAAAAATATATGTTAAGGTTCTCTCCTCTTCAAAAAGGTCACTTAGTCATCTTTGTTACTAAATATAGTAGACTTAGATTTATTGAACTACATCATTATGAAAAATACTGGCAAGCGAGTTTTCATACAAATAATGACAGTTTTTCTAATCCATAAAGAATGGTGCTACGTTAAGTTTTTCTGAACTTCTTGAATAAACGAATGGATTGCTTGTGATTTTAATGCAAAGCTTGCCTTATTTACGATCAGTCTTGTGCTAATTGGTTCTACTTCCTCTAAAATAATCAAGCCGTTTTCCCTTAATGTGTTGCCAGTTTCTACGATATCAACAATGACATCTGCTAAGCCAATTAACGGGGCTAATTCGACAGATCCGTTCAATTTCACAATATCTATTGATTTCCCTTTACGAGAAAAATAGTTTCGTGCAATGGTTGGATATTTTGTAGCAATTGTTAATGGCTTTATCGTATCTAAAAGTTGTCCGGGCTTTCCAGCAACGGCAAATTTACACGTGCCAATTTTTAAGTCGAGAACTTCGTAGACATCTGCTTGTGATTCCAAAATATTGTCTTTTCCTACAATTCCTATATCCGCTGCTCCTTTTGCTACATAAGTAGGTACATCTACACCTTTTACAAAGATTAATTTAATCGTTTCATCACTGTTATAAAAAATTAGTTTTCTGCTAGAAGAAGTTAACTGTTGGAATGTAATCCCCATACTGTCCAGTAAATGAATCGATTGATCTGCTGTCCGACCTTTGGCAACGGCGATTGTAAATGCAGCCATTTAACTCCCCCTTTCTTGTAACAATTGGATTACTTCTGAAATATGCTGAAATGAAATAGCTTGCTCACCGTGATAAAGGTTATATGAATCAGTTTCACAAATAATGTGTACGGTTTCTTTAGAAGCAGCTTGTCGGTTGTCATTTGTTGAGTAGGTGACGACGGCGTATCCTCGTTCGCGTAATGCTAGCGCGATAGCTAATGCTTCCTTTTGCTGGGAAATATTATATGATACTGCTATGGGTTCATCCTCCTTTAATGTAGTGAACAAACCGTGCTGTTTTGCTGCATGAAGTAACAAATCAACATCAAAGGCAAAACCGATTGCTGGAATACGAGCCCCGAAGTAATCACCTAAGCCATCGTATCTTCCTCCCATAACAACAGGCTTTCCGACTTGGTTGACAAATCCTTGAAAAATAACATCGGAGTAGTAGTTCATATCATTGATAAGTCCTAGGTTAAACACAATATGATCTGTAAGTCCGTATGCTTGAATGCTGTTATACACATCAACCAAATAAGTTAATTCTGCTTGTACTATCCCATTTAACCCGTTCTGCTTGATTCCTTCCATCACTTCATTTGGTTCTCCGTAAAGAAATGGAATATGCTGCATTGCTTCTTTAACTGTTTCTTGAATAGGGAGGGTAGCTAAATAATCAACCATTTCTGCAATATTTTTCGTTTGAATATATGTTTGTAAGGGAGCAATTTGTTCATTAGATAAATTTGCTTGGGCTAGCAATGCTCGAAAAAAACCAGCATGGCCAATCTCCAATTTAAATTCTGGAAAACCACAATCTTTTAATATATGAATGGCAAGGGCAATGACTTCTGCATCACCAGCAGGGGTGCGGTTGCTAAAATATTCAACTCCTGCTTGTGTACGTTGTTTTTGATCGTCTTCAAATCGATAGCCGAAGACATCCATGATGTAAAATAGCCGAGTATCTTCACCAACATTCATATGTGCGGTAGCAATTTGCTGTGTGATCGGAATTGTAACATCAGGTCGTAATACAAGTACTTTTCCAGAAGTATCCATCACTTTTATCATTTCGTCTGTATTGCCAATCTTGGGATTTCCTACATAAAGATCATAAGGCTCTAGTGTTGCTGTTTGTATTTGCTGATAACCGTAAGTTTTAAACCGTTGCTTTAATGTAGCAACCATTTTATCGCGCTGTTGAAGCAGGTCATTATCCAAATAAGGTGTATGTAACAGAGGGTGCATCATTTGTATTTCTCCTTTCTTTTTAGGCTTTATCGTATAAGCAAAGCAACGGTGTTTTAGCTATAAAGACTTGGTGATAAGCCAAGCTTTTTTACTAAACAGAGGGTGGAAGGATTTCCATTTCATTGAATGAAAATTCGTGCACCAACTATTGTCTTAAAAATACCTTTTTTCACAGAATAGGAAGTTATAGATTTTTTTGATTTATAGTATAAGAAAAACGAATGACGTACTATACTTTCGTATGAAGCCTCCATGGTGGCGAGTATTGTTCCTAGGGATAGAAGGTTCACTTTGGTGTAAAAATCATTTTATTACTTTATCACTTTATCTAAGTAAAGTTATATAGTATTCTAATAACTACAGAATAAAATGTCAACTAAAAGGAGCGAAATTTTTATGTTTGATTTTCATATTCATAGTGATTTTTCCGCTGATTGCAATACGCCGATGGAAAAAACAATAGAATACGCTATAAAAGAAGGTTTACACGAAATTTGTTTTACGGAGCATATAGATGAAGATTACCCAGACCCTACGATTGATTTTTCGCTAGACCTTGCAAGCTATCATCGAAAAATCCAAGCAATGCAACGAGAATACGGAGAACGAATTAAAATACGTAAAGGATTGGAAATTGGCGTTCAACCCCATTTAGTAAAAAATTGTACCCAAACTGTTCATTCTGCACCGTTTGATTTTATCATTTGTTCCATGCATACAACCGATAAGCAGTCCTTGCATACAAGTAATTTTTTCGAAAAACAGCCTGTGGAAGAAGCATACCGAAAATATTATGAAGAACTGTTTTATTGCGTATCACGTTTTAAAGATTTTCAAGTGATAGGGCATATTGATTTAGTGAAACGTTATACTAAAAATAAACCTGTTCAAGATCATTTTTATGATGTATTGACGAACATTTTTGAAGCAATCATTTATGCTGGAAAAGGAATTGAAATAAACACTTCTGGTTTTCGTTATGGGTTACCATGTGCGATGCCAAGTGAAGATATTTTACAATTGTATCGAGAATGCGGAGGAGAAATCATTACGATTGGTTCTGATTCTCATCGTGCACAAACAGTTGGATACGGCGTCTCTGATGCGCTAAAATTGTTACGACAGCTCGGTTTTCGATATGTTACAACCTTTCAAGATAAACAGCCAACTTTCCACCGTATTTAATGGTTTGAACTGGAAAGTTATTTAAAGTTATAAAAAATCGCTTGGGTTTAGGAAAAGTCCCTGAAGTTCACCATTTACATCCCTACCCGAAAGAGGATATATGTTTTTTCTATACAAAAAGCGTATGGAATGAACATCTCGGTATGAATTTTCGCAAAACAAAACTTGTTGCTATCCATATTTCTAAATGTACAAAGTGTTACTTTATTATAATAGGAAAATTCGTTTTGACCGTGATATAATATAAAACATGAGTGAAATTATAGGAGCAAACGAGGAAGAGGAAGGTTTTTTTGAATAAGAAACAGATATTAAGTTTGGCATCTTTTGGTCTAGTCATCATTGGTTTTATCGTGCTTATAGGCATGCCAAATAGAGCGATTTCCGATTTTAACAAAAGTCGCCCAACATTATTCGTGCATGGATATAAGGGGACTGAAAATTCATTTGGATTTATGCTACAGCGCTTTGAGCATGAGTATAAGTGGGGAAATAAAGCACTTATTTATTATGTAACCAAGCAAGGGGAAGTGAAAAAATATCAACCGCGTCTTGGGGAAGAAAAGCCCCTCTATGTCCAAGTGATTTTTGAAAATAATCGAGCTAGCTTTGAAATGACATCCAGTTGGTTAGCAAATGTACTAAAAGATATGCAGCAAACATATGGTGTCGATGATGTAAATATTGTTGGACATTCTATGGGTGGAATTGTGTCGTTAGAATATATGAAGCAATTTCAAGGAAAATCCTATCCGTCTGTCCACAGGTTTGTGGCGGTAGGAAGTCCGTTTGATGGGATATACAGTGAAGAATATTTTCGTATTCATCATGATCCAGCAGCAACCGATTTACGACCTAATTCTAAAGCGCTACAACATTTAAGGGAACGTTCTTTTCCAAACCATACAAAAGTTCTCAGTATTTCTAGTACAGGTGATATAGTTGCAGTACCTGAAAGTGTCCGCGCGATACGCAAAATGGTACCGAATCAACAATTGACAGAAATTGTCATTGACGATGATGTATTAGGTCATAGCGATTTGCATGAAAGCAGAAGAGTGGATCGTTATATTTATGAATTTCTGTGGCAAGATCAAGTTCAATAGCTTACAATGGTATAGGCTGAATAAATGTTAAAGGAATGATAGGTGTGGAACGGAATCATCATATGTACGGTAAATTGACGGAAGTGACTTCCGAGAAAAATGTGATGGTGGATGAGCACTTAAGAAATCATACGTATACGAAGTTAGGTGGGAAAGCAGATTTCTTAGTTACACCAGAAACGTACGAAGAAGTGCAAGCAATTGTAAAGCTTGCCAATCAAGAAAAAATAGCTTTTACATTACTGGGAAATGGTTCCAATTTAATTGTTAAAGATGGCGGCATTCGTGGAATTGTTATGAATTTAAAAAAACTCTGTTCCATGTGGCGAGAAGAAGAAAAAATTATTGCGCAAAGTGGAGCAAAAATTATTGATGTTTCTCGTCAGGCTTTACAGGAAAGCTTGCACGGGCTGGAATTTGCTTGTGGTATACCTGGTTCGGTTGGTGGAGCTTTATACATGAACGCCGGAGCTTACGGTGGAGAAGTGAAAGATGTGCTTGAAAGTGCAAAAGTGGTCACTCGAGAAGGGAAACTATTGTCATTACCTGCTAGTGCGCTTGATTTACATTATCGCACAAGTAATATTCCTGATAAGGGATACATCGTATTAGAAGCAACATTTTCATTACAAAAAAGAGATGCAGCTGATATAAAAGCGGTGATGGATGATCTCACATATAAACGGGAATCGAAGCAGCCGTTGGAATACCCTTCTTGTGGCAGTGTGTTTAAACGCCCCCCTGGATACTTTGCTGGAAAGTTAATTCAAGATAGCGATTTACAAGGTAAGCAAATTGGTGGTGCGCAAGTATCAACCAAGCATGCAGGCTTTATTGTAAACAAAAATAATGCTACAGCTACAGAATACATTGACTTAATACGTTTTGTTCAATCGACTGTAAAAGATAAATTTGGCGTAAATTTAGAACGCGAAGTACGAATTATTGGGGAAGACCCAAAATAATGGATAGCAGCAACCATGTTATAACATGGTTGCTGTTTTTTAGGTGCGCCCTGCATGGGCGAAAACTTGGTGGTGAAAGTCCACTACAGGCATGGCAGTAGGAACTGTTAGCGAAAGACAAGGTGGCTATCGCGAGGTAGTGGCTGAAGGAAGTCGGACGCAAACTCCTGAACTGACGAACAGAAACTAGATAGAAGGCTGAATTAGGTCGGATAAGGTTGCCTAACAAACTGAAGTCCAATACTGCCCGAAACCTATACAGTAAATCTAGCAGTTACATGGGAGGAAAGTTTTCGCTCTTACCGGGGGAGGTCTTGTGAGGGTGCAGTGGGAGTTGAATGATAACAAACCAGCACAACCAAGACGATGACGTCTTGGTGAATCACAAGAAGTCAGCAGAGGTCATAGTAATGTTACTTGACGAAACATGAAGGACCGAACAATAGTCGTTTTGAAAGCTCTAGGAGGTGTGTAAGGTGCGACAACTGCAGAAAACAGGAGAATCTGGCTATCGGCAGAGAGATAGTGTGGAACATGAAGGGTATGTCGAAGCGCATAGTGGCTTACATGGTGAAAAGAACAATCAAAATGGTGTATCCAATCTGTTTGAAAGAATCCTGTCAAGGAACAATCTCAATCAAGCTTACCTTCAAGTCGTCAGAAATAAGGGGGCAGCCGGTGTAGACGGTATGACGTGCGACCAACTACTTCCATACTTGAAGGAACATAAAGAGGAACTATTACTCCAGTTATATCAAGAAAAATACAAACCGCAACCCGTCCTGCGGGTTGAAATCCCGAAACCAGACGGTGGAAAGAGAAAACTGGGGATTCCGACAGTCATCGACCGGATGCTTCAACAAGCGATTAACCAAGTGCTCCAACCAATATTTGAACCAAAGTTCTCCGATAATAGTTTTGGGTTTCGTCCAAAACGTAGTGCACATCAAGCCATCATACGGGCAAAGTCATACTACGAACAAGGGTACAAATATGTGGTGGATTTGGATATGAAATCCTACTTCGATACGGTAAATCATGACAAACTGATGTATTTCGTGGAAAAACAGATAGATGATAAGCGCGTGCTTCGCTTGGTAAGACAGTATTTATTGAGTGGAATTATGATAAACGGTATCTTTGAGAAATCGGAAGAAGGAACGCCGCAAGGTGGAAACTTATCGCCGTTACTCAGTAATATTTATCTGAATGAATTAGACCAACGATTAGAAAAGCGTGGTCACAGATTCGTCCGCTATGCGGACGACTGTAATATCTATGTGAAAAGCAGGAGAGCAGGATATCGGGTAATGGATAATATAACGAACTTTCTTGAGAAGGATCTGAGTTTAACTGTTAACCGAGAAAAGAGTGCGGTTGGAAGTCCTTTGAAACGTAAGTTTCTTGGCTTCTGCTTATTAGCTACGAAGAAGGGTGTCAAAATTCGTCCGCATAATAAAGCGAAAGTGACCGTCAAAAGGAAACTCAAGCGGATCACCAAACGCAATCGTGGACGACATCTCGAAGTGATTCTTAAAGAAATCCAACAACTTATGACAGGTTGGATAAACTACTATGGCATAGGGGAAATGAAAGGATTTATAAAGAATCTCAATGGATGGTTGAAGCGAAGAATTAGACAATATCTCTGGAAGCAGTGGAAAAACCCACGCACAAAAAGGAAAAATCTAATTCGCTTAGGTATCGATAAACATAAAGCTTATGAATGGTCGAATACAAGAAAGGGCTACTGGGTTATATCCAGTAGTTATGTACTCCATCGTTCATTAACAGATAAAGAACTGGCATCGAGAGGATATAAAGACATCGCTCTACAATACCAGTTCGTACACTCAAACTATTGAACCGCCGTATACCGAACGGTACGTACGGTGGTGTGAGAGGGGCGTAAAGTTACTTAACTTTTCCCTCTACTCGATTTGAAAAGAGGAGGCCCATTTGCATTTACTACGAACTCGCATTTATAAACTTTTAATAATGAAGCATAATAAGAAACATAAAACGATGTAAGGAGGAATATGATGGGTGAACAATCGCAATTTCGTGCAGGAGATAAGGCGCCAAACAATGGTGTTTACATTGAATGCGGAGAAACGGGTAGCAATGTAAATGACCCACAGCAAATTCAATTAACAGCTGGGGAAAAATTTCCTGAAAATACAAATCATGATCGTGTTTGGATCAATAAACGACATCTATCCAAACCTGGTGTTCAAGGACGTAGTAATAATTAGAGTAGCAGTATTCATAAGGAATAGACAATGTATTGCTTTCTTAAGAGAAAAAGCACCCATCTAACGCTAGGAAATGCGGATAGGGTGCTTTATGATATGTCCAACTTCGTATGACTCGTGCATATCCTATATAAGGTACTTTAAGATTCGTAATTTCAAGAGTTTGCGGGTATAAGCTGTATAAGAAAAACTTAGCTTATCGCCAAGTCTTTATGGTGAAAGAACGCCGCCGTTTTTCTTAAGAAATAAGAAAATATAGAATCAGTAGCTTGTGTATAACAACATAACCAAATAAGCTACGTCTGGCTCCAGCGCCCAGCAAATAGGTGACTTCACCAATCGCCTTACGATAAATCATCATTGATTCGTTCCAGTCGCTACGTTGCTAAACGGGCACCCGAGCCTTTGTTCTAAGATAAACCTTGAAATCTTTATACTTTGCTGCAGTACAAGTCGAAGCAGCAGAAAATAGCATATGCGACTTTTAAGTCAGATATTTGCGGTGCTAACAATTAGCAGAGATGAGAAAACCAACACGGATTTACTTGATATAATCACCTCAGCGCCTACGCTCGAAAGCGATGTAAAAATTCCTGTAAGCGTTCGTTATTAGAATGTTCTATAACTTCTCTAGCAGTACCTTGTTCTGCGATCACACCTTCATCTAAGAACAGCACCTTATCGGCAATATCTAAAGCGAAATCCATTTCGTGTGTCACAAGAATTATCGCCATATCATCGTTTTTAGCAATATCACGGATAACCTGAAGTACTTCGGCTACTAATTCTGGATCGAGCGCGGAAGTGACCTCATCAAATAACATGATTTTTGGTCGCATAACAAGTGCTCGTGCCATCGCTACCCGCTGTTTTTGTCCACCAGATAGTTGGCTCGGATATTGATAGACTTTATCGCTTAGGTCAACGCGCTCCAACATTTCAAGGGAGCGTTGCTTCACTACTTCTTTCCCTTCTTTTTTTACATGTAGTGGAGCTGTCATGCAGTTTTCCAAGATCGTCATATGCGGAAACAAATTGAAATGTTGAAATACCATTCCAATATCACCGCGTACTGCCCGTAGATGCTTTTCATTAGCCCGCACAAGCTTCCCTTTTTTCTCCATTTTCCACAGATTCGTACCATTTACGATGATATCTCCAGATGTAGGCTCCTCCAACGTCATAAGCATCCGAATGATCGTCGTTTTACCTGAACCACTGGGACCAATAATTGCTACTTTTTCTGCTGGTCGAATGTCTAAATCGATTCCTTTTAAGACTTTAACATCCCCAAAGGATTTGTGTACGTCATGAAATGAGACGATAGGTTCTATCATTATGCTGTCGCTCCTTTACTTCTCGTCAAAGCTTCTTTTTTATCAAAGCGTCGGTTCAATTTCTTTTCTAGTCTGTTTATGATTATAGCAGATGGGTAGCTCAAAGCTAAGAAAAGAATGGCCACAATGGTTAAGGGTTCTAGATAGGTCCAGTTTTCTGCTCCATAGCTATTCGCAATATGCAAAATACCTGCAACACCAATCGTTGATGCTAATGGAACCTCTTTAAACATAATAATAAAATAATTTCCAAGCATTGGGATGGTTGGTGGTATTGCTTGTGGTAAAATAATTTTTGTCCACTTTTGCCGCTTAGAAAAATTTAAAGCTTTTGCAGCTTCCCATTGTCCTTTCCCTACACCTTCTATTCCAGAGCGGTATACTTCTGCAATATAGGTGCTAAAATGGATTCCTAAGCCGAGTACGGCACTCGTAAATCCGTTTAAGGTAAAACCTATAACGGGAACCATTGGCCATGCGAAATAAATAAAAAATAGCTGGACTAAAGGCGGGGTAGAACGAATAAATTCCATCACCCATGTAATCAGCCAACGAAGCGGCATGATCGGAATCTTTCTCATAAACAGCCAAATAAATCCAAATGCAAGTGCAAATGCATAACAAGCTATCGTTAAGCCGAGGGTAATTCCAAGGCCGTCGATGATTTTGGGGAATGCTTCTGCAACTACTTCCCAACTCCAATTACTCATCCGCTAGCCACCCCTTTTTTAGAGAACGCCTCCATCTTACGAGTTAAAAAGATAAGCGGTAGCGCTAAAATAAAGTAGAATAGTAAGACAAGCAAATAGACGGTAGGTGCTTGTGATAAATTTGTACTACGAATAATATTTCCATGATAAAGAATATCTTCCATACCAATGAGGGATACGAGGGAAGTGGCTTTCAACATTTGAATAGAATAGTTCCCGAATTCAGGAAGCATCATGCGAATTGCTTGTGGTAAAATTACCAATCGCATTCGTTGAAAGCGTGACATATTTAAAGCAGTTGCTGCTTCGGACTGCCCGTTTGCAACTGCAAGAATAGAGCCACGGACAATTTCAGACATGTATGCCCCGTAGTTTAAGGCAATTGCAATGACGCCTGCCCACCAATTGCTTCCTAGCTCAATACCAAATAGCATCGGAATCGCGTAATAAAGCCAAAATAATTGAACGATTAGCGAAGTCCCTCGAAAGATTTCCACATAAAACCCTGTGAATTTACGGAGGAAGACATTGGAGGACATTCGGCATAGACCAGCAATAAACGCAAATAAATAACCAAAAAATGCTGCACCAATTAAAACGGTAATGGTAATCGTTAGTCCTTTTGCTAAATCAGGGAAAATCTCGATGATTGCATTAATGTGTACCACTCCTTCGTGAATCTTAGGTTAGAGGTGAGTTTTCATCCTTCCCCCAGTCTGCTCAAAGATTATAAGTTAGAAATCTCACTAGAAAATAAACTGTGGGGAAGAAGCAATCCCCACTAACTTTGTAACAGTAAATGGAAGCATAGATAAATAGAACTCTTTTTTTGCTAGTTTAGTTGCTTCTGAGGGGGTGTCAGAGCACAGTTCAACATCTTACATTTCTCCGCTACAGATTTTTTCTGTTGTAATATCGTCGGCTACCATATTATTTTCTTCACTAAAACCATTCGCCTCTAGCAATTCCGCTACAGTACCATCTGCTTTTAATTCAGCTAGCTTTTCATTATAAGCATCGCGTAATTCTGTATTATCGAGGTGAAAAGCAGCAGCGCCATAGCTTGGAACACCCTCTACATCTGGTTGTTCAAAACCTTCCACGAATTCAAGCTGATCAGAGTTAGCGGATTCAAGAGCCATTTTAATGGTCATTTCTGTTCCAGTTGTCGCATCTGCCCGACCAGATTCCACTGCTGAAAAAGTCGCGGGAATATCTTCTGCATTCGTAATTTGCTCTTCACTTACACCTTCTGATTTTAAAAATGCATTTTCTGTAGCACCAGACATGACAGAAACAGTAACATCTGGATTGTCCGCGATATCTTTATAGCTTTTTAAATTTAACGGATTCCCTTTTTGTACAATTAACCCTTCACCATACATCATTTCTGGTTCACCAAAAGCAGCATTTTTACAACGATCAGGATTAATTGCCATTCCTGCTGTTATAACGTCAAACTGCCCTGCTTTTAAGCCAGGAATTAATTGCCCGAAATCCGCTAGCTTACTGTCCATTTCTTCAATTCCTAATTCCTTGAAGACAGCTTTAGCAATATCAACTGCGGCGCCTTTGAGTTTACCATCTTCTTCGTAAGCATATGGTTTTTCATTGGCAAAGCCGATAGTAACTTTTCCGGAATCTTTTAATTCATCTAATTTACTCCCACTTGCTTCATCATTTGTATCCCCTTCATTTGAACCGCAAGCAGCGAGCACAAATAGTAATCCGAAAAGACATGTAAGTAAGATTTTTCTCATAAATACTATTCCCTCCTTTAAAATTACTCGTTTCGTAAAAGAAACGAACAGTAAATGTTCAAAAAGAAGATAAACTATTAAGAAGGCATTATTTATGTAAACATGGGATAAATGTCATTATGTTTACGATAACCTTAAAAAATATTGAATTTTCTATTGGGGAAAATGAAGTTAACTCATGCCGATTTCTTCCTTTTTGAACATTACTAGTAAAATGTTACAGGTATTTGACGGCAGTCTCAAATGCTATATTTTTTGATAATTTTTAATTAATTGTTAAAACCATGTATACCATTCGTATAAGTTTAATTAACGTATATATGCTGTATGATAATCAATGATCCTACCCTATGGTCAAAAATTGTCTCGGTGAATTGATATGAATAGACGCTCGTTTCAATTCCATGTATGATTCATGTTAAGGGGGGAACGAATTATGCATATTGTTGTTTTAGGTGCGGGTGCATTGGGAGCTTATTTTGGGTTGCGCTTTCAAGAGGCAGGTGCAAAGGTGACGTTTTTAGTGCGAGAAAAAAGAGCTAACCAACTTGAACGGTATGGATTAGCTATGCAAAGTCCGCACGGGAATATATTTGCTAAGGAATTAAATTGGGAAACAGATCCATCCGTTATTCCAAGCGCTGATGTCATTTTAGTAAGTGTAAAAGGATACCATCTCCGTGGCGCATTAGATCAGCTGCGCCCGCTTGTAAATAAAGGGGCTTATGTTTTGCCGGTCTTGAATGGGATTGAACATATCTCTATTTTGCAACGGGAACTTGGCAAAGATAACGTACTCGGCGGATTAGCTTTTATTATTGCTACATTAAATGATAAAGGTCATGTCGTTCATACTGGTGATTTTCACGATCTGATCTTTGGAGCGCTCGGTGCAAAGCAAGAAAAAGTAATCGCAAACTTAGAAGCGTTGTGTGATAAAGCGATTGTAGGAGGAAAACAAACCAATAATATTTTGTATGAATTATGGAAAAAGTATATGTTTATTAATGCTTTCTCTGGTATTACAACAGCGACGAACTTACCAATAGGAGTGGTTCGAAAGCATGAAGAAACTTTCCAAATCGCTATACATCTATTAGAAGAAATGAAACATGTAGCCATGAAGTATGGTGTTGAAATCACAGATCAAGATGTGACAGAAGCAATAAAGATAATGCAGCAGCTTGATGCTGATGCTACTTCGTCTATGCACCAAGATTTACGGAAAGAGTTACCGCTTGAACTCGATCATTTACATGGTGGCGCCATTCGTTTAGCAAAAGCAAAGCAGTTGGAGCTTAAATATATGACAGCTATTTACGGTATCATTAAACCGTTTGAAAATAGGACGTAAAGTGAGGTATAGTTATGTCAACGATAATGATTGTAAGTATGATATCTTTCGTAGTAGTTATTCTCGTACTTGTTTTATCTTTAATCACCATAAAAAAAGGGTACGCATATAAACATCAAATCGACCCTTTACCTGAAGAAGGCAATGACAACAATGAAAAAGGCACTTAAGAAGGGGAGAGTACATTATGAAATTTTGTACCATTGGCACAAGTTGGATTACAGAAGCATTTATTGAAGCAGCTCACCGTAGTGGGGAAGCGCAGTTAGTGGCCGTCTACTCAAGGAAATCGGAATCTGCACAAGCGTTTGCTAATAAATATGGAGAAGTTAGTGCATTTACAAATATTCAGGAAATGCTTGCAGATGATAACAGTGATTTTGTTTATATTGCATCTCCGAATATTTTGCACCCGGATCATATTAAACTAGCCATACGTAGCGGAAAGCATGTATTTTGTGAAAAGCCGATGGTGTTTACAGATAAGCAGTGGCAAGAAATTGCTCAACTAGCTAAAGAACATCAAGTATTTGTGTTTGAAGGGTTTCGTCACTTGTTTTCACCGAATTACGAGCGTCTAAAAGAAGCATTAGCAAGCGTAGGCACTGTCCGTAGTGCAATGCTTCAATATATGCAATATTCATCTCGATATGATAAGTATAAGGAAGGAGCAGAACCGAATGTATTCTCGCAACAATTTGCAGGGGGGGCGTTAATGGATTTGGGCGTTTATCCATTAAGCATGGCTGTTGATTTATTTGGTCAACCTATAAATGCAACATATCACCCTGTTTTACTGGAAAACGGCATTGACGGAAGCGGAACGATGGTCCTTACATATGAAGGTTTTGTGGTAACATTATTAACTTCTAAAATAACGAATGCATTTATGCAATCTGAAATACATGGCGAAGAAGGTACACTGATGATGGATGCTATTGCACCGATATCTCAAATACAGCTTTATGATAGAAAAACAGCGCATGTAAGCGAACTGGCAAACGAGCAATATGATGCAGATATGATATTTGAAGTAGAAGCATTTGTGAAAATGGTGACAAATAATGATTGGGATTCGCATAACGCCTTTTTAGAAAGAAGCAGAACTGTCGCACAATTAACAACAAAAATGAGACAGGAAAATGGCATTCATTTTCCTAATGAATAAGGATCGATAGTAAAGGTCGCACAATAGTGCGACCTTTTTAAGAGAATCGCTCTCGTTCGGAAGAAAGTCGCTCGTCTGTGCTGTGAACTCGCTCATGCTCATCGGAAAGTCGCTCATCCACGCTGGGTAATCGCTCACGCTCGTCGAAAAAGCACTCACCTGCGTTCTTTGCCTGGGCGAATTCCACGTTGTAATTGGTTAATGCTTAATCCAAATGTCATTTGCAAATGGGGATAGTCTTTAAACGTTTTCCAGTCTCCGCCCCATTCAAAGCCGAGGCCTTTGGCGATAGAAGCCGCTTCCAACCAATCGGATTTGCCGTTGCCGTTTCCGTCATAATCAATATTCCAAATAACTTTTCCAGTCTTACTTCTTAGTGCATAATCGATTGCTAATCCATAATTATGATAGGATTGTCCACCTTTTGCGTTGGTGATCGTTCTTCCTTCTGTTTCTCTTCCTTGTTCGTATAATTCATTTTGTTCTTGTATGGTACGTAAACCGTCTGTTATGACAACCTCTATATTTCTAGAGGCTGCTTTATTTATGAATACCTCTTTTTTTTCTTGAACCACTGGATGAAGCTGAGTAGGCATTTCTTTATCTATATCAACGGTTTGCTTTTGATTGTATATGACAAACAAAATAATGAGTCCGATTAAAATAATAAGCCATGGTAATAATGTTCGTTGAATTCTCTTCATGCTGCATGTATCTCCTTCATAATAATACATGAATCTGTTCATGTAATTCCAATAGAATGGTACTGCAATACTTTTCGCTTCAAAATGTATTCTACACAACTTGCAAGTGGGAAATCATCTAATTGTTCAAGGGCATTATAGTCCTCGCTGAAGAAGAAAGGAAAATATACTAGATTTAAACATTTCATTTCATGAATTCTCGCCCAAAAGGGCACTTAGTTATTTTTTAATACGAATTATATATGAGATATTCATTTGATAGGGAACTATATCAGGGGCAGAAGCTTTTAGAAAACTCCCTTTTGATTATTAACCTTTCATAGGCATGAATTTGTAGTTCGTTTCGTATACTACAGAAAATTGTTCGTATGCAATAAACGTGTAAGCATACATATCATATACTATTAGCATAGCAAATGAAGGAGTGTTTGCATAATAACAAATTGTCATTACGAAATGGCAATTTTTACGTTATAATAAGAAAAAAGGAGGGGACCCATGGTTACGGCACTAGCTGCTATGATTGGTTACTTCATAGGCTGCATACACGGTTCACAACTTATTAGCTTATATAAACG
This sequence comes from Virgibacillus dokdonensis, assembly GCF_900166595.1. Taxonomy (NCBI): domain Bacteria; kingdom Bacillati; phylum Bacillota; class Bacilli; order Caryophanales; family Bacillaceae; genus Virgibacillus; species Virgibacillus dokdonensis. The sequence continues at coordinate 3,309,735 of NZ_LT745763.1, read as the reverse complement.
TGTAGATATTAAAAATTCAGGTGTTAAAAATGCTGGGGCCTCAAATACGACGATCTTATTAGGCTGGAAGTATGGAATATTTGTCGCCCTCTTTGATATTTTAAAAGGTACTTTTGCCATTTTTGTTGTATTATACTTATTAGATGTGTATGGTATAAGCGGAGATGAACGAATACTGCTTATATATGTTACGGCATTATTTGTTATTTTAGGACATAATTATCCGATTACGATGAAATTCAGTGGTGGTAAAGGAACTGCTTCGCTAGTTGGCATCTTACTCGCTGTCGATTGGAAAGTCGCTGTAATCGGTATTGGACTATTACTTGTTATTACAATTGCTACCGATTATTTAGTAATGGGTGTTCTTGTTATGTATCTTTCTTTCTTGTTGACGACTTATATATTCTTCGGCTTAGAACCAACTTTAATTGTTATTTTTTTATCTATTTTAAGCATCATGAAACATATGGAGAACTTTCGACGTATAGTAACAAAACAGGAGACGAGGCTATCAAGTATGTTTCGTAAAAACTAGTCGTTACGGGAGGAAATGTTATTTTGGAGATCGTTATTTGGATATTAATTATTGCTTTATTTGTTTTAAGCTTTGCAGGTATTATATTCCCAATTATTCCGTCTGTGTTTGTGCTTTGGGGCGGTTTCCTTTTGTATCAGTTTGCTCTCAATCCTAATGAATTAACCCTTTCTTTTTGGATTGGAATGGGTATTATTACAGCTTTATTAGTCGGCGCTGATATTATTGCGAATAGTTATTTTGTTAAAAAGTATGGCGGTAGTAAGTGGGGAGAGCGTGGTGCGGCTGTTGCAGTTATTATTGGCTCCTTTATCGTCCCGCCGTTTGGAATTCTTATTGTGCCGTTTCTAACTGTTTTTATTATCGAGTTATTACAGCAACGGACTGTACAGGAAGCGTTCCGTGCTTCATTCGGTTCCTTAATCGGATTTCTAGGTGGGACAGTTGCTAAAATTGTACTTCAATTCGTTATGATTGTTTGGTTCTTTGTGGTGATTATCTTTTAAGACAAAGGTGTGCCGAAAATCCAAAGTGGAAGGAAGATTTCATTCATGAAAAAGGCGCTTTTAAATGTAGATTATACGATTGATTTTGTAGCAGAAGATGGAAAATTAACGTGTGGCATACCTGGACAAGCTATTGAAGACAAAGTGGTTTCTTTAACGAAACAATTTATTGAAAATGGCGATTATGTTGTGTTTGCCATTGATGCACATGAAGAAGGAGACGCTTTTCATCCTGAAGCAAACTTATTTCCGCCACATAATATCATCGGTACAGCAGGGAAAGCGTTATATGGAAAGCTTGCTACCCTTTATAATGAGTACCAGAATAAGGATAATGTATATTATTTTGATAAAACAAGATATAGTGCTTTTGCTGGCACAGATTTAGAACTGAAACTGCGTGAACGTGGTATTCAAGAAGTACATATTATCGGCGTCTGTACAGATATTTGCGTATTACATACGGCGATCGATGCCTATAATAAGGGCTTCGACATTGTTGTTCATCAAGATGCCGTTGCCAGTTTTAATCAAGCAGGGCATGAATGGGCGCTTGGACACTTTGAAAACACGTTGGGAGCTAAGGTTGTTTAGTCTTATATGAAGAGTTTCATGGCGCACATTGGGAGAACGGCTCTACGATGAAAACCACTTCCAGACAAATTTTTTCGCACTAGAGTGTAAAACGTATAAAAGTTTATCGTATACGAAAAACAGAGGCTTTCTATTGTGTAAAATGATAGCTTTTTCCATAAATATGTGACGATAAGCGAATTTTATCTAAACGACCTATCGCGTTAACCCATTTGCCCTTTTTTTCTGTTGAAATAAGAAGTTCCATTAACCTTGACTTTCTTTGTGTCAACTTATATAGTGTAAGTACAATTATGTCATACAAACGTAGATGAAGATTAGTATATTGAAACGTCTTTTATAGAGAGGAAATGGCTGGTGGAAATTTCCAAAGATAATCAATAGAACCTGCTTCGGAGTTCGCTATTAGAAAGCTTTATGCTGCAAAATAGCGCGGGGACAGCCCGTTATCCAATGAAGTGTGCAGTTTATTTTTTTGCAAACAAGGGTGGTACCACCAACCTCGGTCCCTTATCGGATGGAGGATTTTTTATGTTTATAGAGAAAAAGTGAAGGGATGTTCACAAGCAACACTTTCCTTGGTTTAGCGAATGAGAAACGGCCATGGTTCACTATGGGGAAAGCCACCACTTCTTATGAAAAAAGCACTTGCAGATAAATTTTTATAAACAACACAGCTTCTGCCAGAAAAATATAGCAATATGCGAAGTTTTAGCAATGAATGTAAATCACAAGGCCGTGGCAAGTTTATTGTTTGAAGCACGTGTTTACCAAAATAGGTAAAACGGAAAGGTTTTATATTTGCAAAAAAATGTATGGACATGTAGATAAAACTATTTAAATGAGGTGTTACGTTTGGGTAAGAAAAATAAGCAATTTGTTGAAAAAATAACCGCCATGGAAGAGAATTTTGCGCAATGGTATACCGATGTTGTCAAGCAAGCTGAATTGGTTGATTATGGCCAAGTTCGTGGAACAATGATCATTCGACCATATGGCTTTGCAATTTGGGAAAATATTCGCGATGTATTAGATGAAAAATTTAAAGAAACCGGTCATACGAATGTGGCGTTTCCATTATTCATTCCAGAAAGCCTATTGCAAAAGGAAAAAGATCATGTGGAAGGCTTTGCACCTGAGGTTGCTTGGGTTACGCACGGTGGGGACGAAGAATTAGCTGAGCGTCTTGCTGTACGTCCTACTTCAGAAGTGTTGTTCTGTGATTATTATTCGAAAAACATTCACTCCTATCGTGATTTACCAAAGCTGTACAATCAGTGGGGAAATGTTGTCCGTTGGGAAAAAACAACCCGTCCTTTCTTACGTTCTTCCGAATTTCATTGGCAAGAGGGGCACACAGCACATGCGACAGATGAAGAAGCATCGGAAGAAACAGAGCGGATGCTAGGGATTTATGCGGATGTTGTGGAAAAATATTTAGCGATTCCAGTCCTTAAAGGTAAGAAAACAGATAAGGAAAAATTTGCAGGTGCTAAATACACATTGACGATTGAAAGCTTAATGCATGACGGAAAAGCATTGCAATCAGGAACTTCCCACCATTTTGGCTCAGGCTTTGCTGAAGCATTCGACATTACGTATTTAGATGAAAATGGAGACAGTCAATATGTTCATCAAACTTCTTGGGGATTATCCACTCGAATCATGGGGGCTTTAATTATGGTTCATGGTGATAACCGTGGTTTAGTAATACCACCGCGCATTGCTCCTACACAAGCGATGATCGTACCAATCGCCCAGCATAAGGAAGGCGTATTGGATAAAGCATATGATCTTCGTGACCAATTAAAAGATATTGTGCGCGTAGACATTGATGCTAGTGATAAAATGCCTGGATGGAAATTTAATGAGTATGAAATGAAAGGTATACCAGTTCGGATTGAAATGGGACCAAAGGATATCGAGAAAGAACAGGTAGTCCTTGTGCGACGTGATACAGGTGAAAAAGAATTTGTTCCATTGGCTGCATTACCAACTCGTTTACCTGCGCTACTTGATGAAGTACAAGCGAATTTATATCAACGAGCAGAAGATCATTTGCATGAAAAAACAAATACCGCAACCAACATGGAAGAGTTTGCAACTATTTTAGAAGAACAAGCTGGATTTATTAAAGCAATGTGGTGCGGCGATGTAGCATGTGAAGAAAAAATTAAAGAAGCTACATTAGCAACCTCTCGTTGTATTCCATTTGAACAAGAAAAAGTTGCAGATACATGCGTATGCTGTGGAAAAGAAGCGAAAGAGTTAGTGTATTGGGCAAAAGCATATTAAAAATGAGAGGGGATGCTCCTCTCTTTTTTAATATCTGAAATTAAGCGCGGTTCGGTCGTTTTTATTCACTACTAGGAAAAGTATCAAGGTTTCTAGGGTTTATCGTATAAGCAAAACCACGGCGCGCCATATTACTGGGCGACAAGCCAAGTTTTTCTAATAAAAACCCCTAATGGCTTGCACTACTATGAAATGCATTTCAAGCAAGTCTTTTCCTACAAATCGGGATAGTCCTCATAGATAAATCCCTCTCAATTACAACAGTTTTCCTTTCCTTATAGACTCTCTTACTAGGTATGTCTCATGTTACATTTACGCTACTATGTAGAAAATCAATTCATTCTTTGTAGATAAGAAAGCGTCCCTTGCCCTTGTTGTACGAACAAGCAGTAGATAAAAGAAAATCAACGGTTCCGTTAACAAGATAATGGGAATTTTTTGCAAAAAGCATAACTTGATGCATAAATTTTATGGTTTAAAGGGACGTGTTATTGCAAATCACGCTAATTAATCAGCAATACAATTGAAAACGTAAAATAACAGTACAAACATACTTTTCTTCATAAAAAATGAAAAAAAGATTGCATAATGATGCATTTAATGGTATAAATATACCTACATATTAATAATTATACATGTAGGTGGGACTAAGATGAAGTCGTTACAAGAAACAATACAAGATATCCATGGTGAGTTATGCCATATTAGTGACTATTTATATCACCATCCAGAGTTAGGCGATCAGGAATATCAATCCATGCAATTATTAACGAAATTACTTGAGGAGCATCAGTTTGAGGTAGAAACAGGTGTAGCTGGAAGAAACACTGCATTTAAAGCTACATTTGATAGTGGAAAACCTGGCCCTACTATTGCGTACTTAGCTGAATACGATGCACTTCCCGGAGTTGGACATGCTTGTGGGCATAATATCATTGGCACGATGAGTGTTGGAGCGGGGATTATTTTAAGTAAACAGGTAGCAGAAGCTGGAGGAAGTGTCGTTGTTTTAGGCACACCAGCCGAAGAAACGAATGGTGCTAAAGTGCCGATGAGTGAACAAGGTTTTTTTGATTCCATTGATGTGGCAATGATTGTCCATCCTGGTGATCAAGCGTACGAGAGCGGAGAGGCTCTTGCGATGGATGCCATTCAATTTGCCTACTTCGGTAAAACGTCCCATGCAGCTGCTGCACCAGAAAAAGGAATTAATGCACTGGATAGCGTCATTCAGCTGTTTAATGGGATTAACGCATTACGCGAGCATCTTCCAACAGATGTACGCATTCATGGTATTATAGCAGACGGTGGAGAGGCAGCGAATGTAGTACCCGATAAAGCAGTGGCGCAATTTTATGTGCGAGCAAAAGAACGGAAGGAATTAGATGCGGTAGTAGAAAAAGTGCAATACATTGCAGAAGGTGCGGCACTGATGACAGGAGCTAGATTAGAAGTTTCTAATTATGAATTGAGCTACGACAATATGATAACCAATCAGGCTCTATCCAAAGCCTTTACGAAGCATTTGGAGAATATCACCGCTCAGCCTGTTTTGCCTGCTAAAGAAGGCTATGGATCGATTGATATGGGAAATGTAAGCCATGTGGTGCCAGCGATTCATCCATATATTGGCTTTGATATACCTGGCTTAACTGCACATACACAAGCGTTTGCAGATATGACAATTACAGATAAAGGGCATCAAATGATTGCTGATGGAGCACTGGCTCTAGCACAGACGGGTTTCGAAGTAATTACAGACGCAAAACTTTTAGCAGAAATTCAACAAGAGTTTAGCAAAACCGAGTGTTAAGCACTATAAAAACGGTTAAAATGTCGCAGTTTGTTGCTAAACAAGACGGTGGCTTTCCTTATAAAGTTGATAAGCTCAGTTTTTCTAATTTTCCCTAAGTTCAGCATTCATAGATGAGAGCTAAGTTTTAAAGGAAAACCTTACAATCATCGGTTAACAGTTTACCAAGAATATGTGAAAGGAATAGCTTATGTAAGAATCATTTCAAAAGTTTGATTATGTTTAAGTAAGAAAAAGTGAAGTAACAGCGTACAGGCTTATAAACATCGAAATTGTCTTCATAAGTAGCGAGATCAATAATGTAGAGAAAGCATTATGTGTTATATACGATAAAATCATCATGTCTCATATGGAGACAAATTACTATTTTAATCTAGAACAAGTATAAACAAAAAAATGGAGTGAATAAAATGAAACATAAAATGATCCTAGCAGTTTTTGTCGTTCTTTTAACTGGAATAATAACAGCTTGTGGAAGTAGTAATGATCAAGCATCTGGAGAAGAAGGAAAAGAGAAAAAGGTTCTAAAAATGGCAACATCAGCGGACTTTCCTCCATTTGAAACGCGTGATCCAGAGGGGAATTTCGAAGGATTTGATATTGAATTAGGACAAATGATAGCGGAAGAATTAGGGTATGAATTAGAAATAGAAGATATGCAATTTGACGGATTAATTGGAGCGTTACAAGCAGATCGAGTGGATATGGTCATGTCTGGAATGAGTGCAACCGAGGACCGGAAAAAGAATGTCGATTTTTCAACAGAATACCATCGTTCAGGTCAAAGCTTTTTAACAACGAAAGACTCTGAAATTGAAACCATCGACGATTTAAAAGGAAAAACAGTCGGTGTGCAGCTCGGATCGATTCAAGAGGAAGGAGCAAAAAAACTAGCAAAAGAATATGGATTTGAAGTGAAAACAGTAGATAAAGCAGGACTTGTCCCTCAAGAATTAAACGCCAATCGGATTGATGCCGGTTATATGGATAAAACTGTTGCAGCTGGTTATGTAAAAGAACAGGATTTGAAGTTGTTTGATGATCCAACAGAAAGTTCTCCAGGGATGGGAATTGCGTTTCCAAAGGGGAGTAAATTGGTAGAAAAAGTAAATGATGTACTAGCTAAATTTGAAGAAAATGGGGAAATTCAAGAGCTAGAAGATAAGTGGTTGAAAGAATTGCAATAGATAAGTGACCAGAAGTTGACACATTTATCAAAGATATAAAGTGTTGGTATCTCCCTCCTCCAGAATGAAAAGATGGGAGTTGATCAAGTCTAACGGAAAGATAACCACCTAATTCCCCTTTTTGAGGTTTTACCCTTGGGGACGGAACATCAGCTGGGATGGAAGAATACCCCACTGAATAGAAGCTTCACTTTATATACGGACAAAGTTGGGTAACTTCTAAATGCAACATGGATGAAAAAACATAGAGAGAGAAAAGTGAGGTGATAAGGCATGAATTTGGATTTCAGCCAAATCGTGCCTTACATTCCTTTTATATTAGAAGGAATTGGGGCAACATTAAAATTCGTCAGTGTATCTATAGTGATTGGATTTATTTTAGGTACATTACTAGCTTTATGTAAAGTAACAAAAGTTCCTGTGTTAAAACCTTTTGCAGATGCGTATACTTCCATCTTTCGTGGCACACCACTCATTTTGCAATTAATGATTATTTATTATGCTGTTCCACAGTTAACAGGCTATGATATATCCGCATTTATCTCTGCCGTATTAGCATTTGGTCTCAATTCAGCTGCTTATATTTCTGAAATCATTCGTGGTGGTATTCAAGCAGTGGAAAAAGGGCAAACTGAAGCAGCAGAGGCGTTGGGAATTCCTTATCGTCCGATGATGGCACATATCATTTTGCCACAAGCATTTAAAAATATATTGCCAGCGATGATGAATGAATTTATTACATTAACAAAAGAATCCGCCCTTGTATCTACAATCGGTTATCTAGATTTAATGCGCCGTGCGCAAGTGGTCGGTTCCGACTTATATCGCAACTTTGAACCATTATTATTTGCAGGATTAATCTACTGGGTGATGGTCTTTATTCTTACACAATTTGGTAGATTACTAGAACGGAGGCTTCGTCAAAGTGATTAAAGCGGAAAATATAACGAAAAAATTTGGCAAACAAACCGTATTAAAAAATATATCGACAACGATTCAGCACGGAGAAGTTGTCGCTGTCATTGGCCCGTCTGGATCTGGTAAATCGACATTTTTACGTTGCTTAAACTTATTGGAACTCCCAACGGAAGGAAAGATTTGGCTTAACAAGCAAGAAATTACCGATCCAAAGCAAAATAAATTAGCTGTCCGAAAGCATATCGGTATGGTGTTTCAACATTTTCATTTATTCCCACACATGACAGTATTAGATAATGTGGCTTATGCACCACAAAAAGTAAAAGGAATATCCAAACAAGAAGCCTATCAAATAGCAAAAAAATTATTAGCAAAAGTAGGCTTAACGGATAAAGAAGAAGCTTACCCGAATCGCTTGTCTGGTGGACAAAAGCAGCGTGTAGCCATTGCTAGGGCACTCGCTATGGAACCAGAAATAATGCTCTTTGATGAACCTACGTCAGCGCTTGATCCAGAGATGGTGAAGGAAGTACTCGATGTGATGAAAGATTTAGCAAATACTGGTATGACCATGGTTGTTGTCACACATGAAATGAATTTTGCAAAAGAGGTTGCCGATCGTATTCTGTTTTTAGATCAAGGAAAGCTCATTGAAGAAGCAGATCCTTCTACTTTTTTCCAAGCACCTGCTACAGAACGAGCAAAAGATTTTTTGGATAAAGTATTATAGATAGAATGCGTCTTAAGTAAGTATGTTCGACCTATGATGTAATGTTTTTTGACCTGTGGCAAGGAACACGCAAGCAACACAGGATGAAAAGTGTGCCTGTGCTGCTGACACAAGAAAATGGAAGTACGGAGCCCATTTATGCTCGGCAAAAGCTGTAAAGCGCATGTAATTGAAGGTATGCTTGTGCATTTTCGATAGCTATACAACCTTGGTTGTAATTTTACAAACATAAAGTAATTTTTGTTGGAAATGTGATAATAATCTTAGAAGTTTACATGATTCATCTTAAGGTACATTTGGGTGAGGAAGGAGGTGAAGGGTAGTGGATATAGAATGATCTAGAGCAATGAACTTACGAGAGAAAGGCAAACATATAGAATCTAACGAATTGCTCATGAAATTGGTAGAAAAGTTTCCTAATAATGCCTTCATTAACTATCAGTGTGCTGGTAGCTTTGACATAATAGGAGAGGAAACAAAAGCAATCCCTTATTATAAAAATGCCATTAAGTTAGGATTGCCTGCAAAAGAATTGCAAGGTGCTTTTCTAGGCTTGGGTAGTACATATAGAACAATAGGTGAATACAAGAAGTCAAAAAATCTATTTGCAAAAGGAATGAAACAGTTCCCTAAAAACAGGGCATTGCAAACATTTTATGCAATGACGTTATACAATTTAAACGAACATGATAAGGCTATGGAACTATTACTAATTATCGATACGACAAATGATGCTGAGATTATGCGTTATAGAAGGGCGATAAAATTCTATTCAGATAAATTAGATGAAAAATGGATTGATTGAAAAATGCCCTGTTTTACGAAACAAGTGCCTGATAGGACATATTGCTGCTTATATTTTCGTTTCTGTGACGGACCGCTAAAACGTGCTAGTGTAGGTGTACATGGAAAACGATAAATACAACAGCAATACAACGCTTGCAAAAAAAGTCGTACGAACTCTATTATTTGTATTGGAAACATCATTTAACATACTTCCGAAAAAACCCAAGTCCTCGCTTCCAACAACTATTAATGGCGATAAGTGGTGAGAGTAGTTCACAAAGTTAATCTGTTGTAAGGTACTATTGCAAGAAAGTCCACAACGTAAAAACGACCCATTTTTTAGTTGGATACTCAAGGAAGCAAACTAGTTATAAAATGCTAATGTCCACATCCCTATGTCATCCTACCTATTTTTCTATTAAAAAACGCTTCCCACCACTTTACTAAACGTTTTTTACGCTTGTAAAGCTGCTTCAATATCTTTTTTTATGTTTTCTGGTTTCGTTTGTGGTGCGTAGCGATTAACGACCTCGCCTTGCTTGTTGATCAAGAACTTTGTAAAGTTCCATTTCATTTGCTTCGTAAACATCCCTTTTGCTTCATCTGTCAAATACTTGAACAACGGATGCGCATACTCTCCTTTTACATTAACTTTGGCAAACATTGGAAAATTGACACCATAATTCAATTGGCAAAACGCAGCGATCTCTTTCTCTGAGCCTGGGTCTTGATTTTTAAATTGATTACATGGAAAGCCGAGTACATAAAAACCGTCATCTTTATATGCATCATATAACTGTTGTAAACTTTCCAATTGCGGGGTAAAACCACATTTGCTTGCTGTATTTACGATAAGCAGTACGTTCCCTTTATAATCAGCCAACGACTTCTCTTTCCCATCTATCGTTTCTACGTCAAAATCGTATATAGACATATAACGAAGCCTCCTTTTTGCACTATAGAAAAGTATAAAATTCCAAGTGTTATAGTATCAGCAAAACGACGGTGTTTTTTCACATGATGAGCAAAGTCTTTCTAAAAAAAGAATAGCAATAAGCAAATAAACTGTCAAAAATATCGTTTAAAGAGTGGTTTAAAAATCGTTGACTATTAAATGTCTATTTAATAGGGTAAATTAATTGAAAATAGTAGTGAAAAAGACTATGATAGTGTTACTGCTGATTATGAATAGGTAAATTTACCTATTTATTTTGTAAATATTACAAGAAAAAATACATTTTACATTCTATTCTACTTAATTGTTCATTATTTCACAAAAATTTCATTTAAAGCGTTAGCTTAAAAAAGAAAGGAGAAAAAATAATGAGAAATTTAAAAATTGCAAAAAAAGTTTGTTATACTTATTACATTTGCTGTCCTCTTATCGACCATTATTAGCGTTGTAGGTTTTTCTTATTTACATGATATGGCAGATGACTCGAAAGAAATGTATGAAAAGTATCTCATTTCAGTTGATAAGCTTGGTCAAATTCAAAAAAACAATGCTACAATTGATGCCTATTCCATGGAGGCTATGATGACAAATGACTCTAATACGGATAATGACTTAAAAAAGCGTATTGATGAGCTTGTAAGTGAAAATGAAAAATTGGAAACGAAAAACTTATTTCCAAAACAAATAGTTGATAAGGATAGTTATTATGTGCTCGTAGATGACTATATTCAAGGAAGAAATAATGCGCTGCAGTTAGCGGAAGATGACCGGGAGGCTGGGTATAATTACTATGTAGATTATGTTATGAGTAAACGAATCGAGCTTGACGATATAATGACAAAAATTCAAGACTACTTTTCGAACAAAGCGAAGGATATGAACAAGCATAATCAAGATCATTTACAAGAAGTAAGTATGATCTTCATAACAGTAAGTACAATAGGAATAATTGCATTCATAGCGGTTAGCTTATGGATAGCTCAAGCAATTATAAAGCCATTGAAGCATTTACGATATATCATGGAGACTGCTGAGCAAGGGAAGCTAGTAACAAGTGATTACAAAGCAAATGATGAACTTGGTCAATTAATGACAGTTTTCAACGGAATGATTACTACATTTAAGGACTTACTCTCGTCGACCCAAGAAGCGTCTGAAAATGTCGTTGCGTCTTCTGAGCAATTAAGTGCTAGTGCTGGGCAAAATACACAAGCTTCAGAACATGTTGCTTCTGCTATTCAAGAGGTTGCTGCCGGATCTGCAAATCAGCTGGAACATATTGAAAAGACAGCTGATACGATGGATATGATGATATCCAGTTTTCAAAAAATCAATGAGGATACGTCTCTTGTTTCCGGTGAAGCGAAAGCATCTGCGGAATTGTCTAGAAAAGGGGAAAAAGAGATGGATGATGTCATCGGTCAGATGGAAGTCATTCGTCACAACGTTACTAACTTGGGGAAAACAATTCATAGTTTAAGCAGCAGTTTAACGGAAATTAATGCGATGAACCAAACCATTACGGATATAGCATCGCAAACGAATTTATTAGCTCTAAATGCTGCTATTGAGGCTGCCCGAGCGGGGGAACATGGAGAAGGGTTTTCTGTCGTTGCCGAAGAAGTAAGGAAACTTGCTGAGCAGTCCAACGAATCCGCTAAACAGATCACGCACTTAATTGAGAATATCCAGCACGAAACGAATGAAACGATGGAGTCTATGGACGTTACAGATGCAGCTGTAGAAACTGGGACGACCGTCGTCCATGAAGCTGGTAGTACGTTTGAAAAAATAGAAAGTACATTTAATAGCATTATAAGTCAATTTGCGAAAATTAGTGAAAATATTAATCAGCTGTCGTCTGGAGCACAGAATTTGCAAACTTCTATGAATGAGATTAAAGAAATTGTGACAAATACGAGTGAGCAAACACAAACTGTCTCTGCAGCCACAGAGGAACAACTGGCCTCAATAGAAGAGGTGGAATCATCCGCAGAAAACTTAGCGAAAATATCGGAAGAATTGCAAGAACTCGTTAACAAATTTGAATAAGTAGGCAACTGTACGATGAGGATTTTTTCGAATAGGTGCGTTAAAGGGCGCTTTTGAAAATGCGTTTAATCAGAAGGTAGAAATGGCTTGTTTCATAGTTATAATCTGATCTATGAAACAAGCCATTATGTTATGCTTTCATTGTTAAGCTTTCACCTATAGCTTCAAGGCGCGCTTCCACTTCTTCTTCCGATAGTTCGTGCTCTTTCACATATAAGTTACGTGGGCTCACGCGACATGCATGTGTGCAACCACGCAAATATTTATGCTCATTTTCTTCCGAGCAAAGAATTTGTTTATTACATTCTGGATTAGCACAGTTGACGTAACGCTCACATGGTTCGCCGTCAAAATAATCGACACCGACGACGACATGCTCTTTTCGGTTAACTGGCACGGAAATGCGCTCGTCAAAGACATAGCATTTACCGTCCCATAATTCACCTTGTACCTCCGGATCTTTGCCGTATGTGACAATCCCACCATGTAGTTGGTTTACATCTTCAAAACCTTCTTCTTTTAACCAACCGGAGAATTTTTCGCAACGTATGCCACCAGTACAATAGGTTAAAATTTTCTTATCTTTAAAATCGTCCTTGTGCTCGCGAATCCAATTTGGTAATTCACGAAATGTTTTAATATCTGGACGTACAGCGCCACGGAAATGACCTAAATCATATTCGTAATCGTTACGCGCATCAATGACGACCGTATCTTCATGCTGCATTGCCTCGTAAAATTCTTTTGGTGACAAATAGTTTCCTGTCGTCTCATGTGGATCAACATCCTTTTCAAGACGGAAGGTAACTAATTCTTTTCGTGGTCGTACGTGCATTTTTTTGAACGCATGCCCATCATGTTCATCAATTTTAAACACCATATCGGCAAAGCGAGGATCGGCATGCATCATATCCATGTATGCTTTCGTTTGCTCTTTTGTGCCAGACAATGTGCCATTAATGCCTTCATGGGCAACAAGAATTCTTCCTTTTAAACCTAATTCCTTACAAAACTTCAAATGCTCAGCTGAATATCCATCTGGATCATCGATGTGAACATAATGATAATACAATAAAACCTCATATGGCATATTACTTTCCATGTTGTTTACCACCTATCATTTATATTTGCAAGATACAAATGTATGGTAGTCGTTATTCATTTTTCTATCTTGCAATTGTACATTGTAGCATGTTTTTTAGATATATTCTAGTTTGTGATTTTTTGTACAAACAGTTTTGGTGATGTTTATTGTGATAAGGACATATATCGCGTACTACAGCCAGCAATGGATGAAGTTGTATGGCAGTTTTATATTGTTTTTAAAAATACGGATATGATGAAACAAGAGAGCGATATGGAAAGGATAAATCGTTTAATTCATCCATCATTGGAGAAAATCTATGCATCAAGAGCATCTGTAAACAAATTTGGACAAAGTACAGCATTAGTGATTCGTTTAATAAATACATTCGTACAGAATTTAATGTTTTTTAATTTTATTGAAGATTTTGATGTATCATATTAGACGAGGTAAACTAGTAATATAGATAAAGATGCTCAACAAGAAATCTTTTCCACTTTACTAGAGGAGTAAAAGGATAAAATTGTATTTATTCTCATGATCTTACAAACGAAGCGTATTGTAATAAAGTGATAGCGGTTACGAGTGGTTCAATGTAATCTATATACTTCAATTTATACAAGTTTTAGCAGGATAAAGGTATAAACGTTTACCAGAGACTTCATAGTGATAGGTGCTGGTTGCAAATGAATGGAGTCATGAGTGCAAAGTTTTAAACCTGTGGTTGTGAGAAAACAACCATCATCTGCAGACAAGAAAGAGTGTAAGTTTTTGAAAGAGAAAGAAGACACCCTGTTTCATTCATACTGTTTGCGCTACAGGCATAACTCTAATATAGGAGGTTTTTGTCGTAAGTTAAGGTTTAATTTTCCAAATAAAGGGTAATATGTTTGCAGCATTATTATAAATAATAAAGTATAAGGGGATGGAAGAAATGACAAAAAAGGAAATTAAAAAATTTTCGTATGGAAGTGTAGCGAAGGTAACAGTTTACTTCGCAATCATACCTGCAATAATGTATTGGTTATTATCGTTAATTGGAATTGTAGGGATCTTTTCGATGGGTGATGGTATGGGGGCTCTTGTTGTAATCGGATCTTTATTAGGTATTGTCATATTTGTAGGGATTTATGTATTAGTTGCACTGCTAAGTACTTTAATCTACAATTTATTTGCTGGAAAATTTGGTGGACTTGTGATTACTGTTAAAGAAACAGAAGAATAAGGCATTTTATAAAAAACTACGGTTGTCTCTATAAAGGTTTAGCGATAACTTTTTTTGAAAATAATAGTATTAATAACTGTTAAACAAAAATACCAAATCACAATTTTATAGTGAATTGGTATTTTTTTGCCCAATATATGGAAGATGATGCTTATGTTCTTATTAGGTCATAAAACTAGGGTGACAAGCTAGTTGCTCTAAGGGAAGTGCATATAGATTTGTTAATGTTCGATTTTAGATAATATTTATGTGAATTAAGCTTTGGTGCAATTAGGAAGTTCGTTGAATCATTTCAGATACTGTTATCGTCTTATATTCATTTTCATCTAAAAACTCCAATATTTTTGGTAGTGCTTCTACAGTTTGGCTTCGGTTTCCTCCTGAATCGTGTAAAAGAATAATATCGCCTGGCGAAATATTGGATGTGACATGATTTACAATTTCATCAACACCGGGGCGATCCCAGTCTTTTGGGTCTTGATCCCAAGACCATAAGACAACGGTATATCCTTGTTCGCTTGCGATGGCAACAATTTCATCATTATATACGCCCTCCGGTGGGCGGAAATTAGTAGGCGATGTACCAGTGGTCTCATAAATAATGGTTGCTGTTTTCTTAAGCTCTTCTTTCAAGTTCTTTGTTCGATAATCATGGTTAAATGTATGATTTCCAATTTCATGATTTTCTAAATGCTGTCTATATATAAGGTAGGGGTATTTTTTTGCGTTGGAACCAGTGACAAAGAAGGTTGCTTTGGCATTAAATCTGTCTAAAATATCAAGAATGAGTGGTGTGTATTTAGGGTTAGGTCCGTCATCAAATGTTAATGCAACCACTTTTTCATCCGTATAACCTTCCCATATAACATCTCCTGACTTCTCATACTTTATTCTTTCTTCTGTATATGCATGTAGGTTTTCAGTAGTCGGAAAAAATGATAAAAGCAGATAAATTAGTAACATAGCATATTTAAACATAGAATTCCTCATTTTCTATAAGGATAATGTATCGTGCATTGCTTTTTACTGGAAGAATCCCATTTTAGAATTGAATTAGAAGGGATGCGTTGTAGTGCAGGAGGGAGATAGCAGTATCTAAACCCACTTTTTTGCACTATAGGAAAGCGTAAAATTTTTATGGATTATAGTATAAGAAAAACTACAGCCATCGCCATAACGACTTGGCGATAGCTAACTAAGTTTTTCTAAAGAACGAACAGGGAAACTTAGACTGAAGTCACTTTATACTATGTACAAATATACTACTTTTATGCTCTACCTACTCAAAAAATATCCCACCAAATTTTGACCGCTGTAGCAAAAATGAGTACTGCCAATAACCGTTGCAGTATCTTTGTATTCATACGCTTTCCCAATTCTGCGCCAAGTGGAGAAGCGATTAAACTGGCAACAATCATAATGACCGCGGGGATAAATAACACTTGATTGGTAGCTAGCTTCCCGACTGTAGAACCAATGGAAGAAATAAACGTAATGGCAAGTGAGCTGGCGATTGTCATTCTCGTTGGTATTTTTAAGACGGTAATCATAATCGGAACGAGAATAAAAGCGCCTGCTGCCCCAACAATGCCAGCTGCGATTCCGACGATAAAAGATAAACTAGCTGCAAGCGGCTTATTAAACGTTACCTCTTGTAAATCCGGATTATCATCATTATTTTTGGGTAGTAGCATCATAATAACGGCAATGGTAGCTAAAATAGCATATACAATGTTAATGGTAGATTCCGCTAAGATATTGGAACCATAACCCCCAATTAATCCCCCAAGCAAAATACTAATTCCCATGTATAGAATGAGTGATTTATTTAAATATCCACCTTTACGATATGCCCAAACGCCACCAATCGTAGCAAAAAATACTTGTACAGCACTAATACCTGATACTTCGTGTGCGCTAAAAGCTGCGAATCCGAGGAGGGGAGGGATGTACAGTAACATGGGATATTTAATGATCGAACCGCCAATCCCTACCATACCTGAAATAAATGAACCGATAAAACCAATGAAAAAAATGAGTAACATAAAATCAAAACTCAATTGCTTTCCCTCCGCTGTTTTGTTAGTTGATTATAAGAACTTGCCATGGCTACTATCTCTTATGAAAAGTGATTTCCCCATTGTGGCAAGTTTTTTATTCTGGGTATAAGGTGCTGTAAGACTCCCACTACAAGCATTGGAAGATGTGAGCTGAACAAGTCTAAGTGGGAGATAACAGCACCTACGTCCGCGATTTTGTTCACCTAACAATCAGTGTGGGAAGAGAGAAACCTCGGCCCCCTCTGATTGAAGGTTCACTTTATACAAAAAATAAACAACTATATTGTGTGATAATGATTCGTTAGACCGTATTGGATTAATTCAGATTTACATTTTAACTCGAGTTTGTGCATAATATTTGCTTTGTGGTTTTCCACTGTTTTTGGACTAATAAATAAACGTTGCGACATTTGTTTATTTGTATAGCCAAGCACAGTAAGTCGAACAATTTCTTTTTCCCTAACAGATAAAATCGAATAATCTTTTTTGCTATGTTTAAATAATTTAGCGATTTGATCTTCAGGTAAGCCTACTTTATAGTATTTTTCACCACGATGAACGGCATGTATGGCTTCATGCAATTCGTTGCCTTTACTATTTTTTAAAATGTATCCCCCAATATCGAGTTGAATGGCCTTTTGTATGTATACTTCTTCATCATGCATCGTTAAAAGAACAATATGGACATGTTTGTGGTTTTGTAAAATAACTTCAGAAGCTGTAAATCCATCTAGCCCATTAGGCATGGATACGTCCATTAACATAACATCAACTTCCAATTGATGCATGAGCTGTATCGCTTCGTCTCCATCTTCTGCTTCGCCAACAACATGAATATCCGGATAAGCTTCGAGCAATAATTGAAGTCCTCGACGAATTAACCGATGATCATCTACAATGCATACACGAATCATAGAAGGTGATCCTCCTTTGGGATGGATGCACGAATAATGGTACCTTGTTGTAACTCAGAAGCAATTTGAAAAGTACCTCTAAGTAAATTCACTCGTTCTTCCATATGCTTTAGGCCTAACCCCGCGGAACGTTTGCTTGTATCAAACCCTTTTCCATTATCTCGTATTGTTAATTCTAGTTTATGAGGCATGTCTATAAGTTCAATGACAACTTGTGTCGCGTTCGCATATTTAATCGTGTTGTGTAAGGCTTCTTGAATAACTCGATATAGATTAATCTCCATTAAAGAAGGAAGTCGATTTTTTAAGGTGGTGGTGAAAGTAATCGTAATGTTTGGATTACTTTTTTCTAACGTATGCATAAGCCCTTGTATCGTTGCAATCAATCCCAAACGATCAATACTCTGGGGCCGTAGTTGATAAGAATAGGCTTTAATATCGTTCATCACATGATTTAGTTCTTCTTGCACTTCATCGACATAGCTTTGAATTCGTGTATTATTTACAAAGGATTCAATGGCTTGTAAAGCGACAGAAATACTGTAGAGTGCTTGACCAACCCCGTCATGAAGCTCTTGGGCAAGCCGCTTATGCTCATTTTCTTTTGCTTCAATTAATTTTTGGATCATTTTTTTTGAAAGTTGTGCTTCTTTTTCTTTTTGCATGAGAGATTGGTCGCGTAAGACAAGTAAATACTCTTTTTGATGTGTTGTAGCATCGTGGAACATTAATGCGGTGCTCATTTCCACATTAATTTTCTTACCATGATACGTCGGCATATCAGAAAGAAAATAAGGCACTTCATCATGCGCAATTAAATAACATTTATTTTCATTTCCTTGTAACAACCGAGTTTCACAAAAAGAACAATACGGTACACGATCATGTAATAACCAGCCTGTTAATTTCTTTGCAGAAGGATTCATAGCTAAAATTTTACGGCTCTGATCCATAATAATGATCCCATCTTGAATGTTTTCGAAGATTTGATGCAAATATTTATTCTCATATTGAATGGAACACACGGTGATTTCCCCCTTTACTTACAAAAAATGATCGCATTTCTCCTTTCATTATAGTCGATGACTTTCCTCTTTTCTTCATCTGTGCTTGTATGTTATTGTACAAGCCAATGATTTAGTAAGGGAGTCAATGATTAGATTGGTATTAACCAAAGCGCGATAGGAGTATATCTTTGTATAAACAAAACGAAGCCTTCCGTCATGAATAAGCGGTTTGGAAAAGGGGGCTACTCTTTTCCAGCATACCCCCGTTACCTTCGTGTTCCATTCTCTTTCGCTTAGCTAATTTGCTCCGTCCAAGCAGTATATCCGCCTGTTATGTTTTGTATCTGTTTATACCCTTTAGCTTGTAATAAGCTCGCTCCAATTGCAGAACGACCACCTGACTGACATGTAATGAGGATCGTGCCGTTATTTGAAACTTCGTCAAGGCGATTTTTTAATGTCCCAAGCATGATGTGGTTTGCACCTTCGATATGCCCTTCATCCCACTCCGATTGATTGCGAACATCAATGAACGTGACAGCTTCTGTTTTTAGCAATTGTTTCGCTTCTTGTGGTGAGATATTTGCATACGATTCTAGGTTTTTGGCTTGTTTGATAGCCTGCTCCGCATCCATAAATCCTTTAACTAAATCAATTCCAATGGAGCGAAGGGCAGTTAATATGTCATCCGTTTGATTTGGATCACATAACAAATATAAAGGTTCGTCATAATTGATGAGCCATCCAGCCCAATTTGTAAATGACGGGTTAAATGGAATGTTGATCGTACCTGGTATATGTTGCTTGCTAAATGCTTCTGCTTCACGCGTATCCAAAACCTGTGCTCCATCATTTAGGAGCGTTTTGATTTGGTTTCCATCAGTTATAACTTCTGGTTTTTCCAGATCGCGAAGGATTGCTGGTCCTACTTTATTCACATGCTTCATAATCGCAAAGTAGACAGGCGGCTCCGGTTGTCCTTCCAGTAATGCTTTTATAAAGTCCGTTTCATTCTCGTGCTGTAATGCCCAATTAAATCGTTTTTCATAGCCGACGGTAGAAGATGGAACCGCTCCGAGCGACTTTCCACATGCACTACCAGCTCCGTGTGCTGGCCAAACTTGTAAGAAATCCGGTAACTGCTTAAATCGTTCTAATGAATGGAACATGTCTCTTGCGCCAGGTTCACTCGTTCCTTGCACGCCAGCAGCCTTTTCCAGTAAGTCAGGGCGCCCGACATCTCCGACAAACACAAAATCACCTGTGAAAATGCCGATCGGTTCGTCGGCATTAGCACCGCCATCCGTTAGTAAAAAGGAGATACTCTCTGGTGTATGCCCTGGTGTATGCATGACTTTAAATGTTAGATTACCAAGTGTAATTGTATCGCCATCTTTTAGTAGTTTATAAGAAAAGCTATCAAGGTTTTCATATTTCCAATCTGCATCTCCTTCATCGGATACGTACAAGGTAGCGCCTACGCGATCAGCAATTTCCCTAGCACCGGATACATAGTCAGCGTGAATATGTGTTTCTAGCGCACCTACAATTTTCATCCCTTCTTTTTCAGCAGTAGATAAATACGCTTCAATGTTACGAGCTGGATCAACAACAACCGCTTCTCCTTTTGCTTGGCATCCGACTAAATAGGATGCTTGCGCTAACTTATCATCATAAAAATATTGTAATAACATGATAGACAACTCCTTTTCATATCTTGTATTTAAATAAGACTTGTTGAAAGCACGTTGATTTTCAACAATCACCCTTATTTTAACGTCAGCACTAGGTTATTTCTTCGCTTTTAAAACGTCTAAAGTAGCTTGTATATATTTTAAATATTTTTGTACATTAGGTTCTTTCATCCATTTGATAATGGTAAAAATAGAAATGTGTTGATCGATTGATTCGTGTCTCGTTTGCACGGCTTCGAAGAAATCTTTTGCTTCCTTCTGTTTCTGCATGAACGGAAGCTCTGCAATCGATGTTTTTATTTGCTCCATGGACTGTTCATCATGGACAACATGTTTGATAAACAAGGCAATCATTTCTATTTGCTCGACCATTTCTAATATAGTAGGAAGTTTGGCTAATAAAGCGATAAGCGCTTCCAATGATGCTTCATCGATTCTGGATAACTGCAATCGTTCCTCTAAAGCTTCCATCGTAGTTTGGTCTTTTGCGACATGCAACGAAAATTGTGTCATTTGCTCTAGCGATTGTAGCGTGCGTTCGATTTCAGGTAACCGATGAATAATACCCGTTAAAGCTTGATGGATTTCCGGTTGTTTTAACTCATGAAGAAGGTCTTTATTATCATCTGAATGGATAGCTGTATGTGGCATTGTTTCATCCCCCTTCTCCGTTTACATAATTCCTTTTAACATGCCATCCCAATACATAATTGGCAAGAAATCTTTTTTGAATAAATACATACTTTTTCTCTCTACTGCTTGGTTAAATGGCATCGATTCTTGTGGATTTTTATTATAATCAAATTCGGCTAAAATTAAGCTATTATACCCTGTTACAAGTGGGCAAGAGCTGTACCCGTCATACGTTGCTGCAAGCGGTTTTTCCTTTATCGAAGAAATAATATTTTGCACAACAACAGGTGCCTGTTTACGAATCGCGGCTCCGGTTTTCGATGTCGGTAAATTACTACAATCACCAATGCCGAAAATATTAGCATATTGAGTATGTTGTAACGTATACGGGTGCACATTCACCCAGCCTCCATCATCTGCAATTGGGCTATCCTTAATAAAAGATGGTGCTTGCATTGGTGGAGTAACATGTAACATGGAGAAGGATACGGTTTGTTGCTCGCCAGTTTCTAATGATTCGAAAACGGCTACTTTTTCTTCGCCACGTATTTCAATTAAATGATGACGAAAGTGTGGTTGAATCTGCTTTCGGTCAATGACTTTTTCTAAGGCATTACGGTACTTTTTAACATCAAAAATGGCAGGGTTCGCCGAATAAAATAGTACATTTGCTTGATCCCGAACACCGGTTTTTTGAAAAGATTCTTCTGCAAGATACATAATTTTTTGTGGTGCCCCACCGCATTTTACTGGTGAGTTTGGATGCGTAAATATAGCATTTCCGCTTGTGAAGTTACGAATAACTTCCCATGTATAAGGAGCGTGCTCAAAAGCGTAATTACTGCAAACGCCATTCTTTCCTAACGTTTCTGGTAATCCTTTTATTGCTTGCCAGTTGATGTCAATCCCTGCTGCTACAACAAGGTAGTCGTATGAAATATGGTTGCCTTCTTTGGTGTAAACGTTGTTATTTGTTGGGTCAAAAGAAATTACTTTTTCTTGAATCCAGTCTGCCCCTTCTGGTATGACACTTTCCATGGATCGTTTTGTCGCCTCTATTTTAGAAACTCCTGCTCCGACAAGTGTCCATAAAGGTTGATAATAGTGCTCTTCTGCTGGTTCAATAATTGCTATTTTATGCTTAAAATGTTTGGAGTAATGTAACAGCTGAGCAGCAACTGTTATGCCAGCAGTACCGCCACCTACGATGAGAACTTGATAATGTTTGGACATATGTCTCCCCCTCGCTTTACAAAGTTATTTTTCAGATCTATATTTATTGTACGATTGAATAGCTTCTCATACTATAGGGGGTTTCCCTTATTTTTGATGATCAGAAACTATCATAGCTCCATTTAAAGCCACTATCTCTTATGAAACCGTTCGCTTGATCATGTATAATGTTTAATTTTTTAAAATTTCGCTCATGATGGTCGAGAATGCGCTCCCCTCCATGTGAGATTCGCTCCTCCCTGCGTGGAATTCGCTCGCCGCCGTCGGAAATGTTACATTTTTTGACTAAATGTCTATAAAAAATAAGTATATTCATCCAAAACATTGACAAATAAAAAGATGTGCTGGTAATATGTACCTATATTGATGAACCTGAATACCTATTAAAAAATAGCAAGATAATTGGGGAAGCAACGATATGCGATGGTAAGTGGGCACCTGAAATCGCATGGAGCTAGTGGTGCAACCGGCCTCTACATAAATTTAACAGATTTATGTGGGGGTTTTTTTTATAAAAGAAGATAGATTTACTTTATCGTACTAAGAAGACAGTTCATTGCATTGTAACATTTTGGGAGAGGAGCATAAAAGCTATTTATTTGCTTGCTACTCAGACAATTTTATCACCTTTTAATAGGTATAATTACTCATTAATGATTAAATATAGGTCAAAAGAATCACTTTGCGCATCTGTGCAGGAAACGGTAGGTTGATTCAGATGAAAAGAAAACAAATGTTATTATTACTGCTTATTTTGTTCATTGTCATTATTGCTTCTTCTTATATTGCATACGTCGAAGCAAATCGAGATGGTGAATATGTTGCTGGTATATCCGTAACAGACCTTTCCAAAACTGAAATGCGTTCCTTATTGCAAAAAAAAGTCGAACAATGGCAGCAGGAGGACATAGTGATTATAGCTGAAAGTGAATACGAACAACACCAAATCCCAAAATCCATGTTCAAGTTTTCTATTAAGAAAACAGTGGACAAATTAACAGAAAAGTCTTCTCGACATTGGAAAAACTTCTTTATAAAGCCTAACCGTATAGACGTGCCATTACAAGTAGAAATAGATGCAGCAGAACGTAAAAAGCTCAAATTACCAAATCATATTGATAAAGAAAAAACGTTGCAAAAAGCAAAGCAAATAGCAGCACAGCTGGAAGCGGAAAGTATGGAACTTATATATAAGGAAGATCCAAAACAAAATTTGGAAAAAGTAGCAACAGTAAAAATGGAAATTCCTGCTCATTCTACTACGATGATGAACTATGTAGCAAAGCAAATAAATGGGGTAAACATTTATCCGAATCAAACCTTTTCTTTTCTTGAGATGATCCATATCAATGATACATTAGCGCAATCACAGAATGATATGGACCGAGTAGCGACAGCATTTTATAAATTGTTGTTACAAACAAATAGCGAAATTTTAGAACATCATATTCCAAAACAGCCCATGAAAAACGAAGAAATACCAACAACCATTAATAAACAAGCAAATAAAGACCTTACTTTTTATAATCCAAACCCATTTGCGTATGTTTTGCAATCGAAAGTGAAAGACAACGTATTGTCCATAATATTACTTGGTTTTCCAACAGACGTAACGTATGCCTATCAAATAAACGATCGTAAAATCTTAGAACCAAAGACAATTCATCGATATAGCTATGATGTAGATGAAGGTGAAAAGAAAGTCATCCAAGCCGGGAAATCAGGAATAAGCTTTCATGTACATCGGGTTAAAAAGCAAAACGGGGCGCAGCTGCAGGATGAACGTATTCGCAATTACTATTATCCGCCGCAACATAAGGTTATTGTGCATGCGTTACAGGACTTAGATAACGAAAAAGAAGAAGTTGAATGGGATGGGGAGGACAAAATAGACAAGGAAACATTCACTTTGCGTGGAGAGGACCAAGAGGTCGAAGATGGAAAAACAGTTTCTAAACGAGCAAGTGATGCGCCACAGGCAGAAGGACAATCAGCGGTTCAATTGGACGACGAAAACGACCAAAACGACCGAAACAAAGTGTTCCAAGAGTTGGAAGAACTAAAAAAATCTTTTTCTGAAGAAGATTCAGTGGCATGGTTGGATGATTTCATCCGTTGGTTAAAAGAAACAGATGTTACCAAAGATGTACGGATGGAGTCAAACGCAGTACAGCAAGGAAAAGATAAAGGACAAAAACAGAAAAAAGCAGTAGAACAACGACAAAAAGAGGAGAGGCAGTAATGGTGAGACAAAGATTAGGAGATTTATTAGTAACCTCTAACTTAATCACCGAGGAACAATTGATGCAGGCGTTGGCTAATAAGAATGCTGACGAGAAACTAGGCGACGCCCTCTTGCGTGAAGGGGATATTACAGAACAGCAGCTTATTGAAGTACTTGAATTTCAATTAGGTATTCCTCATATTAATCTTTCGCAGTTTGCCATGGAGCAGGAAGCTGTCCAACTTGTGCCACGAGAACTAGCGAGACGCCATATCGTGATGCCAATTCGAACAGAGGATCATAAGCTTTATGTTGCAATGGCAGATCCAATGGACTATTTTGCAATGGAAGAATTACGAATGGCTACTGGTTATCAAATTACGCCAGCTATTGCGACGAAGGATGATATTTTTCAATCGATTACAAAATATTATGATTTACAAGAATCGCTGGCAGATGTAATGGATGATATGGGAGAAGAAGAGCAAATCGATGACGCCGGAATTGCGGATGAAGATTCTCCTATTGTAAGGTTAGTAAACCAAATTATTGCTAACGGGGTGGGGCAACGAGCAAGTGATATTCACTTTGATCCGCAAGAGACGGAGTTACGTATTCGCTATCGTATTGATGGTGTGTTACGGACGGAGCGATCGTTACCAAAACATATGCAAAACGTTATTACAGCAAGAGTGAAAATTATGTCGCACTTAAATATAACGGAACAACGCTTGCCACAAGACGGACGAATGAAGCTTACGATTGATTTTAAATCAGTTGATATACGGGTATCTACATTACCTTCCATGTATGGGGAAAAGGTCGTTATGCGTATTCTGGATCGAAGCCACGCATTTGATGATTTGCATAAATTAGGGTTTGCGCAAGTGAATTTGCAATCTTTTAAACAAGTGATTGAAAGGCCAAATGGAATCGTGCTCATTACAGGACCAACTGGTGCTGGAAAATCTTCGACACTATACGCCGCACTTCATCATTTGAATAAGGATGAAGTAAATATTATTACGATTGAAGATCCTGTGGAATATCATTTAGATGGCGTGAATCAAGTGCAAGTGAAGGAACAAATAGGGATGACCTTTGCTCAAGGTTTGCGCTCCATATTACGGCAAGATCCGGATATCGTCATGGTAGGGGAAATTCGTGATTTAGAAACAGCAGAAATTGCTATTCGAGCATCATTAACAGGTCATTTAGTGCTTAGTACGTTACATACAAATAGTGCAATCGCAGCTTTAACACGATTAATGGATATGGGGATTGAATCATTTCTTATTTCTTCCTCTTTAAGTGGTGTAGTAGGGCAACGGTTAGTTAGAAAAGTATGTCGCGATTGTCAAGTAGAGGAACAGCCAACAGAGCGAGAACGGGCTATTTTTAAACAGCGTCATCTACCGATTTCTACAGTAGTTAGAGGAAGAGGTTGTGCCAGTTGTGGTATGACAGGCTACCGTGGCAGGATAGCGATCCATGAAGTTGTGGTTATTGATGATAAGTTACGCACATATATGATGAATTCGGAAAGTGCGACGATCATTCGCAAGCACTTAGAATCAATAGGGATGTCCTTTTTACTGGATGATGGTTTGAAGAAGGTGTCACAAGGTTTAACTACGACGGAAGAAGTACTGCGCGTGACAGCTATCGAATAGGAGGGGAAAAAGTGCAAGGCGATATCAATCAATTATTAGAGACAGCGGTTGACAGTAACGCTTCTGATGTACATATCTCTGCTGGGAGGACAATAGTTTTTCGGATTGGCGGAAAACTTACTGCTTATGGGGAACAAAGGTTTAGTAATGAAAACATTGAAAATATGGTTAAGTGTATCGTTTCTCCGAAGCAATGGGACATGTTCCTACGTGAAGGAGAGCTTGACGCCGCTTATGAAATCAAAGATGTAGGAAGGTTCCGACTAAACATTTACTATCAAAAACAACAAATTACTTTAGCAGCTAGAATCATTCCGCATCAGATTCCTAGCTTAGAAGTGCTACAAATGCCACCAATTTTAAAAGGCCTTGCATTACGACCGCATGGGCTTATCTTAGTGACAGGACCAACTGGTTCGGGAAAGACGACTACCTTAGCAGCGATGATCGATTATATTAACAGACATAAAGCAAAACATATCGTCACATTAGAAGATCCAATTGAATATATTCACCAACATCATAGATCAATGATCCATCAACGAGAAGTAGGTGTTGACACGCAAAGCTTTGCCAAAGGTTTGCGGGCATCTTTACGTCAAGACCCGGATATTATTCTTGTTGGAGAAATGCGGGATTTAGAGACGATAGCAACTGCGATTACGGCAGCAGAAACGGGTCATCTTGTGTTAGCAACATTGCATACGAATAGTGCTGTTCAAACGATTAACCGTATTATTGATGTGTTTCCACCTCACCAGCAGGGACAAATTAGAGTACAGCTAGCAGATGTGTTGGAAGGTGTTTTATCGCAACGTCTATTCCAGCGTATGCATAGTCAGGATCGAATCGCAGCTACCGAATTACTCGTTAACCACCCATCTATTGCTAATTTAATTCGCAGTGACAAAGTGGAACAAATAGAAAATGTAATTCAAACGAGTCGTTCGATGGGGATGCATACATTACAAATGTCCATTCAACAATTATTACATGCAAATAAAATTTCGTATGAAGAAGCAAAACCTTACTTAAATCAAGCAGGTGCCAAGTAATGCCACTTTATAAATATATGGGAAGAACGAAAAAAGGTGCGATGAAGCGTGGAACGATTGAAAGTGCAACGAAGCATACAGCGATGAAAGAATTGCAACAGCGTGGTGTAAATGTACGAGAAATAAAAGAGACAAAAGCAACTATTTTTAATAAAGATCTATCTTTAGCGAAACAGTCTGTAAAAAATCGTGATTTTGTTATTTATTGTCGGCAGTTTGCTACTTTAATTCGCGCAGGGATTAGCATTGTAGAAGCTACAAAAATCCTTGCTCAACAAACAAATAGCAAAGCGTTAAAAAAAGCATTGTTATTTGTGGAAGAAGAAGTGCGGGAGGGACAAGCTTATTCAGCAGCAATAAAAAAACAACCCAAAATATTTCCAGTCTTATTCGTGAATATGATTCGAGCTGGAGAGATGATGGGGAATTTAGATGATACGCTTGATCGTCTTGCTAGTTACTACGAAAAGCAATATACATTGAAGCGAAAAGTGCAGTCGACGATGACATACCCGATTGTTCTTTTGGTCTTAATTATAGGTGTTGTCAGTTTTATGTTGCTCTTCGTCGTGCCAAATTTTGTCGGTATTTTTAATCAATTTAATGGAGAAATACCAATAATCACGAAAATGGTGATGCAACTAAGTGAGATCGTAAAAAATTTATGGTGGCTCGTTCTTATTATTTCTATTATTTTTATTGGGGTGTTTTTAACTCTATTTAAGCGGCATGCAACCTTTCATTATGGGGTACATCTTATCATTTTAAAATTGCCAGTATTCGGAGAAGTGTTACAAAAGGCAGCCATTGCACGAATGACTAGAACGCTTGCTTCGTTATTTGCTAGTTCTGTGCCTATTTTAGATGCTTTAGAAATTGTTGAAAAAGTTGTGGGCAATCCGATTATTAGTAAAGTTGTGCGAGCGTCATATCAAAACTTAGAACGAGGTAATCCATTATCGGAACCGTTAGCGAACAGCTGGGTGTTTCCGCCATTGGTATCACAAATGGTTGCTATTGGGGAGCAAACGGGTTCATTAGATTACATGCTGACAAAAATTGCTGACTTTTACGAACAGGATGTAGATCGTACCGTCGATTCATTAAAATCCCTGATTGAACCCGTTATGATTATAATCCTTGCTACTATTGTTGGCTTTATCGTGCTAGCGATTCTCATCCCAATGTTTACTGTGTTTACAGACATTCAATAAGCATGACTAATTCTTATGAACCGTTTTTAAAAGGGGGTGGTAGTGGGAGAAAGATAGGATTCAGAATTACTTTAGCATGCATAGAATTTTGATTAAAAAAGGAGTGCAAACAAAATGTTGAAAAAATGGAAACAAAAATTAAAACAAGATCAAAGAGGGTTAACACTTGTAGAATTACTCGCAGTAGTCGTTATTTTAGCTATTGTTGCAGCAATTGCTTTTGTTGTTATAGGTAATGTTATTGATAATTCAAAAAAAGATGCACACGTAGCTAACGCGCAACAAATTATTTCCGCAGCGAAAATGTATGAATCAACGGGCGGAGACCTTGAAAATAATGGTGTCACTTTAAAAGCTTTGCAAGATGATGGCTTTATTGAGGAAGAAATTTTAGACCCTTGGAATGATGAAAATAAGGATTATGGAGAGGATGCTACAGTAACAAAGACGGAGAAAGGCGTTTATTCCATAGAGGATTTTATAGGTGAAAAGTGTAAATTGGATAGTGCGTCAGAAAAAGACCTAAACAAAGGTCGCGAAGCTTGTGATGAAACGGAATAACTTATGAAAATAGGTAGATAAATTTAGGGGTTGATTTATCCCAAATATTAGGCGCTGTTAAACCCCACTTTGAAAATTGAAGATTTTGCACTGGATACGAAGTGGGAGGTAACAGCGTATACCCTTGGGCTACTAAGTGAGAAAAGATTCCTTTTATAGAAGTAGTAAACGGAATCCCGATCATTACTCTTTACACTTAAAAAGGAAGGAATGACAGCATGATAGAAGCGATGCTCATTGTCTATTTATTTATTGTCGGTTTAGTATTTGGTTCATTTTTTAATGTCGTTGGACTTCGTCTTGTTAATGATCAATCTATCATTTCACCGAGATCACATTGTCCACAGTGCAATCACCAGTTAACGGCGGCAGAACTTATTCCCGTCGTATCGTTTCTTATGCAAAGGGGTCGCTGTAAATCGTGTCACATTCCTATTTCCTTACAATATCCGTTCGTAGAAGCTTTAACAGCAATACTATTTGCTATCACTCCACTAAGGATTGGCTGGTCTAATGAGCTATTCATTGCTTATTTACTTATCGCTTTATTAATCACGGTAAGCATCGCTGATATAGATAGGTTAGTCATTCCGAATAGATTATTGCTCTTTTTTGCAAGCATCCTGTTCATTATACGACTGTTTATCCCTACTTCCCCGTGGTGGGATAGTTATTTAGGGGCTATACTTGGATTTCTGCTTCTATTTTTAATTCAACTTTTTAGTAAAGGAGCAATGGGAGGCGGGGATATAAAGTTATTTGCTGTCCTTGGACTCTTTATTGGTGTACAAGGTGTGCTTTGGACCCTCTTTTTAGCTTCTTTGTTCGGTGTTTTGTATGGTGTTGTACAAATGATAAGAAAGAGAAGGAAGCGAAAGGAACCATTACCTTTTGCACCGTTTATTAGTGTGGCAGCTTTCCTTTACTTTTTGTTTCCAGAAACGTGGAGCAAGTTGTTACAACAATTTTTAGTTGGGCAGTAGCAAATAAATCATGAATAGCGTGGCATTGTATCCTTATGATAAGGTTCGTCACAAAGAGGAAAGCGGATTAAAAATGGGTTTGCCGCCCAAATGTCAGCATAGCATCCCCCCTGTGTTAGTAGTATAATTCCTCAATCTTTCGTTGATGCGTTCCTGTTGCTACGTTTTTGACCGCGCGCCCCGACCCTTTGTTCAACATTATAGGAAGGTGAGTCCATGTTATTACTATCTAAGCCAAAACTTACTGTTAATATTCTGATTGATGATTATGTCCTTCGTGTTGTCGAAAACAAAGGACATGATTTAAAATCCATTCGCCTTATCGAAGAAAGAGAATTGCCACGTGGTTGCATACAACAAGGGAAAATAGTGGATGAGCTAGGTTTTTACCAGTTTATGAAAGAATTTGTCCGTTATGAGAAATTAAAACATCGCGCAGTTCGTTTTCTTGTTCCTAATCAGCTTGTTATTATGCGCCATGTAGACGTGCCATTGGAGCTAGAGGCAGATGATGTGAACAACTATTTCTTAAATGAAGTTGGAAGTACGCTCCATTTCCCTTTTTCTTCACCACTATTGGATGTGTTCATTCCTGATCAATGTCAAGAACCAGGGCAACAAGAAAGTAGAAAAGGGATATTATTTGCTGTTCCAGAAGAAGAAATGACGAAATACATTGGTGTTTTTGAGGATGTAGGTTGGCAAGTTGCCGTTATTGATGTGCAACCACTTAGCGTATATCGGTATTTTCAACACCACTATTCCGCCTTATCCGAGAAAGCTTACTTATTATTTGAATGTAATCTTTTAACGACACATATTAGCATTTTTTGTAAACATCTACCAGAATTTAACCGTTCGCAACAGCTTGATTTACAAATTTCCGACTGGCAAGCAGATACGAAATATAGCAAATATCTAAATTGGACATTTAAACGAGATCATGTCAAATTAGAGCAATTGATAGAAGATGAAATACTAGAACTACAACGGATTATGGATTTTTATTGCTATTCCTTATATAAAGGGGAAAAAACAGTCGACGAAATTATTTTATATGGTGATATGCCAATACTACCAACGATTGCGGCAAGGTTAGAGTCTATTACTGCTAAACCAGTAACGATGTTAGCTGGAAATGTGGAGGGGGAAGATAAAGATTTTGTTCCAGTGCTTGGGTTAGCTTTGAAAGGGGAAACATCGCATGCTACCAGAGATTAACTTAGTTCCTGAAAAGCGCAAAGAGAAAAAAGGTGTTTATTATGGTTTTCTTATCGGTATCGGTTTCCTCGTCGTTGTTTCGAGTGTATTCATTTTTATTTATTTTCATTCAACCAAGGAATTGGAAAGGCTGTCTACGCAATACGATCAATATAACGACCAGTATGAGGTGTTAGAGAAACAACTTACAAGTGATAAGCAAAAAGACACAACGGATAAACAAGCGACGCTCGATTATTTGCAATCCTATAATGTACATACATCCACATTAATAGAGGAATTAGTAACCCTTTTGTCAGAGCGGTCTTATCTTAGTGAATACAAATATTCCTTAGCAGATGTCACAATTCAAGTACAGTTTGAAACGTTATCGGAGATTTCTAAATATGTTCGTCGATTGAATAAGTCGAAATATGTACAAGATGCGAAAATTAACGAGATAGAAGCATTTTCGATTCTTGACACAGAAGAACAAGAGCTAAAGAAAGTCAATTATGACGTTATCCCACGTTACGATGTGGAATTAACGTTCCAACCTAACAAAGAACGTTTATTGGGGGATACGGATCATGAATGACATGTTTCAAGAAAAAAAAGGACTTATTTTTACCATTTTAGCACTATTTTTTGTTTTACTTCTTGTAATTTATGTCATCGTTATCCACCCGCTCTTTAAACAAATAGACGCCAAGGAAACCGACATGCAAATGATACAAGAGGACATTTCCAAACAAGAACAAAAGTTAACTGATGTGAGAAATCAAGATACAGAAATAGATACGATCGCTTTGGACAAACAAATCCCTAAGTCGAAGGAGATAGATGAATTACTTCTCATCATCGAAAAAATAGCAACGATTAGTTCTAGTCGTGTGGAAGACATGGAATTTGCTTATGATGAATCTTTGCAAGTGTTGGAACAAGAACAGGCGGATGAAGAAGTTGAAGATGGAAGAGAAGCGGAATCATCTACAGAAGAAAACACAACCCCAACGGAAGAAAATGAGGCGAAGAAAGCAGAATCGGAGGAAGCTACACGACAAGTGATGGAGACCGTTGCTACGTCTGTTCACACGGTTCAGTTGCGCGTAAAAATATTTTCACCGAAATATAAAAATTTCAAGCAGTTTTTACAACAAATTGAAAAATTAGAGCGAGTGACGATGGTACATGCCATTGAAATGGAGAAACCAGGGGAAAAGGAATTAACGCTAGAAGAAAATCCGGATGAAACGGTCGAATACACTGTCGAATTGATGACTTTTTACGATAGAAAGTAGCTTGCTTTGGAAGGAGTTTATGCATGCATAAACAACAGCGTGGTTTTACATTAGTCGAAGTTCTAGCTTCGCTTGTTATGTTATCTGTCATTCTTATAGGGGTTAGCCAATTGTTCATTTTTACGAATAAAGCAGCTGCATCAAATAATGAAAAACTTATTGTTTTAAACCTTAGTAAAGCAACAATGGAGCGATTAAAGATGGAACCATCTGCTTTTTTTCTACCAGAGGAAATAACAGATCAGCAAACTACCTTTGATTATGAAACATGTACACGTCTTGGTTTATCTGGTTGTAAGCAACGCTACCAGCCAACAATTAACGATCGAGTTTATTCTATTGTAATTACAGCCAGCCAAAGTGCGGGTGGGAGAACCGTTCATGAAAAATCACTCGGTTTAATCAATGTGATGGTAAGCGTAGAAGATGAAACAGGAAGGATAAACAATCAAGTAGAAGGCTATGTGAATGATGAATAGAAAAAATGAGCGAGGAATGACATTAGTTGAAGTGCTGGCTGTATTTGTTATTGGTGCTATCGTATCGGTTATTGCTGTGCAAATTTTAATGAGTGGTTATCATGCGTATGAACGCGCGAAGACAAACGCGGAATTAAGAGACGAAGCAGACCTTATGATGGCTTATTTGATTGACGAATTGTATACATTAAAAGCAAGTGAAGTAAAAGCATTTCCCAATGATAACAACCTTTACTTTGTCTTACAGAATACCGAGGAAAAGATTGGGATTGTCAATGGGAAAGTTGTTATAAAGCAAAAACGCTTGCCACTTTCATCAACGGATATTACTGTCCGACCGACATCTACATTATACAAGGTAAATGAAGACCTCTTTCACATTACGTTGATTTTGGAGAAGAACGGTTACGCTCTGCAATTGGAAAGTGAAATAGGAATTATCAATGATCGGAGTGGTCCTAAGGAGTGAGGTGCATGATAAGGCGTCATCAACATGATGAATCCGGCTACACATTATTGCTCGTACTGCTTTTAATTGTTGTGTTTATGACATTAGCGTTATCAGCCGTTATGATGACGATGTCAGGGATGAAAAAAAATACAGTGCGCGAAGAATATGTCCAAGCAACAGAATTAGCAGACAAGGGATTACTGCACATAACAAAAGAAATTAATGCACAATTGGAAGCGAGACTAGGAGAGTATGGACTGCCACGCCAGCAATTTATTCAAGAGTTAGAAGATGTACTTGCAAATTATACATGTGAGGAAAATACGATCCAAGTAAAAGGAAAAACAGGCAAATATGAAGCTTGTATTAATGGAGGCTGGGAGAATGTCATCAATCGTGACGGCACAGTCAATGAATTGCGTAAACTTGTTTCGTTTAAAAGCGTTGGCTTCGTGGAAGGTAGAGAACGGACTTTTCATAGTAATGTAGAAATAGGTGCTAAAACAGTCCCCGAAGCTTTGAAATATGCTATCGGTTCTCATCAAGCAGATGGAAGCATTCCAGGGGAAGGGAACTTATTTTTACACGGCGGAGTCACGATTGAAGGGGATTTAAAAGTGGACAAGCATGTCATTACTTCCGATAAAGGATACGCCTATTTAGGTCGTGATGAATGGATTGATTCGCTATCTCCAGAAATTTTACCAAGTGGGAATACAAATAAGGCGAAGCTCGTGCTAGGCGGCGATTTATATACCGTCGATCCACCTACGAATCATTATAATTGGCAACGTAATTGGTATAAAAATCATATTCAGCGCACCAAATTTTCTAATAATCGGTACGAAAAGCATTATCGACCTGAGGAAGTTTTTTCCCAAGCGCCGAATATTGTCTCACGTTCACCTAATCAAGAAGAAATAAGAATCAATGAACAAAAAAAGAATCATTTCTATGAAAAAAGCGAAATTGATCATCCCGCGAATATTCTTGATGAAAAAAAGCTAACAACGGGAAATCGTTATGCTAAAGAGAAGGTATATGCAGATGGGGCGAAGGAATGTAGCTGGTTTTGGTGTCAAGATGTGCAAGAATATATATTGCAAGGAAATAACACCTTCAAAAAGTTTGCTACAGAAAAAAGTTTAGTTAATCGCGCTGGTACGACTTCCATCGCCGAAACGATGTATGTTGGTGGAGATCTTTTTATTGGAAATGGAAGTAACAGTTATCATCCGAATTATTATGATAAGATCCAAATGGAAGGTTCGATTTACGTAAATGGCGATTTAACGATCAAAGGTGCAGATGCAACATTTAATACGTTAATGTATGTTAATGGAGATGTCACCATTGAAAACACGCAAATTAAAGGTGTGAAGGAGGATGGTGAAGAGCAGTCGCTTATTATTTTTGCTAATGGGAATATTCATATAAGAAATAACAGTGTGAATCAGGATAAACCGAGTAAAATTCGTGGTTTTTTCTATTCGAAAAGTGATTTTGAAATGTTTGGTGTAGGTTCAAATATGTATATAGATGGCGGTATTTCTGCACGTCGTGTCGTATTAAATGCGATACGCGGGCGGGCGAGAGATAATCGCTTTTTTGGAGCACAATATATAGGTGGTAGTTATTTTGAAGGTCGGGAAAATCAACTAGATATGCCTTCACGTTTACAAATAATTTACAACCCTGAAATTATTAATACGTACTCTGATTTAAAGGAAGAAGAGCCTGTAATATATGACGTTGATCCTCCGTTAGTGAAAGAACGTCACTGAAGATTTATGATAGAAAGATGGTGCTTGAAAACGTTTTGTTTATGCTCCATCTTTTTTGTACAAAATTAAGTGGATCGCATTTCGAACCACTTAACTTGAAGGCAATTTTTTCATACAAAAGTATAGAAAATTAGATGCTTGAAGATGACGAAACAACTATATAGCCACATCTGGCTCCACTTATCGCCCAGCAATTAGGTGATTTCACGAAACCGCACGATGATAAGTTATCATCGTTCATCCCCTTACCGTGATTCCGGGAGTGTCAATAATTTTGTGTAAATGACACTAAGCCCTTTTGTAAGAATTAAGCTAGTTATTTATTATAAACGACCTTGCAGGTCGGACTGTGACTTTCTTCTTCAGTTACTAACCCCATAGCTGGTTCTCACCAAGGGTCAAGCGTATTTGGCTTGATGCTTGGTGAGAACCAGCTAAACTTCCAAAACTGAAGAAGATTAAGTTTCGATAGCTTCAAACATTTTAAGTAGTTCTGGTTTAGCTTTTTCAAACCCTCTATGACATCGCATACTATGTTTTTCAATATAATGATGGAATTGCGTGACTAAATAACGTTTGAGCGATTCCTCATTCGGAAATTGCTCTTTGGCTTTGATATGGCGTTTGATTTGCTTATTAAAAGACTCTATTAAATTCGTGGAGTAAATACTTCTTCGAATAGAAGCCGGAAAATCAAAAAACGTTAGGAGTTGTTCATGCCCCATCACATTTTTAATGACAGATGGATAAAGCTTTTGCCATTTCTCCCGAAATTGTTCGAGTTGAGATTCAGCTTCAGTACGATTTTCAGCTTGATATACCTTTTTAAAGTCATTAGAGATGTCTTCACGATCGCTGACGCGTACTTTTTTAGAAATATTTCGAGAAACATGTACGCAGCAAACCTGATGTTTCGCTTTAGAGTAAACACGATGAATCGAATCGGTCATTCCTTTAAGCCCATCAGAGACAAACAACAGAACGTTTTTAACGCCTCGTTCACGAAGGGACGAAAGCATCTCTTCCCAAACGTGAGCTGATTCCGTTGGGGCAATCGTATAATCCAAAACTTCCTTTGTGCCATCTTCGGTAATGCCAATCGATATATAGACAGCTTCTTTTTGGACAGTATCGCGTCTAATTGGAATATGCGTAGCATCTAAATAGACACAAACATAGCGCTCGTTGAGCCTTCGGCTGTGGAACGCTTCTAAATCCTCTGATACACGCTGAGTGATATTGGAAATGGTCTGTTTCGTATAGTGATGGCCGTACATTCGCTCAATAAGTTGAACGATTTCGTCTGTCGTGATGCCTTTTTGATACATATGAATGATATAACTTTCAAGAGTATCATTCGTGCGATTATAAGAGCCCAGAGTTTGTTGCTTAAATTCACCGTTACGATCGCGTGGAATATCAATATTTAATTCCCCATATTCCGTTTTAATTGAACGAGGGTAAGTGCCATTACGTGAATTGCCAGAATTAAAACCTTTTCGATCATAAGGTTCATAATCTAAGAAAGCTGTCAATTCATTTTTGAGTAATTGATTGACTGCTGACTCAAGATGTTGGCGAAAAACTTCTTGGATATCCTGTTTTTGGACTAGAGCTTCAATTAAATCTGTAGTAACATGGTTCATAGGGAAGACCTCTTTTCTGTGAATTTTGTCGGCTAACTTAATTCTACAAAAAGGGTCTTCCTTTTTCTATGTTCTAAAAATCATTTACACAAAATATTTTATACTCTCGTGATTCCTTTTATCTCGATTGATTCGTTCCATTCCCTCTGTGGCTAAACGGGCGCCCCGCACTTTTATTCCATTATGGGAAAGCATAAAATTTTAAAGGCCTAAAGTATAACAAAAACTACGGTTTTCTAACAATTTGGTTAATACCCAAAAATGGGGTTGTTCTAAAAATAGATGTCTTAAAAACCCAATATGTAGTTTCATCTATTGTGAGAACATTATATTTAGTATCAAAAATAACTAAAAAGCCTTTTTTGGGTGAGAACCATATTTTATGAAAGCTTGACACGATAGAAAGATAAAATTTTAAACAAGAAGATCGTGTTATGAATGGCTTAGTGGCAAACACAAAATCGTCATTGTCTATGTACACTTCACCTCTATTTTTAAGGAAAACCCTTTCTTAACAAGAACAACAATTCCTAGCACCATAATAGTTAAGCCTATTTTTTTCAATGTTATTCCTCCTCTTATTGGTTTACTTGATTAAGTTAAAAAAGCATTTATGTGAAAAATACTACCTACGCACCTAGAGAACGCTGTAGCTTGTAAATTTTCATGGTCTGCCTCTGCCCAAAGATCCCCCCCCTAAAAAATGTAGCTCACTTTCGTATAAATTTACTTCCACTTGTGAAACATCTTTAAATTATGAATTTTGAATGGATAGATGTTGTTCAAATTAACTCATTGTAGAATTGCAACTTCCCCAACAGCTATTAAAGAATGTTCCAGTTTTGATTTACTTGATTTCTATATTCATGTAAGCGTTTTTGAGAAAACTCAGTTGTTACTTTAAATTCATTAGCAACATTTGCAATTGCTTCTTCATGATATAGAGGGAAGTTTACCTTTTGTAACATGAAGGTTGGTATAGCTAAATGTAGCGCAATATAGCTTGTTTTATGTTTCTGCAAACTGTTAAATAATTTTGGCATAAATAGTTGTATCCCTACATGTGGAAGGACATGTGATAATTCATAATAAAATAGCTCTTTCTGTTTTTCGCTTGACAAATGAGGGTTTAAATATATGGTCCCTCTTTGTTGCAAAATAGGCTTTTTTTGATAACTTAAATGAATGTTTAATTTTTCTGCAAGTTCTTCAATAGGATATTGTGGTTCTGTAAATCCTAGTTTCATGTAAAGATTTTTAATACCTTCTTCTAATGGTGTAGTTCTATAACTCATCGTAGACCTCCGACATAGTCAAAATCCCTGTTTTTACTCCTTATGGAGTTAGCAAGCTTCTTATTTTGTTAAACAGTGAACGAGAAAGTTCGCGTGTATGGACACAAAGGAAAAATCATATTTCTACATCGTTCAACTAGTATAAGATATGTATCGCCTACCTTTTTCTAGTTAGTCATAGCAATTAGAATATCGGAATTGTTAGTAGATTTATAAAGTAGTACGTAATAGATGTAAAATAATAACTTATATGTCATGTGATGTAATCAAAATTATAGCATAAAAAAATGAAAAAGGAAGTAGGTGGGACAAATGAAAAATGAGAAAAGTCGAAGCATTTTTCAATATAAGAAACTAGAATGATCATCCATATATCCTAAGCTCTTTATGATAACCTAAATCAATGCATGGTAGACTATCTTATCAAACACTTTTGATTCGAAGCGTGTGCCAATAATAGATATTTTTATTTAGAATTATAAAATAAGACATGCTATTCATAGATTAATACTTTTATAATAGGACATTTTTATATGAAAGGGAAGCATGAAACGACGTAGTATAAAGAAAATGAAAAAATCTCCTAAAAAGCCTATATAAGTTACATTTTTTATGTAACTCAAGGATGTATATATTGTCTATACTATGACTTATTTAATTTGTTTTATAGGTATTAATACCTATTAGTTTACCGAGAATGAGTTAAATGATTTATTGTCATATATGGAAATCTACGATACTATTATCCCCACAAGAAATACCAATAGTTTCCAATAAAAGGAGTGAATGCAAATGCAAAAGAAATGGTTTCATCGAATGGGTTTGCTCACCTTAGCTACTACGTTAATTGTAAGTAATGCTCAGGTGACCCATGCTGCTGATTCAAGGGATGAATGGGAAATAAATGCAGATGTTGAAACAAAATGGGAGCAAGAAAATAAGCAAAAAGGGCCTTCGTTTATTAACGGAGAGTTATCTGAACGAAAAGTGACGAAAGAGGCAGATGTAAGAAAATTTTTGCTGGAGAATAAAGAACTCTTTCAAATTAACTCGGAAACAAAACTAGATTTTATAGAATCTAATGTAGATGATATAGGGATGACTCACTACATTTATAAACCGAAAATTCAAAATATACCGATAGATAATTCTAAAATTGTCGTACATGTGAATAAAGACAAAAAAATTATAGCAATTAACGGGGAATTTCATCCTAATGCTCCTGAAAAATTAACAGAAAAACAAAAACTAACTAAAAAACAAGCAATTAATCATGCTTGGAAACACATTGATATAAAACGTAGTGAAGCCGATCAAAAAATGGCATCATTAACTGGAGAAACGTTTAATACACTGGAAGAAACTGCTGATTTAGTTGTCTATCACGATGACAATAAACAGTACACATTAGCATATCGCGTAGAGCTTCAATTTGCCAAACCGAAACCAGCGTATTGGAATATTTGGGTGAATGCAGAGAGTGGAGAGGTTTTAAAAGCAATCAATCAGGCGCAAGAATTTGCCTCTACTGGAAGTGGAATAGGTACCCTTGGACACCATAGACAGTTAAATACGTTTTATCATCAAGGGGACTATTATCTCTATGATACGACAAAACGAATGAATGGGGTTATTGAAACGTTCACGAATCAAGGAAGAGGCGATAAAAATCTTCCAGGTGTTTATGTGAAAGATGAAGATAATCGCTTTACGAATGAAGAACAACAGGCAGCTGTTGATGCTCACTATTATGCTGGACAAGTATTTGATTATTACTATAATACATTTGGTCGGGTTAGTTACGACAATAATGGCGCGACAATTCGGTCTATTGTCGATTATGGGAATAATTATAATAATGCGGTATGGGTTGGTGATAAAATCATTTACGGCAATGGAGACGGAAGAAGATTTGCTCCGTTATCTGGGGCAAATGATATTGTAGCTCATGAGCTTACACATGGGGTGATTGACGAAACAGCTGATCTCGTCTATGCCAACCAATCTGGTGCATTAAATGAATCGTTTGCTGATGTTTTTGCCTATTTTGTGGATGGTGATTGGTTAATTGGTGAAGATGTATTTACACCTGGTGTTGAAGGGGATGCATTGCGCAGTTTGGCAAACCCAACAAGGTATAATCAGCCAGATCATATGAATGATTATCAACATTTACCAAACACACGAAGAGGCGATTGGGGTGGAGTTCATATCAATAGTGGGATTCCGAATAAAGCGGCCTATTTCACTGTTAATAGCATAGGTATAAGCAAAGCGGAACAAGTTTATTATCGTGCATTAACGACCTATTTAACGCCGAATAGTAGTTTCCAAGATGCAAGACAAGCACTCGTTCAATCTGCTCAAGATTTGTATGGGGAAAGCGCTGCTCAGGAAGTTGCTCGTGCGTGGGAGCGCGTTGGTGTAAACTAATAAGAAGGTGTAAAGAATGAATTTGAAGTGCAAATGAGTGTGGAAATAGTAGGTCATTTACGAATCACATCAAGGTGTGATGATAAGCAAGCTGTTGCTTTTGAATCTAGGTCGTTTTAGATTCATTTGTCTGAAATTGGCGACACATTTGCTTGTTCTTGATAAATATGTATTTACCGTTTATTTATCTTCACTAGTGTATGGAAGCAGCAGGTGGTTTAACTTACAAATGCGTGGTCTAACTCCACCTTCTTTAGACGGTATCCGCTTTTAGCCTTATCTTTTTTGTCCATACGAAGTGAAGAGGTGAAAGTATGGAAGGATATAGAAAAAATAGTCATGCTGTGTATGATATTAAGTATCATGTCATATGGGTGACAAAGTATAGATATAAGGTTTTGGGCGGGCATATAGCGGTGAGAGTGCGTGATTTGCTAAGACAAGGTTGTGAAGCTAGGGGAATTACTATATTTGCAAGGAAGTGTTGGAAAAGACCACATTCATTTATTATTATCCTGTCCTCCAAGTATTGCTCCAAGTAAAATATTGCCGTATCTAAAAGGAAGATCATCAAGATTATTGCAGGATGAGTTTCCAGAACTCAAAAAGAGATATTGGGGGCAGCACTTGTGGGCAAGAGGATATTTTTGTGCCACCGTAGGGACGGTAACGGAAGAAATAATAAGAAATGATATAACAAATCAATTCAATGAAGGTAAGGACGAAATATTTAGTCTAGCTTTGAGGATGCTTTAGCTAAGGCCTTTGAGCAGGACTTTAGCCTGGGGAACGACTTTAGTCGTCGACATTTTTGTCTAAATCCACCTGCTTTAGCAGGTGGTCGTTTAAGAGCTACCTTCATCTCTCTGACTATTTATTTGAACAATAGCTATAAAAAATGGATGCTAAACAACTTTTAACGCTAAAAGCTGTTCAAAGAACAATTTATCGTTTATAATAGATGAAAATCATATACATAGAAACCACAAGGGGAGCCATTTGGCTGAGATGGAACGGAATCGTTCGAGACCCTTTGAACCTGTTTAGTTAGCACTTGCGTAGGGATGTGGGCAACAATGCTTAGGTTTATGCATAAAATGCTAGTTTGATTTACAAGGAAGATTCTGTGTGTAAAACGAACGTTTAAAGCATTTACCTTTTATACAATCAATGAACAACTACGTCGAACAATGCTGCTTCCCTTGAGGTTTCCGTGAAAGGGGAGCTTTTTTAATGAAAAATATTCGCTTATTAGTAATGATTGAAGCAGCATTTTTTGCAGCATTTGCCATGATTTTGGATTTTCTTCCTTCGATTAAATTATCACCAGCTATATCGATTTCTTTTGCTATGGTGCCCATATTTATTCTTGCATTTCGGAGAGGAATGTTGGCGGGTATATTAGCGGGTTTCTTATGGGGGTTATTGCAGGTAATGCTCGGTGATGCTTACTATTTGACACCATTGCAATTTTTTATTGAATATTTTATTGCTTTTGCTAGCGTTGGTTTTGCCGGAATACTCGCTCCTTTAATTCAAAATAATTATCAAAAAGGGAATAAACGAATTGCTTTGGCATGGGTTGTAGCTGCGACATTCATTGGTAGCATCGCGAGGTATTTTTGGCATTTTCTTGCAGGTGTCATTTTCTGGGGGAAATATGCCCCCGAAGGAATGTCGCCAGTTCTGTATTCATTTATAATGAATGGAACGACTTTTGTAGGTGCGTTTGTTTTTTGTACGATTGTTTTGCTAGTGATTTTAGCGAGTGCTCCGCGATTAGTGCAGGCAGAAACATTTATGACCAAAAAACAGGTGAAGAAAGCTTCTTAAATATAATTGCTTTCTTTTAAGACTACAAAGAAAAAACGAAAGCCGTGTTCTTTTATATTCATAGCCAACGTTTTTACTTTACACTATAGGAATGCATAATAGTTCATAGTATAAGAACTACAGCTTTCGCCATAAGATTTGAGATAAGCCAAGTTTTATAAAAATGACGTTGGCTATTAACGTTACATAACGATTAAACATCTTAGATCTTGCTTCAAGAATTGAAGTTGCTAGAGCTGGACAAGTTAACAGTCCAGCTCCACAAACAGTTCTTTCGATATGCCCTACGGATGAGTGAAAAACCGAAGTTTGAAATGGCAGTCTATTGTTGAATTTTCTAAATTATGTTAACAATAAGCCGTAAACAATTGCACTGACTTAGTGATATATTTTAATAGTTTTCTTTGCAAAGTAATTAATATGATATATAAATATAGAAAAATGTTGCAAATCGCTTTTGGATCAACGTTTTGTAACAGTTTTGTTTTAGAACGGATTCGTAGCCCATTGTAACGACTGTTTAATAAACATTCTCGGATGCAATTTTAATTGTGCTACCATGTATTCAGCTAAATCTTCGGCTTGCATGTATTTATCGTCATTTTTCTCCGCTAACTTTTCGCCGAAAGCAAGCTCTGTGGCAACAAGGCTTGGATTTAATGTGAAAACGCGAATGTTATTTCTGCGCACTTCTTGCATTAAAGCTTCGGACATACCTTGAATGGCAAATTTGGAAGCACTGTAAGAAGTCGAACCTGCTGTTCCTTTTATTCCGTTACTGGAGGAGATCATGATAATATCGCCTTGGTTTTTCTTAAGCATATGTGGTAAGACGGCACGGGTCACGTGATACGTACCGAACACATTCACCTCTAAAGTTTGCTTCCACGTTACTGGATCCATCTCTAGAAAATTATCAAATGTTCCAATACCTGCATTATTTATTAAAATATTTGCAGGCCCAAGCGACGTTTCTAGCTTCGCAACAGCCCCCTCTACTTCTTCCAACTTTGCTATATTAGCAACAGCATAACTGGCGTTAACGCCATATGTTTCTACTTCTCTTGCAACAGCTTCCAGTTTGGATTCCGTACGCGCAATGATGCCTAAATGAACACCTTCCTTAGCAAGAGCAAGTGCAGTTGCTCTTCCAATACCGCTACCAGCACCTGTAATATACGCAATCTTTCCTTTAATTTGTTGCCCCATCGTAAGTCATCCCCTCTCCCTTGATTCTTACTTGTATTGTAAGTATATCTTATATGAAAGAATAAATTCAAACTACAGACTCCTATCATGAGAAAATCACTCCCGCACGTCGTAAAGTCGCTCATGAACGTGGAAAAAGCGCTCGCCGCGTGGGAAAAGTCGCTCATCTTCTGGTTAAGTACGTTTATCGCCATAAGGAAGTAGCCGCTTAGTTGAGAATAAGTTACTTTTAACCGAAAGACTGAATAACTTTCATTACTTCTGGTACTCTTTGCTATATTCATTTATATTTTAATTATTTAGAAACGCATCGATTGATGGTATTTACTGAATAAGGTATTATTGCTTCTCTCTAAATAGAACGTTTAAACAATAAATTTGCTCATCCTGAATGTAAACTATTACGTTAATCAAGTTGACAATGTTGTTTTTTCCAAGTACAATTTTGAAAAACATCAACGTTTATTGGAAATAGGGGGA
The DNA here is from genome assembly GCF_900166595.1 of Virgibacillus dokdonensis. Classification (NCBI taxonomy): domain Bacteria; kingdom Bacillati; phylum Bacillota; class Bacilli; order Caryophanales; family Bacillaceae; genus Virgibacillus; species Virgibacillus dokdonensis. The sequence goes on along the minus strand of NZ_LT745763.1, from coordinate 3,265,690 downwards.
TTTATTAATATGGAACAGCAACGAAAAAGACTTCGCTTTATGCTTAATTGTGCTTTGTTTGCAGCACTCACAGCTATTTTGGCGCAAATTGAAATACCACTACCACTCATACCGATAAGTGGACAAACTTTAGCAGTCGGAATTACGGCAACTATTTTAGGCAGTAAGCAAGGTGCATTAGCGATGATTTGCTATGCGGTAATTGGAGGAGCAGGTGTGCCTGTTTTTGCTGGCTTTAGCGGCGGGGCACATGTGTTAGTAGGTCCTTCAGGAGGATATATTTTTGGCTTTATTGTTACAGCATATGTTACAGGTTTCATTCTCGAAAAAACAAGCTTTCGTTTCCAGAATGCTCTAATTGCAAATATAATTGGCATGTTGATTACGCTAGCGTTTGGGACAACGCAGTTGAAATTTATTTTAGATCTTTCGTGGAATGCAGCATTCGTAGCTGGAGTGTATCCATTTATCGTCGTTGGGCTTATTAAAGCTGCATTAGCTAGCTGGATAGGAATTGCTGTACGAAAACGTCTCGTACATGCTAATTTAATTTTAGAAACGAAACAAAAGGTAGTATAAACGAAGAAAAATTAGATTTGTAAATTATATGAGTGGATCGTTATTCTAAATTATTCTATTAAAATAATATGTATAAAATGCGTGATTTGCACCGGTTTGTCGAGAAATCACCGCGCCTCGTGCTTGAATTCGCTCATGTAGGCCAATATTTCGCTCGCTATGCCGTAGACTTCGCTCATGTAGGGCAAAACTTCGCTCGCTATGCCGCTGAATTTGCTCATGTAGGTCGAGATTTCGCTCGCTATGCCGCTGACTTCGCCATGTAGGCCAAAATTACGCTCGCTTAGCCGCTGACTTCGCCATGTACGTCAAAATTACGCTCGCTATGCCGCTGACTTCGCTCATGTACGTCAAAATTACGCTCGCTATGTCGTTGGATTCGCTCATGTAGGCCAATATTTCGCTCGCTATGCCGTAGACTTCGCTCATGTAGGTCGAGATTTCGCTCGCTATGCCGCTGACTTCGCTCATGTAGGTCGAGATTTCGCTCGCTTAGCCGTAGACTTCGCTCATGTACGTCAAAATTACGCTCGCTATGCCGCTGACTTCGCCATGTACGTCAAAATTACGCTCGCTATGCCGCTGACTTCGCCATGTAGGCCAAAATTACGCTCGCTTAGCCGCTGACTTCGCCATGTACGTCAAAATTACGCTCGCTATGCCGCTGACTTCGCTCATGTACGTCAAAATTACGCTCGCTATGTCGTTGGATTCGCTCCCGCATGTCAAGAACGTGCTCGCCCTCACGTAATTTCGCTCACCCTTGGTATGGTGGGGTAAAAAGCACAAGTAAAAAATCTTTTACCTACGAATTAACTTCCACAGCTAATCATGAAAACGTTAACTTTTTTTGACAATTGCATGAAAAGAATTGCAAAATGCTTCTATCCATGTAAAAGTTATGATAGCTATAAATTAAGAGGGCAGTCGAAAAGTTGCAATAATAAAAGTTTTATTTCATAATAGGCAGCTAGAAATTTTAACCAAGCTTTCACCAGGCACCCTCAGAAAAAATCTTATTTTTCTGAGTATTCCAGTGGAAATGATAAAACTTATGTTGTAATTATCGATATAGCAATCGTTAATTTTTATTGAAAATACGTGTAAACGTGGGGGGGATTATTACTATGAATATGGTATTAATTATTTTCTTATTTTGTTTATTTCTTGTTGCTCTGGGGGGCACGTTGTACGTGTTTAAACAGGAAGAGAGAAAAATGAAGCAATATGAAGCGGAAGGTGAAACCGCTCAAAGTGAATTGCAACGTTCGATGGAATATGAAACGAAATCTTTGAAATCAAATGTGCCACTACTCATCTGGATATATGCAGTGACCATTTTGGTAGGATTGATTGCGTTTTTTGTTTATGCATTTTAGTGACTGCATCGCTGCAGAAGCTATTTATGAAACTAACTATAGACCTTTTTGGCAGATTTTTGCTAGAAAGGTTTTTATGTTGGTGATGTACTTTCAAATTTGAAAAATTGGCAAAAAGTAAGCCATTTAATGGAAGGTATTTTTGTTTTACTAAAAAACATGGATCACACTATAAAAAATAGGAGGTTTTTTGCATCTATTTCAAGAGACAAGAAAGTAGTAAAATGAGGTTTTTGGTATAAGAAAATAACCGAATAACCACGTCTCCATCGCCTAGCAATTAGGCGACTTCACGGCGATAAGTCATCATCGGTTCGCCACTAAGAGGAAGGACACTAAAAACGGGTATGCCGCCCGACATCGGCATACCCCTATTTTAGTGGCATGATTTCTAAGTCTTTCGTTGATTCGTTCCATTCACTACGTTGCTAAACTGCGCCCCATTTTTATTCTTAAAAGTTTTTTCAAGGTCACTAAATACCTTAGTGGCTCTCGTTACCACGCCTTCTATGGAACATGTAAATATTTAAGCATCATAAAATGAATTATGAAGCGTTTTAAAACCTCATTGCATCCTCTAAAAATTCCTTGCAAAAAAAGGGGTGGCTATTAATTCCACTTCAGTTCCCAGTAGTTTATATTTTTCATAAGCAAACATATTGCATAAAATACAATAGGGGGGTATAGTATAAGTGTAGTAGCGAAAAATAAGAAATGGAGTTGATATAGATGACAACGTCAAAACCAGAACATCCTGTAACGCCACGAACAAAGGATGAAATATCCGCGATAACGAACCGGCTGAAAAGGGTAGAAGGTCAAGTTCGGGGAGTTCAGAAAATGGTGGAAGAAGATAGATATTGTATTGATATTTTAGTCCAAATTAGTGCTATTAATGCAGCGCTTAAAAAAGTAGGTTTTTCCATTGCGGAAAGGCATACGAAGCATTGTGTATCACATGCAGTACGTTCAGGGCAAGGGGAAGAAGCGATTGATGAATTAATGGAAGTGCTAAAACAATTGTCCAAATAAAAAGACCATGCACTCCTAGAAGTGCTCTTTTAAAAAATATTCACTTTGGAAAGCAAAATTTTTAGCCGGTATGTAGTATTTTTGGCAAAATTATCTAAGGTGTTTTAAGCTTTATAGTAGTAAAACGACGGTGTTTTATCGTTATAAAGACTTATCGATAGCAGTTTTCCAAAGGTGTGAGCCAATAAGTGAGGTGAAGGGTAATGCAAGAGAAAGAACATGTAACAGTTGGAGTAACTGGTATGACTTGTGCGGCCTGTTCCAGTCGCATAGAAAAAGTACTGAATAAGGTAGACGGTGTTGAAGCACAGGTGAATTTAACAACGGAAAAAGCAAACTTAGATTACGACCCGGAAAAAGTTTCTCTAGAAGATATTACGGAAAAAATTGAAAAGCTAGGCTATGGTGTGGAAACGGAAAAAGTTGAATTTGATATTACAGGTATGACTTGCGCAGCATGTTCGAACCGGATTGAAAAAGTATTGTCCAAACAACAAGGTGTGGAGAATGCGACAGTAAATCTTGCTAATGAAACAGCTGTTATCGAATATCAACCGTCATTCATTGACGAAGAAAAATTTATTGGCATAGTTGAAAAATTAGGTTATCAAGCCCAGCCAAAAGCAAATAAAGAAGAAAAGCAAAGCCATAAAGAAAAGCAAATCCAACGTATGAAAACGAAACTCATTATATCGGCTATTTTATCCATTCCTCTTTTGGTAACGATGCTTGATCATTTGTTTGGACTTAGCCTACCAAGTATTTTTATGAATCCGTGGTTCCAATTTGCTTTGGCGACACCTGTACAATTTATTATTGGCTGGCAATTTTATGACGGCGCATATAAAAATCTTCGTAATAAAGCAGCCAATATGGATGTACTCGTAGCTTTAGGAACGAGTGCTGCTTATTTTTATAGTTTATATGAAGCAATAAAAACGATTGGCAATCCTGGCTATATGCCACATCTTTATTTTGAAACAAGTGCAATTTTAATTACGCTTATCCTGTTTGGAAAGTATTTAGAAACAAAAGCGAAAAGTAAAACGACGATGGCGATTTCTAAATTATTGAATCTACAAGCAAAACAGGCACGTGTCATTCGAAATAATGAAGAGACAATGATACCTGTTGAAGAAGTCGTTCTCGGTGACCGCCTCATTGTGAAACCAGGAGAGAAAATACCTGTAGACGGTGTTGTTATTAGAGGACATACAGCTGTGGATGAATCGATGCTTACTGGTGAATCTTTACCAGTGGAAAAAGCTTTAAAAGATACAGTAATTGGTGCAACGATGAATAAAAATGGAACGATAGAAATGGAAGCGACTAAGGTAGGAAAAGATACGGCTTTAGCTTCGATTGTAAAAGTAGTGGAAGACGCGCAAGGCTCAAAAGCGCCGATCCAACGTTTGGCAGATGTTATTTCGGGTTATTTTGTACCAATTGTTGTTAGTATCGCAATGCTCACATTTATTATTTGGATTGCTTTTGTGACACCAGGGGAGTTGGAGTCGGCATTAGTCACCTCCATCGCTGTTTTAGTCATCGCATGCCCTTGTGCACTCGGTTTAGCAACACCAACATCGATTATGGTCGGAACTGGTAAAGCTGCCGAACAGGGGATTTTGTTTAAAGGTGGTGAGCATTTAGAACGTACACACCAACTAGATGCTATTATTTTTGATAAAACAGGAACAATTACAAAAGGGAAACCAGAAATAACGGATTTCACGGGCACAGATGAAGTTCTACAGTTAGTAGCAAGTGCGGAAAAAAGTTCTGAACATCCGCTAGCAGAAGCAATTGTTGCTGGGGCAACAGAAAAGGGCTTGGAGTTATTCGATACGGATGAATTTCAAGCAATACCTGGTCACGGTATTTCTGCTCAAATTAATGGAAAAAAGATTCTTGTAGGAACAAGGGCGTTAATGGAAAAATACAACATTGTTTATCAGCAGGAAGAAACGGCTATGCAATCCTTTGAAGAAAATGGAAAAACGGCCATGTTAATCGCAGTAGATGATCAATTTGCAGGAATTGTCGCAGTAGCGGACACGGTGAAAGAAACAGCGAAAGAAGCGATTAGTCAGCTACAAAACGAAGGACTTGAAGTTATTATGCTAACAGGCGATAATGAACGAACAGCTAAGGCAATCGCCAAGCAGGTTGGTATCGATCATGTTATTGCGCAAGTTTTACCAGAGGAAAAAGCGGATAAAGTAAAAATGATACAGGAAATGGGCAAGCATGTAGCGATGGTTGGTGATGGTATTAATGATGCTCCAGCATTAGCTGTTGCCGATATTGGTATTGCAATTGGAACAGGTACAGAAGTGGCAATAGAAGCTGCTGATGTAACTATTTTAGGTGGCGAATTATTATTGATTCCAAAGGCGATTAAAGCAAGTCATGCAACGATAAAAAATATTCGCCAAAACTTATTTTGGGCTTTTGCTTATAACACAGTAGGAATTCCAATTGCAGCAGTTGGCTTGCTTGCACCTTGGATTGCAGGTGCGGCAATGGCATTTAGCTCCGTAAGTGTCGTATCAAATTCCTTACGATTAAAGCGGGTAAAGCTATAGGGAGATAGATACATTCCCGGATTAGCTTTTATCTATAAATATTTCAACAAGAGCTGATTAAACGCTATAGTGAAAGCTTTGTTTTATCGGGCTTGTTGAAGAAAAATTAAAATGAATGAAAGGAGATTTGCGATATGCAAACAACTTTAGATGTAAAAGGAATGACTTGTGGTCATTGCGAAAAAGCAGTAAAAGGAGCACTCGAAGCATTACCAGGTGTGACAGTAGTAGAAGTGCATTTAAATACAGGAAAAGTGGATGTAACTTATGATGATGCACAAACGAACATTCAAGCATTGCGGGAAGCAGTTGAAGAACAAGGTTATGATGTTGTTGTATAAATAAGGCTCATTAAAAGCACTGTCATCTATTTTGACAGTGCTTTTTGATTATCGGGCTTTATAGTATAAGCAAAATGATGCATTCGCTATGGAAAGTTACGTTATGTTAATGCTCAAGCAAACGGATATACCTACCTTTAAAAATGTAAAGAAAGCTAAGTATGATTCTAGAAAATAAACGTTGTTCTTTAGAGATAAGTACATTTTACTTATGGCTCTATGCACCCTAAAATTGTTAGGTAAGGCTATGATTCGTCAATGAAGTGGAGGTATTTACTACTTTGATATGTACGTACCTTCTTAAAGATTACAAAGAACAGCGAACAAAATGAAGTTATAAGGAAAAAGAGCGTCATGATTTTTCTGGAACGGCAAAACATTGTATAAGAAGCTTTGGTTTTGCATTCTAATAGTATATAGCCCAAAGAAATAAAATTTTACAATGGATATGAAGTTTAGGTAGTGTAGGTTAATCATTACAAGCATTTTATAACAGAAATGGAATGCGAACGTTAAATCATTCAAGATTTTATCGTTTGCAACTTTAGTTGTGGTCAGTTGAATTTAAACACAGAAATAGGTATTAAAAAACGGTTTTCTTGCGGGAAATTTCAAAAAAAACTAACCAATGGAAAAAAATATTACAAATTTTAGATGTATACACTTGCATTTTGTTTCAGAAAAGGGTAAAGTTAAAGGTGCAAAAGGAAATTGAAGTTTGGATATAATACTTTACGATCTCTTTATCAAAGTGGTGTAAAAGTATTCATGATTCAATTACTTTGCACGATATTTGAATAAGGAGGTCATTTTAATGACTGGTAAAGTAAAATGGTTTAATGCAGAAAAAGGATTTGGTTTCATCGAGCGTGAAGACGGAGACGACGTATTTGTTCACTTCTCAGCTATTCAAGCTGAAGGTTTCAAAACTCTTGAAGAAGGTCAAGACGTTGAATTTGAAATCGTAGAAGGAAACCGCGGACCACAAGCAGCTAACGTAACTCGTCTATAATAGATAATTAAAAAAGCTTATCTCAAATAAGAGATAAGCTTTTTTCTTATGACTTTAGTCCGTTGAGCTCGCAACAGCGTGCGAAACAGAAAATCACCTGCTATGCGGGTGGAAAACCAATTTTGTTGCAATAAAGAATGATGTAGGCAAAGAAATGCATGCTTGCTTTGGAGGGAAATCGAAGCCAAAGGTATAAAAGTGTTTCGGCATAGAGCAAGAACCATCCGTCGATGGTAACAGGACGCACGGAGGTAAGAAATTTGCGTGGCATAAATCAATGTTGCTCAACTTGTACTAATAATTAATACGTGTTGCATAGATAACTATGGATCAAAAATAGAAGCATACTGGCTCAGTATTAATGGTAGCGCTCATAAAAGTAGAAATCTGTTCGGCTTGTACTGTTTTACTTATATGGAATCAAGATGTTACTTGCTTTGTATTCGTAAAAGAGGTCTGTGGAATGTGAGCGTAGGGTTGTCTATTATCATATAGCGATAATGCATTGTCACATAATTATGCAACCTTATATTGCCATGTATGTACCATCTGAACGTACGCACACTATTATTGAACAGTATTTGCTGTTCTACTACTTTTCCCATTAGGAGTGTTTCCGATGGCTCGACGAAACCGTAATCAGTTAGAAGTGCCAGGTGCAGAAAAAGCAGTCGACTCCCTAAAGTATGAGATCGCTAATGAATTTAATGTCGATCTTGGAGCTGATACTACTGCAAGAGAAAATGGTTCCGTGGGTGGCGAGATGGTGAAGCGTATGATAAAAATGGCTGAACAAGATCTCGCAAATAGACAGAAGTAGTAAACGAAAGGGAGCGAGCATTTGCCCGCTCCCTTAAATATAGAAGATCTTGTCTTGGTTCTCACGCAAAAAGGTCGCTTATTTTTGCACTACATATTATTATGCGGATATTTAATAAAACTACATCGTATTGTGATTTTTGGATAGTTGTATTTAAAAAACATTTTTTGATGTTTAACCTGTATTAAATTATAAAGGCATTTTTCTATATTTTATAAATGTAAGTCTTTTCTATTTGATCCACTTCTGTATAATTAAAGTATATATTTTGTTAGGAGGTAATTAACGTGCAAAAAAACAAACGATTTTTCTCAAACCAACAAGTAGGGGTGAAAAGTTCGGATAAGAAAAATAACGGATTACCCAGCATGCTTTCTACAAAAATGTCCGTGATTCTTAGGGAAGGAGTCAAGCGTTAAGCGATTTTTTTATTTAAAATACGCTTAAAAATGCTTTTTATTTTCAGTTGTAGGTCATTTCAATACGGATATATGGCGTTTTTGTATAGCATAGCTAAAGAATGGGTAAGCAGAGTTAATTAAAAATTCCATCGTTGTTCACTCCTGCTTGTTTATAGCGGAATAAACAGGAAGCAGGAGGATAAAACATTGAAACAAGGTACATTAGCTTCACGCAACATTCGTGTGTTATTTTGGGCGGAATTATTTGGCAGTGTTCGATTTATTCAACCAGTCTTAGCATTATTTTATTTTTCACGGGGACTGGATGAAGCATCTATTTTATGGTTATTGCTCTTTTGGAGTACTGGTGTATTAATTGGTGAAATTCCAACAGGTATGTTTGCGGATCGATATGGTGCTAAATTGTCGTTTATGATTGGAGCATTTCTAGGTATTATCAGTCACGCAATGTTAATTTGGGCATACGACCCGTGGGTATTCGTCATTAGTAGCCTTTTAAGTGGATTCAGTGTAACGTTTTTTAGTGGTGCTGATGAAGCTTTTATCTATGAATCTTTAAAAGAATCAAATGAAGAAAATATGCTCGATAAAGCACTTGGAATTATCCAATCCGCGCAATTTATGGTCATGGTTATTGTATTAATACTAGGCGCTATTATAGCTCAAGATTTGACGGATGAACAATTTATCATGCTTATTGCATTAGGTGTGTTTTTTCAAAGCATGCAAATTGTATTGTTAATTTTTGCAAAAAATCCACCAGAACATGGGAGCTATCGCGAAAATCCTTTTAAACAAGTGAAAGAAGGGATGCTAGTAATAAAAAAAGCACCCCAGCTGTTATGGATGTTTTTAAATATCACACTGGTATTTATCCCATCTGTAGCAATTTTTGATAACTTTAGTGACAAATTACTTCTAGACGCCGGTTTACCTGTCTATTTTATTGGTTTTTCGCTTGCAGGGCTTTCCATATTTAGCTTTTTCGTTTCTCGGTCTATTGGGTGGATGACAACTCGCATTTCTCGAATTCTATTTTTATATATAACGGGTGCTCTTGCCGTATTCGGATTGTTATTAGCAGCTTTCTACCGTGAAAACCTTTGGATCTTGCTCCTTATTATGGTTTTGCTTCGATTTGTTGGTGCTGTACGCTACCCGGTATATGCGCAATTAGCCAACGATATGATTCCTTCGAAGGTAAGAGCAACAACGATCTCATTGCTATCCATTATTGATTCGGTTTGTGATTTGCTGGTTTTTAGTAGTGTAGCGACAATAGCAGTTTTCGGCTTTGACAAATTATTTCTAGCTGCCGCTGCGATTGCATTCGTAGGAAGTTTATTCCCCTTACGATCAGTGAAAAGGGAAAGAAGCTAGCTTTTATGTACTCTAGCAAACTTTTTACGGTTTAATAGTATAAGCAAAACGATGGAATTCTGTCGATATCAAGGCTTTGATAGCTAAGTTTTTTTAAATGGCTTTGGAAAAGAACGAAGAAGGACTACTTAGCAACTGGATGCATGCCTTTTTATGTAATTGAAAAATAGCTCCTAGTATGCAGTTTGATAATAGGAACCATTTCTTGTCTCATCTATTGAAAAAAGCTATTGGATAAGCGAAATGACAGTATCATAACGGCTTATTGGATCAAGTTTATCCAACGCATTAAAAAGAGGGACTTGTCCTCTTAAAAACCATGTGGACAAGTTCTCTTGAATGTGTTGGGATAAAACTGCATTGCTTCAAGCGTGTGACAAGTTATTTTATGATCGACATTAAAAGCTTCTCTCAAATCTTTTTTTATTCTGGAATCACCATAGCATGAAATTTTCGCTTTCGTGGACCATCAAATTCACAAAAGTAAACACCTTGCCATGTACCTAATACCAGCTTACCGTTTTGGATAATGAGCGTTTGCGCATGGCCAACCGTACTTGTTTTTAAATGTGCAGCAGTATTGCCTTCCATATGCCGATCCTCCGCATGTTTCCAAGGATAAATTTCCTCTAATCGCATAAGCATGTCTGTTTTCACATCGGGATCAGCATTTTCGTTCACCGTAATTCCCGCAGTTGTATGTAAGGAAGATACAACCATGATTCCGTTAGTAACCTTTAATTCATGAATCCATTGTTCCAGCTCGGTTGTAATATCGATCATATCAGTATGACGATGCGTTGTAAGTGTAAATATTTTTTGCAAAGTAAACATCCTTTCTGCATGTAAGTTTAACTTTTAATAGGAAGAAGCTCTTCATTTCATTAGACGGTTACTAAAAAGGTCACCACACCAATTACTTTTGCTAGTATTGGCTGCTGAGTGGAAAAAGGATGCACAGCAGTTACTTGTATCATTTCATTTCTTCGCTAATGTCACGCTTTATTATTTCTTTTTTGCACTATAGTATAAGAAAACTACAAATCCATAAAGATTTGATTTGGCTAAGGCAATTTTTTAAAAATACGCACTTCATGTCCTCTCAGCCGAGTGTGGCAACTAGACAGCAACTTCTTTTGCAAAATAGCCCCCTTTTCGTTCATATTATAACGATAACCTGATCATGAAGAAACAAAAAAGGGTAAAAATGTGCTCTGTTCAAACAGCCTTCATAAGATTTTTATGTTTTTGTGCTAAAATAAAAGATGGCGTATGGATGCCGAAATGAGGTACTGTATATTGGCGCTTTACGTATTAAAGAGGTCAAGTGGAGGATTACAGAGTTGACTAATGTCCTAATCATAACACTTATGCATTGAAGTTTCTCTACTGTAAGATGTCAGTAGATGTGAGTAAAGCTAATTGGAAGATAGCAGCACCTACGCCCTTTTTAGGTTATACATTGAAGTACGAAACAATTGGCGGGGATGAGAGAAAATCGTGTTGATGGAAGCTTTCTTTTATAGATTTACATTACACTATATAGTTTTAGAAGAGTCATCATCTAATAGGGAAGAACTTGAAGGCGAGTTTTTTATACAATTTCCGGGTTTATCGTTAAGAAAAACAATGGACTTTCATTCAATAAGCCCAATAGAATGGAGTTTTATTGGATAATTATATACTCTATATGGTATTGAGGATTTTTGCAGAGACCAAAAACGGACGGCTTTCATTATAAAGAATTGGCGATAAGCCAAGTTTTCCTTACGGTTTCATGTACAACTTAACATAATTAGCTACTGATCCACAACTTAGAAAGTGAGATGATGATTATTTTTATAATTTACTTCTTGATAGGGTTGATCGCCTGTACCGCTGGAGCAATGGCTGGCTTAGGCGGGGGAGTTATTATTAAGCCTTTATTAGATATGTTAGGGCATTACGATTTATCGACGATTGGCATACTTTCTGCAGCAACGGTTTTTTCTATGTCTGTCGTTTCCTTGGTCGAAGCGCGAAATTCTAGTTTGCATATTAATTGGAGAAATAGTTTATTCATTGCAATTGGCTCGATTGCAGGCGGTTTTATTGGAAAAGGCATTTTTAATTATTTCGTTGTCCATTCAGGCTTATCTACGGTTATTGGTATTATTCAATCTATACTATTAGCTATCTTATTAATCATTATCTTTATTTTTATGAAGTATAATCATCGAATTAAAACGTACCACGTGCAAAACCGTGCCCTCATATTATTCGTTGGGCTTATTCTTGGTTTATTATCTGCTTTTTTAGGCATTGGCGGAGGACCTTTAAATGTTGCGCTATTAGTATACATTTTTTCTATGAATACAAAGGATGCCAGTATTAATTCCATATTTATTATCTTTTTCTCGCAACTATCTTCGCTCATTTTAGTCGCAACTTCGACTGGATTTGCGCCTTATGATTTATCCATGATTTGGTTTATGGTTCCTGGTGGAATTCTTGGCGGAATGATTGGAAGTAGTTTTGTCAAAAAAATATCCACAAGTGTTGTAGAACGCATTTTTAATATAACGCTGTTAATCATTATTTTAATTACCATTTATAATATTGTGGTTGAATTGGTGTGATATTGTTAAGCTTAGGTTAATTTGTCTAAACGTTTTTCGGAAAGTAGCTCGTTCCGCGCAGAAAAACGCTCGCGTACGTGTGAAAGTCGCTCACCTCGTGCGAAAAATGGCTCGCGTACGTGTAAAAGTCGCTCGCCCCGTGCGGAGAAATGCTCGCGTACGTGTAAAAGTCGCTCACCTCGTGAGGAGAAACGCTCGCGTACGTGTAAAAGTCGCTCGCCCCGTGCGGAGAAACGCTCGCATACGTGTAAAAGTCGCTCGGCCCCGTGCGGAGAAACGCTCGCGTACGTGTAAAAGCGCTGCCCCGTGCGGAGAAACGCTCGCGTACGTGTAAAAGTCGCTCGCCCCGTGCGGAAAAACGCTCGCATACGTGTAAAAGTCGCTCGCCTCGTGCGGAGAAACGCTCGCGTACGTGTAAAAAGCGCTGCCCCGTGTAGAGAAACGCTCGCGTACGTGTAAAAGTCGCTCGCCCCGTGCGGAGAAATGCTCCTGTTCGTCTGGAAAAGCGCTCGCCCCTTTTGATTTTAGACGGTTAAGATTGATGGTTATAGTCAATCGCGGTCTATTCGAAAATGAGGGAAGCTGTAGGTTAATTCTATTTAATAAATGGTAATAATTTAGCATTACTGAATTAATTTTGCTATTGTCCTCATTAACTTTCAGTATTGAAAAAACAGACTTCAAATTAAAACTGATATGATGAATTATTAAGAATGTATGCAGTAAATTGGAAAATAGATAGGGACCGCTAGCTTATTTTTTAAAAGTCAACGTGATTTTAATATATAAAATTTATTAATTAGTGTAGGACGTGCATTAAATCGTCTTTCAGCTGATTTTTCAGTAGGCATTTTTTACTATAGAATGAAGAAAAAGGGAAGGAGTAATATAAGTTGATCATAAGAAAACGCACTTACCCTATCGTTTTAAAAAAATACGAAGCTCTACTAAAGCGTCTACCTCCTACTTTTCATCAAATATCGGACGTTGAAGCGGCCTATAGAAAACAATTAAAAGGTTATCACGGTGAACTATTAGTAGATAGACAAACAGAACGGCTTAAAGATAGGAATACAATTCTTTATAATGTTCAGCTCCAAATAGAAGGCAAATCATTTCAGATGGATACAGTTATAATTACTACTTACGCAATGTACATTATAGAAATCAAGAATTTTGACGGTACACTAACATTTGACACATTTTTCAATCAGCTCATACGCAATAACGGTTCAAAAGAAGAAGGTTTTCGATCCCCCATCACACAAGCGACTACTCAGGCAGACCTACTCAAACAATGGCTTCATAGACACCATCTTATAGATATTCCTATTTGCTCTTTTATAGCTATTAGTCGTCCAAGCACAGTTATCAAAGTTGAAGGAGATAAGTATAAGCTTCAAGACATTGTCATGCATGCTGAGTTAATCCCACAGAAAATTAATAAATATGAACAAAGTTTTAAGGAGAAGGGCTGTAGTCCTCTTGCTCATGTACAAATTGGCAAGATAATTGCGGAAAAAAGTACGACGTTCAACAAAGATATTGTTGCAATACACAACATAAATAGAAAATCCATTTTAACCGGAGTTCAGTGCCCGGGTTGTCATAACTTAAGATTACAACGAGTACATGGGGGATGGCATTGTGAGCCTTGCCGTAAAAAATGGAAGAACGCTCATAGGCAAGCTATCAATGACTATTTTCTCCTTATCGAACCAAATATAACAAACGGAGCATGTAGGAAATTTTTACATGTTTCATCACGTTTTACCGCTAAAAGAATACTTCAATCTATGCGCCTCATTTACGATGAAAAAGAGCAAATATGGAAAATGCCTAATTAATATTACAAGCAACAGACATTAACAAGGAAAATGCTCCTCCTCGAACGAAATCGCTCCTGTTCGTGGAAAAGTCGCTCGCCCCCGCGGAGAAATCGCTCCCGTTCGTTGCCAAATCGCTCGCCCCCGCGGAGAAATCGCTCCCGTTCGTCGCCAAATCGCTCGCCCCCGCGGAGAAATCGCTCCCGTTCGTTGCCAAATCGCTCGCCCCCGCGGAGAAATCGCTCCTGTTCGTCGCCAAATCGCTCACCCTCGTGCAGAAATCGCTCCCGTTCGTCGCCAAATCGCTCGCCGCGTGCAGAAATCGCTCCCGTTCGTCGCCAAATCGCTCGCCCTCGTGCAGAAATCGCTCCTGTTCGTCGCCAAATCGCTCGCCCCCGCGGAGAAATCGCTCCTGTTCGTCGCCAATCGCTCGCCCCCGTGCAGAAATCGCTCCCGCTCGTTGCCAAATCGCTCGCCCCCGTGCAGAAATCGCTCCTGTTCGTCGCCAAATCGCTCGCCTCCGCGGAGAAACCGCTCCCGCTCGTCGCCAATCGCTCGCCCCCGTGCAGAAATCGCTCCTGTTCGTCGCCAATCGCTCGCCCCCGTGCAGAAATCGCTCCTGTTCGTCGCCAATCGCTCGCCCCCGTGCAGAAATCGCTCCTGTTCGTCGCCAAATCGCTCACCCCCGCGGAGAAATCGCTCCTGTTCGTCGCCAATCGCTCATCCCCGCGGAGAAATCGCTCCTGTTCGTCGCCAATCGCTCGCCCCGCACGGAAATCGCTCACCTTTGCGCGAAAACTGCTCGCTACAAGTAGAAGTCGTTCTCGTTCTGCCTCCACGAAGAGATCGCTTCGTCCGACCAAAGTCATAATAAAAAGCTTTGCAAAACGTTGCAAAGCTTCTTTATAATTTATCTTGTATTCTATTTTAATAAAAACGTTTAAAGCTATCGAAATGGCTTTTCCAGTAGGAGTTATTTAGATTACTAATTTCTACGCCATCTGCTCCTGCGTGAATGAAATTATTGTTTCCTAAATAAACACCTAGATGTGATATTCCTGGGCGGTAGGTACCTGCGAAGAAGACGAGATCGCCTACTTTTGGATTGTTAATGTGATAGGATCTGTTGTAATACCCATCACTAGATGTGCGGCCCATGCTTTTTCCACCTTTATTGTAGACGTAGTGGATGAAGCCGCTACAATCAAATCCAGAAGGGCTTGACCCGCCCCAAACATAAGGTACGCCTTGAAAGCTTTTGGCAGTGCTAACGACTTTATTGACATTGAAATCTACGTTTGCATTTCCAGTTGAGCCGCTCCCGCTATTTCCACTTGATGATCCGTTGGAGTTGCCAGTATTAGAGCTTGCTTTCTTTCCAATATGAAGCTTTTGGCCGACGAAAATGAGATCTGAGCGCAAGTTGTTCCAGCGTTTTAAATTGGATACTGATACTTTGTATTTTGCTCCGATTTCAGATAGCGTGTCACCGGATTTAACGACATACGTCTTTGAAGATCCACTTGATGAGTTACCTCCAGAGCTTGAATTGCTGTTTGATGATCCTGTATTACTGTTTGTCCCATTTTTGCTCACTACGAAAACATTGCCAGGGTAGATGAGGGTGGAATTCAAATTGTTCCATTTCATTAGGTTTCGTATAGATATATTGTGTTTGAAAGCTATGCCACTCAATGTATCACCGCGTTTTACAGTGTATGTCTTGGCATTGCTGCTAGAACTGCTATTCGAGTTATTGGAATTAGTACTGGAATTATTTGAGTTGGACTGGTTGGAAGAACTTCCATTTTTGGTTGTTTCAATGATTTGATTAGGAAAGATTAAGCTACTAGATAAGTTGTTAATCGATTTTAGTTCTGAAACGCTTGTATTATACTTTTGGGCAATCTTCCACAAAGAATCACCGTTTTTTACTTTATAGGATGCGGCTTCAGCCTCTTCTGCGGTAAAAATGATTGATGCAATTGCTGCTCCTGCTGTTACAGACATTAACATTTTCTTATTATTCATTAAGTATTCCTCCCTATTTATGTTGAAATATTTTTTAACCACTCCTGATGGAGAAAGTTAAAAAAACAATGACCTTTGACGCAGTCTTATTTCTTATAAATACTTGACTTATCGCAAAGTCTTTATAGCGAAAACGCTGCAAGTGCTTTTTAGTGGTCGCTCCCCCAATGCTAGTCGGATAAACTTTTAGCATTTTATACTTTCCTATAGTTCATATTAGGTGGTTAGTCTTTGGTTTTTGATTCAAAAGTACTGTTAATTTTATTTTTCTAGTTATTTTTGCTTGATTCATTCTGAAAAAGAACAATCCCTAAAGTTTTTCCTCTGCCATGATGCTTATTAACCATGAACGTACATAAAATACTTTTCCTCCCAAGAACTCAATACGACAAAAATCGCCTAGTAAAGACATGAAATGATGATATAAAATCTTTCTCTTACAAAACTAAACAAATTACTGTGTCTATATTTCTTTAATAGCACTGCACGTTGTTTCCTTGTTGTATATTTTTAACTAAATTAGTAATTGTTATCTAAATAGCGCTTCTCCAATAATACTAAAGAACCAGTATAAAAGATACATTTTCATATTATATCGGTTCGATTTTCCTATTGTTAAATCATTTTAGGGAAAAAAGTAGAAAAATATAATTAGTTCTTTCGTCTATTAATTGGCAGAGAGAAGAATCATTTAATCGTAAGCGAAACGTTATTACAGAGCGGATGTGAACGGTATTTTAAATTATTTTGATTCTATGACTTATGATTCGTACCTTTGGAAACGAAGCTTGTGGCAAAAGAACTAGATTTGTAACTCTAAAAAATTTTAGACGTAGATGACCTAAAGGACTTGAATAAGATGGGTATTTAGATACTGTTATCTTTTGTTTAAAACGATGTAGTACCTGCGTCTTATGTCCTGAAGCGGCAATTCCCAAGACACTTTCTACTTAGTAATCCATGTTGCATATTGATCCAAGTGCTAGCTTTGAGAACATTTTCCAAATATCGAGGTTTATTTGTAACAGGATTTTAACGCATTTCCGAAAGAAGTCTCCCTCTTCAAGCGTGTGAAGGGCAAAGCCCAACGGTAAGGGGGAGATGAATTTCGGTTGGTCGACAGCCCAAAGGCTTTTTTATTTTGTCTTTTTTCTTAAAATGTTATAATCAGTCTTATAAAATATAAGGATTGATATAACAATGAAATTAGATAGTAACAATCATTCAGTATTCTTAATGTATTACCATCTTGTGTTAGTCGTGAAGTATCGAAGAAAAGTAATAGATGCTACGATTTCGAAATATGCTAAAGATAAATTTGTGTCAATGAGTGAAAAGTATAATATCACATTAGTAGAATGGAACCATGATATTGACCATGTTCATATTTTGTTCAAAGCACAACCTAACAGTGAATTATCGAAATTCATCAACGCCTATAAAAGTGCCAGTTCAAGACTTATCAAAAAGGATTTTCCTCATGTTCGTAAAAAGTTATGGAAAGAAATGTTTTGGTCAAGAAGTTTTTGTTTGTTGACGACTGGTGGCTCACCTATTGAAGTGGTGAAAGAATATATTGAAAATCAAGGGATAAAGTGAGGTGATTTGATGTGACTAAACAAAATAAAGCGTACAAGTTCAGAATTTATCCAACAGATGAACAGGCTTTGATTATACGCAAAACTTTCGGTTGTGTTCGCTTTGTTTATAATAAAATGTTAGCAGAACGAAAAGAGACGTATGAAAGACTAAAAGATGATAAAGAAGAATTGAAAAAAGTAAAACATCCTACTCCTGCTAAATATAAAAAGGATTTTGAATGGCTCAAAGAAGTAGACTCTTTAGCGTTGGCAAACGCACAACTAAACTTAGATAAGGCGTATAAAGCCTTTTTCAAGGGAAATGCTAAATTTCCAAAATTCAAAAGCAAGCGACACAAACAAAGCTACACAACCAATGTTGTTAATGGGAACATTGAATTGTTGGATGATCATATCAAATTACCTAAATTAAAATGGATAAAAATCAAGCAACATAGAGAGATACCTTTGAAACACAAAATCAAATCTTGTACTCTATCTATGACTTCATCAGGAAAATACTATATTTCTATTCTAACTGAGTACGAGATAGACATTAAAAGCAAGGAAATCGAAAAAGTAGTTGGATTAGATTTTGCGATGGATGGATTATTTGTCGACAGTGAGGGTGAGAAAGCCAATTACCCTAAGTTTTATCGACAAATGCTTGAGAAATTAGCAAAAGAACAACGTAAACTTTCTCGTAAAAAGAAAGGTTCTTCAAATTGGAATAAACAACGCATTCAGGTAGCTAAAATTCAAGAAAAAGTTGCCAATCAACGCAAGAATTTTCTTCACCATAAATCAAAGAAATTAGCGACTAGTTATGATGCCGTTGTGATTGAGGATTTGGACATGAAAGGGATGTCACAAGCACTTAAATTCGGTAAAAGCGTAGCTGATAATGGATGGGGAATATTCACTGCTTTCTTGCAGTACAAACTAAAAGAACAAGGGAAACAACTTATCAAAATTGACAAATGGTTTCCCTCTACAAAAACTTGTTCTAAATGTGGTTCAGTAAAAGAAATCGAATTATCAGAACGCACTTATCAATGTGATTGCGGACTAAAGCTTGATAGAGATTACAATTCAGCACTCAATATCAAGAAAGAAGGTATTCGCTTATTGGCAAGCGCCTAATAAAATATAAACTCTTGGAACAAGAGGGTTAGCTTGGTCAATTTCGTCAGCTACCAAAAGTGGCGATTACCCAAGAAGCCCCCACTTCAAGCAACCCGAAGGGTGGTAAGTGGTGGGAGTAGTTCACTCTAATCGGTTCATTGTTTGCATAAAACGTTTTGACAACTTATCTTTTCGTCCATTCATAAATTTACCAACTACTCTATGTCGTTTTATGTTATAATTCATAACTAGGTTTATTCATAAAACAATGTACAGAAGAATAAAAATGGAGGTAACTTTATGGAAGAGACGATTTCCTTAAAGGAGATATTTGCTGTCTTAAAAAAGCGAATGTTGCTTATTTTAGCTTGTATATTTGGGGCTGCGGTGATTGCTGCTGTCGTTAGCTATTTGGTGTTGACACCAACATACGAAGCAAATTCTTCCTTTATCGTTAACCAAAGCCAGCAAGATGCGGAAACGCCATATAATGTTAATGACATACGAACAAATGTGGAACTCATTAATACATATAATGTCATTATTAAAAGTCCACGCATTTTGAGTCAGGTAGTAGACGAACTTGGCTTGGACATGACAAGTGAGCAGTTAGCTCAAAAAATTCAAGTATCTAGTGAAGAACAGTCACAGGTTGTGACGGTAACTGCTACGGATGAAAGTCCTGAACGTGCAGTTGAAATGGCAAATACAACGGTGACAACATTTCAAAATGAAATCCCAGAACTCATGAATGTCGACAATGTGAATATTTTGTCGGAGGCAGAACTTGGAACAAATCCGTCTCCTGTTTCACCAAACCCAATGTTAAATACAGCGATTGCGATTGTGCTCGGTGCAATGATTGGTGTTGGAATTGCATTCTTATTAGAATATTTGGATAATACGATTACAACCGAAGACGACATTGAGCAGCACCTTGATATCCCTATCCTAGGTACGATTTCAACAGTCCAAGAAAAAGACATTAGCGAGCAACAATTCCGCCCACAACCAAGAAATCTGGAGAGGGGGAACCAACATGTTACGCGGAAAAAATCCGTCTAGACCTGGAACAAAGATGCGTCATTTAATTGCCAAATTAAATCCAAAATCACCTATTTCTGAACAATATCGTACGATTCGTACGAATATAGACTTTGCTTCTGTGGATGATGAAATTCGTTCCTTGCTCGTAACGTCATCAGGCCCTGCAGAAGGGAAATCTATGACGATTGCTAATTTAGCTGTTGTGTACGCTCAACAAGGAAAAAAAGTGCTGTTAGTTGACGCTGACTTACGTAAACCGACAGTACATTATACGTTTCGCATCGATAATTTACGGGGGCTTAGTAATCTATTAGTTGGAGAAAATTCTTTGGAGCAGGTGGTTCAGCAAACGGATGTGGATAATTTGGATGTGATGTCTTGTGGTCCTATACCACCAAACCCATCTGAATTATTAGCTTCAAAGAAAATGGAAAACTTGTTAGAAGAATTAAAGAAAAATTATGATATGGTCATTTTCGACATGCCTCCAGTTTTAGCTGTGACCGATGCGCAAATTATGGCGAACATTGTAGATGGTTCCATTCTTGTCGTTCGCAGCAAACATACTGAAATTGAAGGCGCGCAAAAAGCGATTGAAGCATTAAAGCCTGCTAAAGCAAAACTTTTAGGTGCTGTGCTTAATGACCGTGAAAAGAAACAGTCCAATTATTATTACTATTACGGATCAAAATAAAGCAAAACTCCTTATTCTATTGGATAAGGAGTTTTATTGAAGTTCTTGTTTACATGTAGTTGTGAAAAAAGAGGACGCCAAAATGAAGCGCTGTTTTCAATGATTGGAAATCACCATGGCTCGCATTTCGGATCATTATCTATTACAAAAGCGCTTGCAGGTGACTTTTTCATATAAAGTATGAAAAGAGGTTTGAGTGGAAAAGGAAATAACGAATAGCCACGTCTGGCTCCATTTCCTAGTAACTAGGCGACTTCACTCCGTTTTTCTACGATAAGTCATCATCGGTTCATCGCTAAGAGGACGGCCTACTAAAGACGGGCTTGCCACCCTATGTTGGCATACCCCTTGTTTTAGTGGCGTGATTCCTTTATCTCGGTTGCTTCGTTCCATTCGCTATGTTGTTAAACGGACGCTTGCCCTTTGTTCCACTATAATTTAGTATAGAATATTCCATGGTTAATAGGAAAAGCAAAACGATTGGCGTTCTATCTCTAAGTCTTTCTAAAAGCAGAAAATATAAAGTTGGATAAAATTTGTTATAAATGAAGTCTTGGAAAACGGTGTTTCGTTATGCTACGAACTTAGCAAAATATTTTTAGTGTGTATGAACCCATGAAGCTTTCTTATTCTTGTCAGTAATAAAGAATTGGACAAACTAGTGTTGCACTATTCAAATTTGTAAAAAGATTTTTAAGTTTAAACTCTCTAAAGTGCAATTCATACATTTATTTGTTATAATCTACCTAATTATCCAATTAAAAAATGTTTGTTTCATAGGATGTGAATACAAGTGATCGATATTCATAGTCATATATTACCAGGTGTAGATGATGGAGCGAAAACAGAACAATATAGTTTGGAAATGGCTAAGGTAGCTATAGACCAAGGAATTCACACTATTATCGCTACACCACATCATCAAAATGGTGCTTTTAATAATTTTCGTTGGGAAATTGAAAACCATGTAGAAATATTAAATGATTTCTTCAAAAGAGAAGGTATGCCACTAACGGTATTGCCTGGTCAGGAAACGCGTATTTATGGGGAAATGGTCGATGGCATTAGACAAAACGAATTGCTTCCGTTAAATTACGGTAAATATCTATTTGTGGAGTTCCCTTCTGACGCTGTACCACGATACACCACACAACTTATATTTGATATTCAAGTAGAAGGTTATACACCAATAATTGTGCACCCGGAAAGAAATCGAGCTCTGCTCGAACATCCGAATCTATTATATGATTTGGTGTCCAAAGGTGCACTTTCCCAAGTCACATCTGGTAGTGTAGTAGGTAAATTTGGAAAAGATATTCAGAAGTTTACTGCGCAAATCATCGAAGCAAATTTAACGCATTTTATTGCATCTGATGCGCATAATACGACTTCACGTTCTTTCTACCTACGAGAAGCCTTTGAAAATGTGAAGAAAAACTTTGGTTCAGACTATTATTATATGTTCTTAGAAAATAGTAATCTACTTGTCGATAACAATCATGTAAATCGCTTAGAACCATTGCGAGTAAAGAAGAAAAAGAAATTTCTCGGGCTATTTTAAAAGGATTGGTAACTAGTTTGACGGTTTGTACTTGATCGTACAATGAAGCGATGGCGGAATTCCGCCGTACGCGACATTCACGAGATAGTGGCAAGTTTCCACTGAACGTGAGCAGTTTACGTGGGGGAGAGCGAAAAATCAGCGTTCGTGAGCGAATTTTATGAGATGGCGAGCGAAAATCCAAAGTACGTGAGCCAATATCATGAATTAGCGAGCGAAATTCCAATGAAAGAGTTGCAAGTTTCACGAAAGACGGTCGACTTTCCGTGAAACTTGAGCGATTTCTTTGAGATGGCTCAGCTTTCTGAATGCGTAAATTGCACAAAGGGATTGTACCGTAGCTATTAGGGTTAGAGCTGATTCTTCTAAATCTCTCCTAACCTACTGTTTTCTGCGTTATACTTATTATCGGATTTATTAACAAGAGTTTAACAGTTTTTCATCTTTTTAAAATAATATGTACGACTTAAGCGCCTTGAATTACCTAAACGCTTCTTATAAGTCACCACCTAAAAGTGAGGGGGGATGTTCATTGATGCGAATCATGCTAGTCGATGACGAGCAGCTTTTTATGGATGGTGTGCAAGCATTGTTGATCCAAGAAGAGGATATGCAAGTCGTTACAACAGCTACAAATGAAAAGTCAGCTATTCTTCAATTCAAAGCGTATCAACCAGATCTCGTGCTCATTGATATCCATATGCCACATACAGATGCGATTAAGCTTATTTTACATATCAAAGAGTCTCGTGCTACTGTGAAAATTCTTGTCCTTACTTCATTTACAGATGAAGACCTTATTGTGGCAGCTATTTATGCTGGTGCAGACGGGTTTATATTAAAAAAACTAAACGGGGAGCACCTAATTGCCTGTATGCGTTCTGTTATGCAAGATGAGGTTGTCTTTTCTGGAGAAGCTGCGCGAATTTTGGCGAAACGTATACTAGAACGCAAGCTTGATAAACGAGAGTTACTTGATGAAGCGTTAAAAAATAGAGGGATTTATTTGTCGAATCGAGAACTTGATATTGCGTATTTATTAGCAAAAGGTGTTTCTAATAAGGATATTGCCAATCGATTATATTTAAGTGAGGGCACAGTGAAGAATTATATCAGCAGTATATATCAAACATTCCAAACGAATAATCGCAAGCAACTCATCGCGTATTTTCAGGAGTTGTTAGAAAAAAAGCCTGTTTCTTAAAAATGTTGTAAGTAAAGTCATGCGTTGGATAGAACGCTTTCATTATGAGGTTATTATTACTATGCTCACCCTTTTCACAGGAGGATGTATGATTATGACTTTTAATTGTAAAAGTCACTAAAAATGTGACTGGGTCTATAGTATTATAGTATTGTAATTAAAGTACCTGGCTATGCGAAAAAACACTGGAAATATTTACATAAACGTATTAAAATAGAGTCACTGTTTTGTTTTGAGGTTTTTCAAAAGCTTCAACCAAATGTGTGCTTCTTCATAAGTAATAGGGAGTGTTACTGTATCTGTTAGATAAAAAAGCTACATACAATAAAAAACAGCATGTCGAACAGTGCTGTTTTTTATGCATATAATTGTTTTGTAATTCGTTTTGTTTCAGAATCAATTTCAAAATGGTTGGCGTGACACGAGATTCCTTTTGCGTTTTGTTTTTTGCAATTAGCAGGTACTGGAGCAGGCACTTCCGTTAGGGAGCTTCCATAATTACGACTTTTTTAAATAAATGACATGTTTTTTCATGTTCATTAAAGTTCAAGAATATCTCCTGCTCATCCTTATTTTATAAGCAAGGGCATTTATCCAGATAATTTATTTTACAGCAATAGAGATAGACAGGAAGGAGTATGAATATGGGGTACAAATCAAGACTGGGTCTGTTGATGGTGCTAGACTCAATCATTGTCACGACTGCTATTTTTATTGCATCGTGGGTCGTATACCCTTATACCGATGTTGTCAGCATGGACGCAATCATTATTAGCGCAGTTGCACTTTTAATTTTTCATCATGTATTTGCGTACATTTTTAAGCTATACAACAAAGTATGGGCTTACGCCAGTGTTGGCGAGTTAATCGCTATTGTACAAGCAGTAACTTTTTCTGTTCTTGGTGCAACGATTGTACAATATCTTGCGAATGACTTTAGTATTTACAGACGTGCATTGCTCGTCACATGGATGTTACATATTATCTTTATTGGTGGTTCTAGATTTGTTTGGCGCGTCGTACGCGACAGATATATAAAAGATAACCACGAACATAAACGGACACTTATTGTCGGTGCTGGAGCAGCAGGTGCAATGATTGCACGGCAATTGCGTGATCAGAGTAAGGAAACCGAGCTTCAACCAGTTGCTTTTGTTGATGATGATTTAACGAAACAGCGAATGCAATTATATAATATACCAGTTCAAGGGAAAGTACGAGATATCCCGGAAGTGGTTGGCGATATGCATATCGAACACATCGTCATTGCCATTCCGTCGCTTCGTAATGGGCAATTGAAGAAAATTGTAGATTTTTGTAATCAGACGAATGCGAAAGTGCAAATGATCCCGAAAATTGAAGATTTAATGACTGGTAAAGTAACCGTAAGTAGCTTAAAAAATGTCGAAGTGGAAGATTTACTTGGTCGCGAACCAGTACAACTCGACATTCGTGCGATTTCCAAATACGTTAGTGAACAAACGGTCATGGTCACCGGTGCGGGCGGGTCGATTGGTTCCGAAATATGTCGACAAGTGATGAAATTTTCCCCGAGTAAAATAATCTTAGTAGGACATGGCGAATTCAGCATTTATACGATTGATATGGAATTACGGGGGAAATATCGTGACGCAGGCATTGAAATCGTACCTGTTATCGGTGATGTACAAGACCGTGATCGGATGTTTGAAATTATGGAAACGTACAAACCGCGCATTGTGTATCATGCAGCTGCGCACAAGCACGTGCCTTTAATGGAACAAAACCCGCATGAAGCGGTAAAGAATAATATTATCGGTACTAAAAATGTCGCTGAAGCTGCAGATACATTCGGTATACATACATTCGTATTAGTTTCCACGGATAAGGCGGTCAATCCAACAAATGTGATGGGCGCAACGAAACGTATTGCGGAAATGGTCATTCAAGACTTAGCAGTTCGGAGTAAAACTAAATTTACTGCAGTCCGCTTTGGTAACGTACTAGGAAGTCGTGGTAGTGTCATTCCATTATTTAAGAAGCAAATTGCTAATGGTGGTCCGGTTACGGTGACGGACCCAGAAATGACGCGTTACTTTATGACGATTCCAGAAGCCTCTCGACTCGTCATTCAAGCAGGTACACTAGCGAAAGGTGGCGAAATATTCGTTCTCGATATGGGCGAACCAGTAAAAATCATCGACCTTGCAAAAAATTTGATCAAGCTATCCGGCTATACAGAAGCAGAAATTCCCATTCAATATTCTGGCATTCGCCCAGGGGAAAAAATGTACGAAGAACTGCTCGGCGAAGATGAAGTACATTCTGAAGCAGTCTATGAAAAGATTTATGTTGGCAAAACGTCCGCCGTCGAGCAAGACGTCATTCACGGCATTATTCACACTTTTGAAGACTATACACACAAAGATTTGAAAGATGCACTTATGCAGATTGTTTATATGGAACATAGTTATGTAACTGTAAAAGGTTCATAAACGAAAAAGGGGGATTCATTCATGCGTACGATTAAAAAGGCGATCATTCCAGCAGCGGGATTAGGGACAAGATTCCTACCAGCAACAAAAGCGATGCCGAAAGAAATGCTTCCAATTGTAGACAAACCAACCATTCAATATATTATTGAAGAAGCCGTACAATCAGGAATTGAAGATATTATTATCGTAACGGGAAAAGGCAAACGTGCGATAGAGGATCATTTTGATAACAATTTTGAACTAGAAGATTCCTTGATGAAAAAGGAAAAGTTTGATTTACTAGAAAAGGTAAAACGTCCTTCCAAAGTGGATATTCATTATATCCGCCAAAAAGAACCAAAAGGATTAGGGCATGCGGTTTGGTGTGCACGTAAATTTATCGGCAACGAGCCATTCGCTGTATTACTAGGTGATGATATCGTACAAGCTGATACACCTGGACTACGCCAATTAATGGATCAATTTGAAGAAACTCAATCATCTGTCGTTGGCGTACAACAAGTGCCAGATAGCGAAACGCATCGCTATGGTATTGTCGATCCGAATACGATTGAAGGTCGTCGTTATCAAGTCGATCACTTTGTGGAAAAACCGAAACAAGGTACTGCCCCATCTAACTTGGCGATTATGGGACGTTACGTATTAACGCCAGAAATCTTTACCTACTTAGATAAACAGGAAATCGGTGCCGGTGGTGAAATTCAATTAACTGACGCTATTCAAAAACTAAACGAAGAACAAAACGTCTATGCGTATGATTTTGAAGGGAAACGCTATGATGTTGGTGAAAAGCTCGGCTTTGTGAAAACAACGATTGATTTAGCATTAGAAAACGAAGAAATGCGTGACGACTTATTGAAGTATTTAGTGGAGAAAGTGCAGGAAGAAAAAGCGTCAGTTTAAATAGAAGGGTAGTCTTTAACATGAATGAGCGGATATTTCTAGCATCACCTCATATGAGTGAAGAAGGTTATGAATTACAATATGTCCATGAAGCATTTGACACGAATTGGATAGCTCCACTAGGTGAGAATGTGAACCAATTTGAAAACGAATTGGCAGATAAAGTTGGAATAAAATCAGCAGCAGCACTATCTTCTGGGACTGCTGCTATTCACTTGGCTTTAAAAGCAGCAGGTGTCGGTGAAGGGGATATTGTATTTTGCCCGTCACTTACGTTTTCTGCCTCAGCTAATCCAATTATCTATCAATCTGCTATACCTGTTTTTATAGATAGCGATGAAAAGACGTGGAATATGGACCCAGAAGCGCTGGAAGAAGCATTTGAAAAATATCCTAATGCAAAAGCGGTCATTGTCGTTCATCTATATGGCCTTTCAGCAGATATGGATAGAATAATAGATATATGCAAGAAGCATGATGTAGCTTTAATAGAAGATGCAGCAGAATCATTAGGTACATACTATAATGGCAAGCAAACCGGTACATTTGGAGACTACGGAATTTTTTCCTTTAATGGTAATAAAATTATTACTACTTCAGGTGGCGGTATGCTTATTTCTAATAATGAAGAAAAAATTGCAAAAGCACGTTTTTGGGCTACCCAAGCAAGAGATAAAGCACGGCACTATCAACATAGTGAATTGGGCTTTAATTATCGCATGAGTAATGTAGTAGCAGGCATTGGTCGAGGACAGTTAAAAGTGTTAGATGATCGTGTTGCGAAGAAAAATTATATCTTTGATTATTATAAGAAAGAGCTAGAAAATCTAGAAGGCATTGAATTCATGCCAACGAACTCTTTTGATGCGCCAAATCGTTGGTTAAGTTGCATTACTTTGAATGGTAAAGTAAGACCAATCGATATTATGGAAGCTCTGGAAAAAGAAAATATCGAGTCTAGACCAATTTGGAAACCAATGCATATGCAACCGTACTTTGAAGGTTATGATTTCATTGGAAGCAATGTTGCAGAAACATTGTTTGCAAATGGTGTATGTCTACCATCGGATACGAAAATGAAAGATACGGATTTGGAAAGAGTAGTGAAGATAATTAAAGGGTTGTGGTTGTAAGATGGAAAAACAAAAGGGTGGTATTTATAGAAGGTTTTTAAAAAGACCTATGGATTTCATACTATCTCTAATTGCTATTATAATACTAAGCCCGTTACTCGTAGTGATTGCTATTTTAGTTAAAACAAAATTAGGTAGTCCAATCTTGTTTAAGCAAAGAAGACCAGGTAAGAATGAAAAAATTTTTACTATGTATAAATTTAGAACTATGACTGATGAAAAAGATGTGAATGGAAACCTTCTTCCGGATAGTGAAAGACTAACTAAATTTGGTAAGTTTTTAAGGTCTACATCTTTAGATGAATTACCAGAACTTTTTAATATCTTAAAGGGTGATATGTCTTTTATTGGTCCAAGACCCTTATTAGTGGAATATTTGGAGCTTTATAATGATAACCAAAAAAGGCGCCATGAGGTTAGGCCTGGCTTGTCCGGTTTGGCTCAAGTTAAAGGTAGAAATTCATTATCATGGGAAGAAAAATTTAACCTTGATATACAATATGTGAAAAAAAATTCCTTTGGAGAAGACTTAAAAATAGTTCTATTGACAATAAGAAGTGTTTTTAAACGTGAAGGAATCAATTTTGATAATAAAGTAAAAGATAACAAATTTAAGGGAACAAAAAAACCATCATAAAAGGATTGAAAAATGAAAAATATTGTAGTAATTGGAAGTGGCGGATTTAGTAAACAAGTTATAGAAATGATAGAGGGCTTAAAAGAGGAATACAATTTGCTAGGTATTATTGATGATGAAAAAAGGTTAATTGGTAAAGAAATTTTAGGATATAAGATAATTGGTGATACCAATTATCTAAGACAGTATGCAAGAAACGAAAAGATTTACGGTGTAATTGCCATAGCCGATCCAAAGATCAAAGAGAAAATTAGTAATAGCTTAGATGATGTTATTTGGACTAATTTGATTCATCCCAGCGCAATAATTAGCAAACATATCAAAATGGGTAAGGGAAACATTGTATGTGCTAATGTTGTTATTAACCCAGAGAGTGTTTTAGGTGATCATTGTCATATTAATATAAGTACTACCCTAGGGCACGATGTAACAATGCTTGACTATGTAACCATTATGCCAGGTGCTCGTATCTCTGGAAATGTTTTAGTTAAGTCTAATTCTATGATAGGAACGGGAGTTAGCGTTTTGCAAAATTTAATAATAGAAGAAAAAGTAATATTGGGTGCTGGAAGTGTAGTTATTAAAAACACAGAAAAAAATTCTACATATATTGGTGTACCAGCTAAAAAAAATAAATGATATGTGTATACATAGTATACTTTGATAGCACTAAAGAAAAGGGCTAGATTTCCAACTGAAAATAAAATGGCGTAAGAGTTAGAATGCAGAGGGTTTTGTCGTTTTATATCCAAACTACGGAATAAAGATTAGACAAACACTATAACACAGGAGTTGTTTCAATAACTGTAGTGAAAATAGTTTTTGTGATTTATAAAGATTAGTTAGTAAAACGTTTATATAAACTCCGTTATGATTTTACGTATTCTTTGATGCTAGTATAGTTTCATGGACACATCTTAGTTAAGTTATTAGAATCAATTTAGGAGGATGTGTCCAAATGAAAAACAATGTTAAACGTTATAATGATGATTTTCGCAAAATGGTTGTAGAACTATATCATTCAGGTCAATCTGTTAGTAATTTAAGTAGCGAGTATGGCGTATCTGAAGTAACTATTTATGCATGGATTAAGAAATTTTCTCAAATTGAACTTGAGGACGGGTCATCTGTAACTTCAGATGACTATGCTCAACTTCAAAAACAGCTCTTCGTTTACAGGAGGAAAACGAGATATTAAAAAAGGCTATGGCCATATTCGCAAAAAAGTAGCAGATATCGAACTAATTGACCTTATTGATCGCGAGAAAACGAGTTACTCTGTTCAAACCATGTGTCGTGTACTTCTTATGCCCAGAAGTGCGTATTATCAGTCATTTCATCACACAATATCTAATCGTGAACAAGAAAATAACGAAATCACAAAAAGAATTGTTGAAATCCATGAAGAAAGTGGTAAGCGTTATGGTGCGCCGAAAATCCATCATCTTTTAGAAGAAGAAGGCTATAATGTAAGTCTTAAGCGGGTTCAGCGTTTAATGCAACAAGCAGATGTTAAATCAATTACAGTGAAGAAATATCGTCCAACCCCTAGTAAAGAAAAGGTTGTAGAGCGTGAAAACATCTTAAAAAGAGACTTTTCCACAAAAACAATGAATGAGAAGTGGGTCGGTGATATTACGTATATCAATACACTAAGGCATGGCTGGTGTTACCTTGCTTTCCATCATGGATTTACACACAAAAAAGATCGTTGGTTACTCCTTTTCACGAACGATGACAACGGAATTAATTGAACAAGCATCAGAGAACGCTTATTACACACAAAAGCCTGAAAAAGGCTTGATATTCCATTCCGATCTAGGGGCACAGTACACAAGTGAGAAATTTGCAAAAACAATTAAAAAATTTTAGATGACACACTCCTTTAGTTACAAGGATAGCCCTTATGATAATGCTTGTATAGAATTATTTCACGCCATATTAAAGAAAGAAGAAGTAAATCATGTACAATACTTGGACTTCAAATCAGCAAAACGAGCGTTATTTCATACATCGAAGGCTGGTATAATCGCAAAAGAATTCAAGGTAGTATTGGTTATAAAACACCACAAGCAATGGAAGAGTTCTCCACTTTCGTTGCATGATTTCATAATTTACTCACTGCACGGTTTTACAAGGAGATGAGGGCATGATAGCCTTTTTGGCAAGCCAGCAACGAATTTCAATAAGCTGGCTTCCTGACTTAGAAATCATGCCCGCAGAGGCTCTTTGTCAAACCTCAACAGCTTTAAATAAATATAATTCAAAGTACGGGGACTAAAACTTAACTTTTTTGTGTCCAAAATATTGACGTAGATCCAATTCCACCAAACAAGTCTAAGATAATTGATATGGATTATATAATAATAAAATTTTTAAAGTTGCTGAAATCAGATACATTCAGGGTTTTTTATCTCAAACGTTTACGGAGGTTGTTATGCAAGATATATTGATAGTTGCTCATTTCACACAAGTTCCTGGGGAAACAGGGAACGGAAGGTTTAAATACATCGCTGAAAGAATTAATAAAGAAAAATCAAATGTAGAGGTTGTGACAACAAGCTTTTCGCATCAAACAAAAGCACAAAGAATACTGACTAATCAATCTTTTAATAGTATTGATTACAAATTAACTATGCTCTACGAACCGGGATATAAAAAGAACGTGTCATTAAGTCGTTTTTATAGTCATTACTTATTTAGTAGAAGTTTAAAAAAATACTTGAGGAAAAGGGACAAGCCAGATAAAATCTATTGTGCAGTTCCTTCATTAGACGTAGGAAAAGTTGTAGCAAAACATGCAAAAAAATATAATATTGAGCTGATTATAGATGTTCAAGACTTATGGCCAGAAGCTTTTAAAATGATATTTAATTTCCCTTTTCTAAGTGATATTTTATTTTATCCTATGAGAAAAAAAGCTGATTATATTTACAAAGTAGCTGATTTAGTTATTACGGTATCAGAGACGTATTTGCACAGAGTTGCTACACAAAACAATAATTGCTATAGTGTCTATTTAGGAACTGAGTTAGAATACTATGATATTATAGAAGACTTGGAAAAGCCAAGTAATGAATTATGGATTGCTTATGTTGGTACATTAGGACATAGTTATGATATCCCTACAGTAGTTGATGCTATCTATATCTTACAAAATGAATATAATATTAATAATCTTAAACTAATTGTTATGGGAGACGGCCCCTTGAAGTTACAGTATGAAGAATATGCAAGACATAAAAATATAAGTGTAGAATTTACAGGTCGTTTAAAATATAAAAAAATGGTTGGTTTATTAAAAGCATGTGATTTAGCAGTCAATCCTATAAAATCTGGTTCGGCGGGAAGCATAATAAATAAAGTCGGAGATTATGCAGCAGCAGGGTTACCAGTTATAAATACGCAAGATAATTTAGAGTATATGTCTTTAGTTCAATCGTATAATATCGGTTTTAATTGTAAAAACTCTGACATTAATGATATAGCTAATAAAATATTAACATTGATGTGCAACCAAACTATGCGGAAAAAGATGGGAGAAAATAACAGAAGTTTAGCTGAAGATAAATTTAATAGAAAAAAAACTTATACAAAGATATTAGATGACTTGGAAAGTAATTTTACATTGTGATTTTTATTATTTTATAAATAGGAAGTGTTATAATGAAAGTGTTAAGTATTGCGCATTCTGAAGTAGGAGGAGGAATTGAAACTGTTTTTAGGGTGAATAATTCAATTAATAGAGCAGATGTTAAATTGATAAAAGCTTTTCGTCCTACTGATAAGAAGAGTGCAGACATAAATTTAAAAACAATAAATGATTATAAGAATCCAGTTAAAAAACTTTTAGCCTACTTTTTTATTCCAAGTAACTATTTCAAAATAAGTAATTTTTTAAAACAAAACCCTGTTGATATTATACATATTCATAGTAATGTCTCACTTAGCTTAAGTGTTTTAGCAGCAATCAAAAATAATAAAGGTGATGCAAAGGTGATAAATACGTCTCATGGGTATGGTTTGATTTGTCCAATCTATAGTTGCTATAACTATAAAAAGAAGGCGCAATGCTATGATTGTGTTTTTTATGGAAAAGAACACAGAGTTATTAAAAATAAATGTGATAAAAGAGGGAGAATATTTTCAGTACTTAGGTTTATTGACTTTTTTTTAAGAAAAAAAATATCGGGAAATTATAATATGTTCGACTATATCATAACTCCAAGTGAACATTTAAAAAAAATTTTACTGAAATCGAGACATAATTTTAAAAATATAAAAGTTATTCCTAACCCTATAGAAATGGAAGAAAATTTAAGTGATTTAGACTCAAAACAAGATAAAATTTCCTACGTAGGTAGATTTAGCGAAGAGAAAAATGTTGGAATGTTAATTGATGCTTTTGCATTGGCAAAAGAAAAAAATCCTAATTTACATTTAAATATTTTAGGCGGTGGCCCAGAAAAGGATAACTACATAAAAAAAATAAAAGAACATAACCTACAAACTAGCATATTTGTATCTGAAAAATTTTTAGGTAGAGATGAATTGTTGGAAAAAATAACGAATTCAAAAATTTTAGTTTTGCCTTCAGCTATCCCTGAGACATTCGGCTTAGTTATTTTTGAAGGGATTAGATTAGGTTTAATACCTATATGTTTAGATATTGGTGCGCAATCGGAAAATATTAAAAAAATTGGGTTAGGTTTATTATATCAAAGGAATGACCCAGAGCAATTAGAGCTATCAATTACTAAAATAATAAGAAATTATGATGATGAAGTTCATAAAATAAAAGAAGCTAACAAAAAAATTGACAAAAATTTTTCCGTAGGTGTTTATCATCAGAATATAATTGAATTATATAGGAATGCAATATCATAGGTCGATCTGAAAAAAATTCGCATGAAGTGGCTTAATATATCATATGAAAGTTGGTTGTTATTTTGGTTCTTTTATCAATTATAATTCCTCATTACAATTCTACTGGATCTTTAGCTGTTTTATTGGATAGTATACCGAATATAGAGGAAATAGAAATTATTGTTGTTGATGACAAAAGTGACGTTCAAAAAATTGAGTTGCTAAAAAATAATAAAAAGTATGGTCATGTTCATTTTTTACGAAATGATAAAGAAAAAAGAAGCGCTGGTACTTGCCGTAACCTTGGAATTGAATACGCAAAAGGGAGATGGATACTCTTTGCAGATTCTGATGATTATTTCATTGAAGGCTTCTACAATATAATAAAAAAGTATTTCTTATCTGAATATGAGGTTGTATTCTTTACGCCTGTAAGCATAGAAAAAGATACAAATGAAGTTTCAAATAGACATCAGCATTTCCAACAAATAATAGATAATTATATAAAATACCAAGACTATAAATCTGAATTATACTTAAGGTATAGTTTTGATGTTCCATGGTCAAAATTAATTTCTAAAAAGTTTATTATTCAAAATGATATTGATTTTGATGAGGTCATAGCTTCGAACGATGTAATGTTTTCAGCAAAAGTAGGCTACTATATGAATTCTTATAAAGCATCAAAGGAAGTGATTTATTGCGTTACTAGAAATAGCGGTTCTTTAACTACTAATATTAGTGAAGAAATATTTGATTCTAGGTTAAAAGTATATATAGACTACAGAGATTTTCTTAAAACAAGAATAACTAAAAGACAATTTAAATTATTAAATATTAATGGATTGATAATGGTTATTAAAGCGATTAATTATAAGTTAGGATATAGTAAGGTTATATCTGTAGCCTTGACTTTAATAAAAAATAGATTTCTGTTATTTGATAGAAGATTTGTTAATCCTTTTTTTGTTGTTAAAAAGGTAATAAGTTTGTTTAAAGAAAATACAACTATGCAAAAATACTATTTTAAATAATTTACTAGTTTCTCTAAATAAGGTGATGTTTTTATGAATATACTTGTAATAAGTAGGTTTTCAAAAATGGGTGGCACTCGCACCTTCTATAATAACTTTGTAGAATATTGTATAGAAGAAGGTTATAAACCATATATTTTATTTGTTGCTAATGTAAGTCCTGAACAATTGAAGATATTAGAAAAAAACAATTTTTCTTATACTATCTTAAATAGTGATTCAAATATTAGCATATTTAATAGATATTACCAAAATATATTTATATTGTTTTTTGTAATAAAGAGTATTTTTAAGAAGAAAATCAATAAAGTTATTTTCACTCAGTGGGATTTAATTAGTGATTTGCCTTCTATTCTTCTTTTGTTTTTTAGAATAAAGGTGCGTTTTTTCGTTCATTCTGATGCGACTAAAACCAATCGTTTTAAAAAGTTATTTCAGTTAGTAAAATATTTTATTGCCAAAATGATAAAAGATAATTTAATCATTACAGTATCAAATTACAATAAAAAATTAATAGTAGAGAATTGGGCAATTAATAAAAAGAATGTGAAAGTATTGTATAATTTTTCAAGCATGCCTTTAGTTGGTAAAACAACTACTAGAGGTAATGAAAAAGTTATTTTAACCCTTGGTCATGTTAGAGAGTATAAAAACCCCGATTTATGGGTAAAAGTAGCAAGAGAAGTAAATAAGTACAAAAAAAACATAAAATTCCTATGGGCAGGTGATGGAGAACTTTTAAATTATTATATTTTAGAAACAAAAAATGATAGTAATATAGAGTTTATCGGTTTTAAAGAGAATGTAGCTGATTTATACAAAATTGCTTATTTGTATTTGCAGCTTAGTAAAAGAGAGACCCATGGTATTTCTGTATTAGATGCTATGAAAAATAGTATACCTTGCATTGTATCTAATAAAGGAGGGTTACCAGAGAGTGTAAGGGATAATTATTCAGGATTTGTGGTCGATATAGATAATGTAGAACAAATCTGTACTAGTATATTTGAACTTATAAATAATAATGAGAAAAGGGATTATATGGGGAGAAAAGCTTACGAAATATATGCAGAAAAATTCAGCAAACAGGTTTGGTATAAAAAATTAAAGGACTTTATGTGATAATGGGGTTACAGTAATGAACATTAAAATTAACAAAATATTATTAGTTCTATTATTCTCAATTATTATGGTTATAAGTAATCTGATGACAATCTATTATATTGATCCTGATAAGATTACAAATAAATGGATAATTTTATTGGCTGCCTGTGTTGTTATTTACCTTTTTTCGTTTAATAAATATTTGTGGAACATATTCAATCCAAGTAGGTTAAAATTACATTTGAAAAAAATTATATTCATTTTTACATGGGAACTATTTATATGTTTTATATTCTATTCCAAATACACTTTAAATGAATTTAATATGTTTGAGTTTCTGGTATATGCAGTTTTTGTCCCAATAATTTTTTTTACTTCAAATATTTATCAATACAAATTTAGTGTAATACTCTCTTTTATAATATCGTTAACTCCATTTTTATACCTAATTAGACCAAATAACCCAAATAATAACCTAGGGATTATATTATGTATTGCTGGAATATTGTTACTATCTCTTTTGAGAGCAAAAAAAATAAACAATAAATATATCTATATAAGTATGTTAGTATTTTTCTTATTTCTCTTTTTAACCCAATCCAGAACTGCAATCTTATCTTTTTTTGTTGTATCTACATTCTATTTTTTTAATGATATAATGAAAAGCAATACGTCATATATAATAATTGTAAAAAAAATTATTGCGCTTATAACTATATTATTTGGCATATTGTTGTCTTATTCATTTGTAATGAAAATGCTTATTTATAAATGGGGAGGCAGTCAAGATATAAGTTCTGGTAGATTTGAATTTTGGGGTAGTATCATAAATAATGGTGTAACATGGTTTGGTAAAGGCGAAAATTATTTTTTAGATTACAATTTACGAGATGCTCACAATATTTTTATTCAAGTACTAAGTGCATATGGGTTTATATCATTTGTCTTCTTTGTTGCGATAAGTATTTACATATTTACCAAGTCAATAAAACTCAAAAATTTAGAGTATATTAGTTTTTTTATTGGCTTTTATTTACTGGGGCAATTTGAAAACTTATTTTTTATTGATTCACGATTAATGGGAATACATATAGTTTATTTTGTGTATTTGGGGTGTTTAATGAACGAAAGAAAGTTAATTAAAAATTTTCAATGATAATATAGAATACAAAATAATAAATTGTAGAGGTATGTGTTTTGGAAATAAATCAAAGAAAAGCAGGAGTTGTACTTTCATATACGCTTACCATAGTAACTGCTTTGGTTGGCTTTATTTATATACCTATTTTAATACATTTTTTAGGGAAAGATGAGTATGGTTTATATCAACTAATGGGCTCTGTTTTAGTTTATTTAGGTTTATTTGACTTTGGTCTATCTAATACTGTAACTAGGTACTATTCAAAATATCTTGCTTTAAATGATGAAGAAAAAAAAGAAAATTTACTTGCTATCTCAGCAGTAATATATGCAACAATAACCTTTTTTTTACTTATAGTAGGAGTTGTATTTTATTTCTACTTAGATGCTATATTTGGAAATTCTCTAACTCAAACTGAGTTAGTAGACGCAAAAAAAATGTATATCATTATTTTGTTGACAGCTTCTGTTACTGTTTCGACATCTGTTTTTAATTCCATTATAAACGCGCATGAGAAGTTTATATTTTTAAGACTAGTGTCTATTATACAAACTGTTATTCGTCCTATTGTTGTTGTAACAGTTTTCACAATAGAAGCAAGTGCATTAGTTGTTGTAGTTATCCAAGCTTTAATTGTAGTTGCTGGTATTATTTTGAAAATTGGTTACTCAATTAAAAATCTTAAAGTGAAAATCAAGTTACATTTTTGGGATAAAAATCTTTTAAAAGAAATGCTTCGATATTCATTTTTTATTTTTATTACTGTCGTAATGGATCAAATTTTTTGGAGGTCAGATCAACTAATTTTAGGAGCTATTTTGGGAACTACAGCTGTCTCGGTTTATTCTATTGGCTCACAAATAGTTATGTATTATATGACTTTATCTACTTCAATGACCAGTGTTTTTTTACCGAATATTACAAAGGTTGTAACAAATCGAAATTCAGATATTCAGTTAACGAAAATTTTTATAAGAATTGGTAGACTACAATACATTTTATTAGGTACAGTATTAGTTGGATTTTTGTTATTTGGAAAAGAGTTCATTTATGTATGGGTTGGGGGCGGATTTAGTGAATCTTATTATATCACATTAATAATTTTAATTCCGTTTACTGTTGATTTAATTCAAAATATTGGTCTGGTAATACTACAAGCAAAGAATATGTATGGTTTTAGAGCAATTACTTTTTTTATTATGTCTTTACTAAATATAGTTATCTCAATCCCATTGGCCATTTACTATGGTGGAATAGGAACAGCTTTCGCAACGGGTGTTTCTTACCTAGTAGGCAATGTATTGGTAATGAACATTTATTATTATAAAAAAGTCAAACTAGATGTAATAAAGTTTTGGTCTGAGATATTTAAATTAAGTACTTCTTTCATCGCACTTTTTACAATTGGATTAGTTATAAAAAAAATAAATTTTAATTCAGAGTTGTTAACTTTAATTATTGAGTTATTTATATTTAGTATTGTATCAGTTATCCTACTATGGTTTTTTAGCTTAAATCAATATGAGAAAAAGTTGTTTATACGACCTTTAGAATTTTTTAAAAAATAATAATATGTGCTCTTAGACTGTTTGATTTTTTATAAGAGAACTATCTTAATAAATTAATCTATATAGCTTTTAAAACCTTATCTTATTGACAAAACTGGAGGAACTTTTCATGAAAATTGCAGTTGCAGGAACAGGGTATGTTGGTTTAGCAAATGCCATACTTTTAGCACAACATAATGAAGTGGTAGCACTTGATATTCTGCAAGAAAAGGTAGATATGATCAATAGTAAACAATCTCCTATTGTTGATGCAGAGATTGATCGTTTCCTTAAAGATAAGGAATTGAATTTACGTGCTACAACAGATATGGAAGAAGCCTATAAAGATGCAGACTATGTGGTGATTTCCACGCCGACAAATTATGATCCAGATAAGAATTACTTTGATACGTCAACCGTTGAATCGGTCATTCGCAATGTATTAGATACGAATCCGAATGCGGTAATGGTGATTAAGTCTACCGTACCTGTAGGTTATACGAAAGAGATTAGCATTAAATTTGCTACGAGCAATATTATCTTTTCCCCAGAATTTTTACGTGAAGGAAAGGCTTTATATGATAATTTACATCCTTCTCGCATTATTGTCGGGGAGCAGTCAGAACGTGCGAAAATCTTTGCGGATTTATTAGTTCAAGGTGCAGAAAAAGAAGATATTCCTGTCTTGTTTACCAGCTCAACAGAGGCAGAAGCAATTAAGTTGTTTGCTAATACATATTTGGCTATGCGTGTATCATTCTTTAATGAGCTTGATTCCTATGCAGAGGTACGTGGTCTGGATGCCAAGCAAATTATTGATGGTGTAGCACTTGATCCAAGAATTGGCGGGCATTATAATAACCCATCATTTGGTTATGGAGGGTATTGCTTGCCAAAGGATACAAAACAGTTGCTAGCAAACTATGAAGATGTACCAAATAATATTATCCATGCAATTGTAGAGGCAAATCGCACGCGAAAAGATCATGTTGCGAATATGGTATTAGATCGCAAGCCGAATGTCGTAGGTATTTATCGCTTGACGATGAAGACAGATTCAGACAATTTCCGTCATTCTGCGATTCAAGGCGTTATGAAACGGATTAAAGCAAAAGGCGTCGAAGTTATCGTTTACGAACCAGTATTGCAGGAAGAAACATTCTACAATTCTCGTGTCGTTAATGACTTAGAAGCGTTTAAAGAAGAAGCCGATGTGATTGTTGCGAACCGTTTAGATGATCACATTCGTGATATCGCTAATAAAGTATATACAAGAGACTTGTTTAGTAGAGATTAATCATCGACTCGTATGATGACAGTTTAGTTTAGACCTAATGACAGCCTTCGAGTTGTCATTAGGTCAATTGTGTTTGACGAACTATGGTATAATTTTAAAAAGGAATTTCATGTATGTATATAATAAAAGGAAGTAAATATTTTGCAGTGAGGGGTTTAAATGGAAATTTTTCAATATTTTATGAAGAATTCTAAAACTATAATAGCTATTATTAGCTTCTTACTAACTTTACGCATGTTTTTTATTGATTTCTTAAATAGATCTATGATTGTCAGAGTGTTGGAGGATAAAAACAAAAAAATGACAAACAATTTGTTTGAAAATATCATATTTTCTTTTTCATTTGCTTTGATTGTAACCTTGACTGGCTACCAAGTTAAAATAAACTATAATATTTCAGATGTGTTATTGATAATTATGGCATTTATTCTTTTTGTAACTCTTATAGTATTGATAGTGATGTTAATTATAAGTTCTTTTAGGAAAATAGGAAAATGTAAGCATATTATATATTGTGTGTCGTTATGTGTAATGAATTTTTTAGTGGCTGTAACAAGTGAAAATATAATGGAAGTAAAAGATTTACTTCCATTAGTACTGCTTTTTGGGTTCTTTTACCTCATGATTTTTACAAGTAATTTGTTAAACGGAAATGTTACTAGTACTAGTAATTGGGAAACCAATATTATCTTGAATTCTATAAACAGTAGGCTAAGTCAACTAGTATTGTTGTATAACTTGTCAAATGGTAAACAAATTTATGTTGAGAAAAAAGATATCGGAAAAAAAGAACACGAGTTACATACCTTTTATGTGTTTTACAAAACTGAAAAATATTTACAATGTTATACTTTATATGATGATGTCAAAGAAACAAATAAAAAAAAGAAAATTGGAAGCTACTAAGTATAATAGAAAAAAACAACCTTTTTTAGAAGAGCAAAAACAAGGAGTAATATAAAAATATGAATAAAAGGAGTTAAGCGTAAAAATACACACAATAATCTTAGGACATCTAGGTGGTAATATTCTAAAAGACAAGTGAATGTAAGCATAAAATATCCCCTTTCTAGGTAATAGGTGTGGGCTGTTTTATGCTTATAGACCTAATAACAGCCTCAGCGTTGTCATTAGGTCATTTGTATTTGACGAACTATGGTATACTTTTTAAGTAGGATTATAGTAGTTGTATATAACAAATTAATAACTGAAAATATAGAAAAGAAATGGATAGGTGAAAACAGATGAAACGAAGTGAACGCAAAAAATCTCGTAAGCTATGGCTAAAAATCCCGCTTGCGATTATCTTAATTCTTGTACTTGGCGGGGGTGCGTATGCATTTTCGATTTACAATAATGCAAAGTCGACTGTAAATGACAAAATTAATGAACCAGTAGATACCATTGATACAAAAGTAGCAAAGAAGAAAATTAAGGCGACAGAACCATTGAATATCTTGTTGCTTGGTGTCGATCAACGAGGCGGCGATCGTGGCCGTTCAGATGCATTAATGGTGCTTTCGTTAAATCCAAAAGAAGATACCATGCAATTGGTAAGCATACCACGTGATACAAGAACGACGATTGTTGGGAAAGGTGTCCAAGATAAGATTAATCACGCCTATGCTTTTGGTGGGGCGGATATGTCTGTAGCTACAGTGGAGAACTTCCTTGATATTGATTTAGATTACTATGTACGTATGAATATGGAAGGTTTAGAGGAACTTGTCGATCAATTAGGAACGATTCATGTCGATAATGAAGTTGAATGGGATGACGGCAATTATCACTTTACCAAAGGGCCTGTAGAAATGGATGGCGATAAAACGACGCATTTTGTCCGTATGCGTAAGCAAGACCCAGCAGGTGATTTCGGACGTACAGAACGACAACGCAAAGTAATTGAAGGAATTATTAATAAGGGTGCAAGCGTTGGCTCTGTGAATAAAATTAATGGCGTAATTGATGTACTAGGTAACAACATGGCAACAAATATGGATTTTGATGATATGCAAGATTTGTTATTCGGGTATAAGGACGTACGAAAAAATGTGAACAGCTACATGATGCAAGGAAGCGGCACGAACATTGGCGGTATTTATTATTATCAAGTCCCAGCTGAAGAAGTTGCTAAAGTTCATGATATGATAGCAGGAGTTTAGGATCAAATGAAGTAATGGTAGTCGAAGGTCATATTCGATGAACGGCTTTCCCTCTTTCATAAACGCAAGTTAAGACAATGAAGGAATGCAACATGTTGATAAACAACAGGGAGACATAGATATACGCGGGAGACGAATAGGAAAGAGAGAACAACGTTGAAAAAGACAATGAAACCGCATTGGGTGTTGGCAATGGCGTTAGGTTCGTCCGTTGGTTGGGGGGCATTTGTACAACCAACCAACTGGATGGGGCAAGCAGGCCCACTTGGTGTGGTTATTGGAATGGTTATTGGCGCCTTATTGATGATGGTGATTTCTGTAAGTTATGGTTTTTTGATTAAGCACTACCCTGTTTCGGGTGGTGGATTTGCTTATGCATTTATCGGTTTAGGGCGAACGCATGCTTTTATAAGTGGATGGTTTCTTACGTTAGGGTATATATGTATTGTTGCATTAAATGCATTTGCGTTAGCATTAATGTTTAAATATGTATTTCCTTCTTTTGTACAAACGTATAAATTGTATGAAATAGGCGGTTGGGATGTGTATGTTACCGAAATTCTTATTGCCACGACCGCCTTACTTGTTTTTGCCTATTTTAATATCCGTGGAACAGGATTGACTGGTAGCGCACAGTTTATCTTCTGTTTTGTTATGATTACAAGTATCCTTGTTGTATTTAGCATGTCACCAATATCTGGTTTCGAAAATAGCCTGTATTTCACCCGGAATTAAGTTCTTTTGGAGCCATCATTTCTATTGTCACCATTGCTCCATGGGCGTATGTAGGGTTTGATAATGTGCCACAGGTTGCAGAAGAGTTTAATTTTTCATTCAAGAAAGCGTTCGTGCTGATTATTTTTGCTTTGACTGCTGCGGCATTCATTTATAGCCTTATGGTAATAACCACTGCCATGCCAATGCCTTGGCTAGATGTTGTTAACGGACAACTTATTTGGGGGAAAGGAGCTGTTATTAAGCAGGAACTTCGTGTCATAGGTCTGATTATTTTAACAGTTGCGCTAAGTATGGGAATATTTACTGGCTTAAATGGATTTATGATTTCGACAAGTCGTTTATTATTTTCGATGTATCGTGCCAAGAGATTACCTCAAATATTCTCAAAGCTGCATCCGAAGTACCAAACACCATATGCAGGAATCATTTTCACCGTCATCATTGCTATGCTAGCTCCGTGCCATGGTTTGGTCGTGAAGTATTGCTATGGGTGGTAGATATGTCTTCTTAGGCGTGTCCATCGCATATTTTTACACCTGTTTCACAGCTTATTCTTTATTACAATGGTCAAATAAAGCAAGAGATCCTCAGAAACAGGTAGCCCCAGTAAAAAAATTGTTTGCTTTAACAGGTGCATTATTTAGTTTGGTATTTATTGGATTATTATTAGCGCCAGGTTCGCCGGCATTTTTGGGGATAGAATCTAGAGTAGCACTAGTCATTTGGATTGTACTTGGATTAAGCTTTTATCTACTGAAGCGAAAAGAATATCATGCGATACCTGAGACGGAATTAAGATATTTGGTGCTAGGGGAAGAAAACGAAAGAAAAATAAATGTAGGAAGATGAGTGTTTGAACAGAGGTTTGTTTGATAACATGATTGTTTTTGGAAATATAGTGCTGTAAGACTCCCATTTCAAGAATGGGAAGGTTGAGCTTGTAAAATAACTGATCTAAATCTCGCGTTCAGAGGCCTTTGTGCCATATCCTTGTGTTACTAACAATCAGGGAAGATGAAAACACATTGCTTGACGATTCACTTATTCACTTTAGTACGGATAGGGGATTAAAATGGATGTATTGCATATTTATTATCTAGTCTCCGAGAAATAAGTATCTAAAGCTCATCGTTTATAGCCAAGGTAACTTGACAAAAAACCTCTATGGATGAGCTTGATGCTATGTTAAAAGGTGTCACTTGTCTTTACTTTTAAAAAGACCTCCCGATACTAAAAGAGAGGGGAGGAACAAAAGTGACGATTCATAGTAATGAAATGCGAGTTAGTGTACCTTTTTTTACAAAATCTATTCCAGCTGCTTCTCATACTAATTTATCCAATACCAAGCAAGACGGTGTGTATATTAGCAGTCAGTCGCTCCAATTATTCAATGGTAGTAAGGGACAACAGAAGAATTCCCTAATCGAAAACTTGATGAAACATCGTGAATCTCTAGTGGAGATGAAGCAGAATTTGACGGAGAAAACACTTGAAGCTGGAAAAGATATTACAAGCATTCAAGAGCAGTTGAAGGAATTTGAGAAGCAAATTGCTGAACTTGACAGTAAAATTGTTAAACAGCAGATGAAAGAGCAAGAGAAAGCACTTGGGAAGGAAAAAGATGTAAAGAAGAATGAGACTCCACAATCGGAGGAAGAACAGTTATTTACCCAAGCCTTTGCGTTAGATCAAACGCAAAAAATGAATCATGTTTTCAAAGGGCTAGAGCGGGAAAAAACCACGCTTGAAAGCGAAATGAAGCTAGATGCAAATAGAGGAATTTATAGTGAAAGAAAGCAAGAAAAATTAATAAAGTTAGAAGAGAAGCTCCAAACGATTCAAGAACAAATAAAGGAAAATGGGGAG
The DNA here is from genome assembly GCF_900166595.1 of Virgibacillus dokdonensis. NCBI lineage: Bacteria > Bacillati > Bacillota > Bacilli > Caryophanales > Bacillaceae > Virgibacillus > Virgibacillus dokdonensis. Next base: position 3,221,549 of record NZ_LT745763.1, on the reverse strand, counting down.
CAATCAACGGAAGAAAAGAACAATGGTTTTAGTGTATCTGTTTAATGGTTGTATGCATTATTTCCCGTATAGATAGGTGAAATGTTTCTTGAAACAGCGATGAAAAGGAATATGAACATACTAGCTCATTCGTAATTTATACAGCTTTTTCCAATCCTCTATGGGGAAAGCTGTAGCTATTAATTAACGTGACGTATGAAATCCTCTGCTAACCATGAGTTTTTATGTTATTCCTCACGCTTATTTTACGCAAATAAAAGCATTTTTGTACGTACTTAAATGGGCATTTATAATTTTTTATTAGACCATCCTAAATATGAAATAAAGTGAACAATTGATTGGACAAGTTTCAAATACAATCGCTTTATAATTATATTATCAACTAGTATACCTAACATATAGTTAAGAGTTTCTCCAAAAATAACAGTGATAAGTAAAAACTGATTCCAGCTAAAGCATATCTAAATAGGTTTTGCGCTTCTACCATTTGAAATTCAAAATAACTTCTATACTCTAAAAAACAGCAATTGTATAATTTATGAACCTTATTCCTTTTAGTTTATCTAATAAGGTAGACAAAGTAGCTCTAGATTAAGAAAAATAGGAGTGAAATTATATAAATAACAAATAAGTCTACAATAGGTGAGATTGCCTCCTGTCTAAAAGCATTGCTTGGATTAATGATAAAGCCAAAGATAAAGAATAAGGAAAAAAGTACGATTGGCGAAACTACCGCTACTAAAACTCTACTCATAAAAATACCTCCTTCTTTTAGACAAAATAACATAAGCAAAAAGAAAATAAGTAAATGCTTCCAATTTCTTGTTTTATTTGAAATAAAACAAGAAATTTTTGTTACAAGAGGAAATAATTATTGATGAACTAGCGATAAATTCTAATATAAAAAGTAGAGAGCTATCTTCCCCACTGACACATATTTTCCTGTTTGAAGAAAATCAACAAATTATTAGTGTAATTCAGCTCAGAAAACACGCTAAAATCAGATTATTTTACCAATATGATTTTTCTGAATTAATGGTATAATATAACTAGAAAGGTTATTAGTTTAAGGATAGCGGGTGAATCTAGTGCATATTGGCTCATTTATTAAATTGCACCGATTGAAATGCAAGATGACACAAGAAGAATTATCGGAGGGTATCGTTTCCTTGTCCTATCTATCAAAAATAGAGAATCAAAAGACGAATGCAAGTCCTGAAATTCTCCAGTTACTCTGTGATCGATTAGGGATTGAAATTTCGGAAGATACAGATATAGAAGAGAAGTGTAAACAGAAAAACAGCTATAAGTCATTGACAATAAACCTTATCGGGCATATGATGTGACTAACGAAATTTTCAGATAATTCAGGAGTGCAATAACCTACTGGCGGGATATTTAGTTTATAGTTCTAGTAATACGAATATAGGGATCTAACACTTGGGTTTAATATTATAAGGAACAAGCTAGTTTATTAAAGGTAAAGGAGATAGAGGACATGAATGAAATGAAGATTGATGCACTAGCTCAACCATTAGGTGGACTACTTACAGGAGCATACGAACTTCCTAACACACCCGGGGAACCACAATATATAATGTTTGGATGTGATTCAGGAAATTTAAGTAACATCGCCAGGCTAAAAAATAATAATTATGGCATGCCAATGGAGTTACCAGGGGCGGGAGGGGATGTCGACAGAGAAGAGGCTAGGCTTAAGGCATATGCAGAGGCGCTTGAAAGGTACTGTAATGCTGTTTATACAGAAGATCAATTTATTTTTGCTACGGCCAATGAGTTGGGAGAAGAAGCATTAAATCTAGATACAGTCCCGATATGTTCTGAACAAGAATTAGCCAGTCCATATTGTCCAGTAAGAAAACCAGATAAAAATGAGAAAATTCGTTGGGTAAAAGGAATGTCCTTAACTCAAGAGCGACCTATATGGATTCCAGCAATTATGGCTTATTTATTCATCCCCTTTAAAAGTCGTGCAGAAGAGTTCTATTTACCAATCTCAACTGGAACCGCAACTCATACAACATATAATCAAGCTATAATAAATGGAATCAATGAAGTCATAGAGCGGGATGCAATTTCATTAACATGGTTACATAAAATCTCATGGCGGAGAATACAGGTAGATTATAATAAATTACCAAAATGGGCCCAAAAGTTCTATGTGCAAAATGAAAAAATTGATTATCTTAAAACATATTATTTAGATGCTACAACTGATATTGGTGTACCGACAATTTATTCAATCCAGTTCTCTCCATACAATGATAAAATTTCAACCATCGTCATGTGTACTACAGACTTAGACCCTTTAAAAGCTTATACAAAAATTACCCGTGAAACAGCTTCAGTAAAGTATGCATTACAAAATAGGTTCCCCAAAACATCAAATATAGATCATTTTAGGGATGTCTTTGATGGTGCTCTTTATATGGGGAAACCAGATAAAATGAAAGAGTTTGATTTTTTAACTAGTTCGAGGGAAGAGATTAATTTATTAGATATGAAGAATTTATCGAAAGAATCTTCAGCTATGGAGCTATCCTTTTTAATTAACAAACTAAAAGAAAAAAATTTAGAGGTTTTTGTAGTGGATCTTACTACAGATGAGGCGCTTAGGTGTGGATTTAGAACTGTCAAGGTTATTATACCAGGGTTACAGCCCTTATCCTTTGTGCACAGAGCAAGATACTTGGGGCATAATAGAGTATACGATGCAGCAATAAATTTAGGACTTGGGGATAGAAAAGAGTCTTCAATAAATTCGAATCCGAGTCCATTTGCATAGGAGGCATTTAGATGAATATTCATATGTTTACTAATGGTCCCTTATCTAAAGAAGTATCTCAAATATTGAAAAAAAATATTTCAACAACTACTTCAATCGAGATAAGTGAAGCAATTATTTTAAATAATCCAGACTTAGAAGCAGCGGAGTTAATAGTAGTTATATCAGATAACCCTTGCGTGTCCTTTTGTAAGAAAATAAGCGATTATAGTTACAAAGAAAAAAAGATATTTGTTCCAATTATAATTGATCAGCCTAATGTAATTATTGGACCCATTTGGAGAAGTGCAGAAGACGCTTGTTATCATTGTTATATTGATCGAATATTGCAGCATTCACCAGTTTCTCAAGTATTAAAAGAGGTGTGGCAATTTTATGATCACAATCTCCAAACATTTTCTACCGGTTATCACCCATCAGAACCTAGTTTTTTAGCATCCTGGTTATTAGGTAATTTATCCAATTGTTTCTCAGATGTTCGTGGACAAGTTATACAACTAAACTTAGTAACAAGAGAACCAATTTCATCCCAGGTGATAGGAGTACATGGATGTCCAAGGTGTGGTTTAGGAAGAGAAGAAAAAACAAGAGGGTATATTCATATTCAAGAGGAATTATTTAATTAAATAAAGGATGAGATGAATTTGAAAACAATACAAAAAATAGCGGCAAAGGATATCGGTAAGGCAGTAAGACATGACCCGCAGTTTCAGCTCCCAAAACTTCCTTATTTTCCAACGAATACAGTACAAGTACCTATCGAAAATGGAGTGATTTTTGATGGGGTCAATCAAAAGCAAGTTTTAAGGGGGAGGTTGACGAAAGAATTTTTGCCCACATTATTAAAACAATTAGATGGTAAAAAAACACTGGAAGATTTGGAACATATTTTACCTGAGCACACGGTAGAAACGAAGTATGATGCCATAGCATTGTTATATAGTCGCGGTCTTATACAAGGCAGACAAAATAATCAGCAGGATACAGCATTAAGTAAATATTTCGAGCGACACTTGGATCAGACACGTTTTAATACAACTGCGGCAGAGGCAATGGAAATCTTGAAAAGTACAGAATTAATCATTCATTCAACGGATAGTGACATAGAGGAATATTTGGAGGAGTTAGCTAAATATCCAATTCGATATAGACAGTACACTGAATATACGGACACTAGTGATGTTGAGGGCATGAGTAGAATTGGTATAGGTATTTGTAATAATATCGAAGACCTTGATCAATTCATGGAATTTGATAAACAAATGAGAAAGCGGGAGATTCCATGGATTCTGATTGTAAATAACAGTCCATATGTGTTTATAGGGCCGTACTTTTGCAAGAAGGACTCTCTTTGCTTTCATTGTTACTTAAACCAAATCAATATAGAAAAGGATCACACGAATTCAAATGAAAATATTCATTTTATGTCAGCAAGCGCTTCAACAGTTATCATCGATCTCATAAATTTTATCAGCAGAATATCCCCTTCGAAAATTCACCAAGGCGTAAAGATCATTAATATTAAGCACCTCACCGGAGAATTTCATTATATCGTTAAACAACCTTATTGTGAACAATGCGACGTAAAAAAAGGGTCGCCAGCTATATTTAATAAAATTATAGAGTTGGAAAGTAAAATAGCTTTTCCTCCTCCCGACTTATTGAATCCAAAGGACCATCAAAATCATTATAAAACTAGTAACTTAGCGCTTGCTAAAGAGTCTAAGGGGTATTATAGTGCTCCGAAAAGACCTTTAAAAAATAATGAAAAATTGCCTGATTTAAATTCCACACGAGAAAAAAATACCTATTCTACAGACAATCTAGCGAAGTTATTTCTTTATACAGTTGGATTTAATAGAGAAAGTGTAGAGTATAAAGAAGGTAAAGCAAAACGTTGGACGCCTACTGGGGGGAATCTCGGATCAGAAAATGTCTACTTTGTTAATAAAAGAATAGAAGATTTAGGAATTGGAACATATTTCTATCAAGAATCTAATCATTGTTTGGCTACATTACCAAATCATGTAATAGATGAATTAGAGACTCATTGCACTGAGGATATGTCGAACACATTGGGATATGTTATTTTAACTGGAGATTTTTCAAAGGTTGCGCAAAAATACTATGATTTTGCATATAAAGTTATACATTTTGATGCGGGAGTTGCATTAACACAATTTCGAACTGTCGCTCACTATCTAAATTTAGGGGTAGGGGAGATTCATGTCAATGAAGAAAAGGTGGGACAGGCCCTAGGGATTGATAATTTAAATGAAATTATAACTGTTGTATTAACAATTAAGGTGGGTGATAAAAATGATCACATTTAAAGGTACTGCTCCAGAACAGATAGTTGGAGATATTATAAATAAAAGTATGATAAAGGTAGATCCAACTAAAACAAAGCAAGAGTTTGATCGTACAAGCATTTTACATCTGGCTGAAGAGGGAACGTCCATTGAGGATATATTATCAAAAAGACGGTCTGTACGATTCTTTAATGAAAAACCAGTAAAGTTACACGATCTTTTAAATATTTTATACAACAATTATCATTTTATCTCTAATAGTTTTAAAAACCCAAATATGTTTGATCAATATGTACTCATAAGGAATACAGATGATAAAAGTATCTCCAATAATCATATTTACTTATATGATGTAAATTCTAAATCTATAATAAAAAAAGAGGAAGTAGAAGAGGAAAAAATACAAAAGTTATTTCTGCAAAAAGAGTTTTCAGAAGCTCCAGCCAACATAGTATTAGTTGCAAAATTAGAGGAATTTCTAAAGGAAAGTAGCCCATCTTTGAGAGGCTATAAGGATATGTTAATTCAATCCGGGAGCATTCTTTATTATTCTTGGCTGTATAGCCTATCTTTAGGTTATGAAGGAACGGTTTATGCTGGGTTTAATCCTAGATTATTCTACCAAATTAGTGGTATTGATGGATACCGGCAGTACCAAGTACTAGCATTTGCATTTGGATATACTGTGTAAGTTTACCAAATTTATCATAAAAAACCTTAAAATGTACATCCATGAATTTAACTATATATATTGAAAAACATTGAAAATACTTAGTGAAGGGAGGGAGGGAAATGGAAAAGATAGTTGACGAAAAATTAAAGTTAGAGCTTTATGCCGAAGAGTTACCGGACTTATCCCAATATTCAGCTGTTTCACCATCAACAGCATCAACCAACTCAACAATATCTAGTGCATCTTGTCCAGGTACAACAATGAGTACGCAATCCAGTGCAGCATCTTTAAGCTGGTAATAACAAGTTGTTGTGTGAATTAGATGTAAGATGGGAGGTGTTTAGGATGAATGATAAGATAAAAAAGGAATTAGATTTAGAACTATTTGCTGAGGAGCTTCCAGAAAAAATAAACTATACTGGAATAGCTAGTTGTTGGGGGTCCGCGGCTAGTTTTGCTTGTTTTAGTTGTCCAGCGACAGCATCATGTGCATCAACTGGAGCCTGTGCTAGCGGATAATAGATGAACTTAAATTGAGGAGGATGTATAAAATGTCGTATACCAACAAAGATATGAATGGAGAGAAGGTCGAAAAACTAACGCTCTATGCCGAGGAATTGCCAGAATCCATTAATTATACAGGCGTAGCTGCAACGGTTGCGTGTGCCTTCTGTGCAGCGTGTGCAGGATCATCTTTCAGTACAGGAAGTTCGTACTCAACCGCTGGTTAAATAGTAGAGGGGAGATTTTTGATCTTCCCTTTTATCTAAATATTAAGGAGGTGAACCTATATGCTTCACGAGCATGAAGTATCTAATGAAACTAAGAAAACCATGAATCAATTAATGATTAATCCGGATGTGACTCTCATCCATAATGGTAACGAGTACTTGTTATATTCAAAAGTTGCAAAGAAGTATTATCAAATTGGAAATTCCGCCGTTGAATTATTTAGGTTGTTAGAAAAGCAATGCTCGACGGCTGAAGAACTTGTAACTCAATTTTGTGAAAAACATGACAAATATAATGATGTGCAAGTTGAGAAACAATTACATTTATTTATTAAACAGCTTGTTGGAAAGGGCTTAATTGTATACAAGGGATTTGAAACAACAAACGAAATTCATTCAAAAGGAGAAAAAAGCTCTAAGTTTCGCGTAGTCAAATTAGGTACCTATAAAATCAATAACATGATGGACTTATTCTTTAAAAGAAAGAATAGAGAGGCCAAAAGCCCTAGTAAGATCACGCTGTACTTTATTGGTGTTTTATTTATAGTTTTACTCTCGTACTTAATATACGCTTTCTTCAATTTTAATCCTGAAATTCGCCCTCCCAGTGCTTCGTTACTGTTTTATATAGCGCCTTGGATTTTGATGCATTTACTGTTACATGAGTTATCGCATGCATTTACTTGTAAGGTACTTGGAGGAGATATTAGGGAGATAGGTGTGGGGTTATTATATTATATTCTTCCAGTTGCATATTTAGATTTAACAGATACATATAAGTTGCCTCGGAAATCGAGAGCAATTATTTCGATAGCTGGTCCACTTTTTGATCTCATTTCTTTATCGATAACGGTCACAATTATTATGACACAAGGTGGTCAGCTACAGGATATAGCATATTATATTATGGGGATTCAAATCTTTGTTTTTTTAATAAATACAAATTTATTGCTTCCGAGTGACTTATATCGGTTTATTGAAAGTTTAACGAAAGATATGAATTTAAGAAGAAATAGCTTTCAATATTTGAAATCTATTTTGTTGAATAAAGAAAAACCACAATATCTAAATAGTATGTCAAAGAGAAAAGAAGTTATATATATAAGTTATTCAGTAGTAGCTTCATTGTATTTGATGGTTTTTATAAGTACTTTATTATTATTTTATGTTACTAGTATAAGTAAGAATTTATTTTGAGAATCTTTTGAGAAAGTTATAATTTTTATGCTGAAATTGTTTCCTCTCATCTTCGTAAAACATTTTTAGTGATTTATAACTGCTAATCAAAAAGGAGAAAAATATATGATGGGTAATATTAATCTAAAAGAAAGAGTCAGTACAGCCAATTTTCTTTTAGGAAGAATAGCCTCGGTACCTTCTTATTTTATGGAACAATTAAACTTACAAGAAACAAACTCTTTACATCAGAAAATATATAACCTAAAACAAGAGATACAACATGCCATGCCGGAAGTTAATGATATTCTGTACAAGAGCGTTCCTCAAATAAAAGATAATACATTAAGAAGGTATATATTAAAGTTGAATAGAGATATATATAATGGAAGATCTTTGGATTTAAAGATGGACTATATCTACAGATTAGATCAGCTATTATCGGCTAATGAAAAGGCTACATTACAAAATCACTTAACACAATATAACGATTTCAAACATATCATGATAGAAGCTAATTCTGTCTATAACCTAGAAATAGAGAGTATCAGTAATAATTTATTAAACTTGATGAATAGTGAAGACGTTAACGATATGATGAAAGGTATTGTTCTTGCAAGTGAAGATTTTGCGCAAGCGATCCTAAAAGACAAAAAGGATTTATATAATTACAAGTCTATTTTATCTAATACTACTTTTACCTATTTACAAAGAAGTGCGCTTAAAACAAGTCCATTCAGTGCACTGACACAGTTGAAGTATATACCAATAGAAGAAAAATCAAGTTCCGTTTGTGAATCGTCGCATAAAAGTTCATTAAAGTTAAATAGATCAATTATATCTACTATTGTCGAATCATTTGCACTTTATTATAAAAACTTATTTATGTTTAAATTTAACCCTCAAGTTAAAGTTGGGGATCATACATACTTTATAAAGAGTTCTTATAAGCATTCTGATGGTTTTCCCTGGAAGACTAAAGATGTTTTAAAGAATAGTAATATTGTGAAAATTTATAATGGTTTAGTCGAACACTATGAAAGGGAGACTTATAAAATAAGTGAAATAAAAGAAAGATTAGGTAGTAAATCAACCTTTATTATTAGACAACTTTTATCTTCAAAAGTTTTAAGACCGATGATTCCATGGGATATTCGAGATGAAAGAATATTTCATTACATGAAGGATTTTTTAATAGAAAACAAGGTGGATCATGACGAACTTATTCAAGTCTTTTCTATTATTGACAGACTAATTGAGGAGTTAAAGGACTATGAAATAGATGTCAATCAAAGGTTAAATAACGTTATTAAACTTAGGAAGCATGTTAATAACATTTTTACTATACTGGATATAAAAAAGCCATATTGGATAAACGATACGAATATGATTTATGAAGATGTCCGCTCTTCCAACACAAACGTGAGTTTACCTGAAGATATAGAAGAACAACTGAAGAAAATTCATGAAAAAGTCTCCTCTGATATGCAGATTTTGCCAATGTACCAAGAGATTGTTGATTATTTTTTAAAAGAATATGGAGAGGATGGCACCTGTAATCTATTAAGCTTTATTTTCACTATTTATGCTAGTGGACATGATAATCTCAATTATTTCGAGATGGTGCAAGACTCCTATCAAAAAGTACGGGAAGGGGAGGCAGAAAATAAACCTGAGAGAAATTCTATTGCTAAACCAACATCTACTATTTACTTCCAAATAGTTCCTAACAACGTATCAGAAAAGGGATACGATATTGTTGTGAATAAAGTTTCAACAGGGATGGGTAATATTTTTTCACGTTTTGTTCCTTTGTTAGGAGAAGCATATCAAAAGTCCCTTAGAGACTGGATAGAAACAACATTCTACGAAGGGAATGTCGCAGAGTTTACTACAGGTGGGGATTGGTCTAACCTTCAGGAAAACTTTAATGTGTTAAAAGATGCCGTGGACAGTATTGCAGAGTTATCATATCATACCGGTAGAAAAAATATAGATATTACCAAACTAAGGATTTCTTATAATTCTTATAATCACACATTGGATATTCTTGATGATGAGGGACAGATTATTTCCCCAGTATACTTGGGAACTATTCCTCAACATTTACTTAATGGTCCAGCAAATATTTTATTAACATTAGTAAATCCATGGACAGCTAATACCAATATAGGGATCAATCCCAGACCTTGGGAGAACAAAGAGAAGAAAGTGGATCAAATATCTTTTGTCCCGCGAGAACAGGAAGGGAATATCATTTATAAGCGCGCTCAATGGGAAATTCCTTTCAGTGAATTACCTATGAAGCATCATAACGAATCTGAGGTCGATTATTTTATAAAAGTTAATGACTTTCGACTGAAACATGGGATCCCATTAGAAACTTATATGAGTACTTATTATATAGGTGATTCAATGATTAGAAAACCAATGTGGATGAATTTTTGTAATCCTTATTGTTTAGAGGTTCTTAAAAAGAAGAAAAATCATGACATAGAATATGTGATTTTTACAGAGGCTCTACCATCTTCTGATGAAGCTTTTTATACTAATACATCAGGTCAGCCCTTAAACACAGAGCTTATGAGTCTTAACAGGACAGAATAAACTGAAAACATGTACTTATTGAAGGTGAAATTGAATACGGAATAAGGAGACGGATTTTTTCGCTTTCACGTGCTGTATTTTCAACCTTAAATGTTTCTATTCTTTTTAAGGGAAAAATTGTATGAATATTAGTGCTTTGAGCACAGAGAAAGGATGATAATTCAAATGAACCAAAACTTAGAATGGGTGTATTACAAAATATACTTTCCAGAAGAAAAATATATTGATTATTTTGTAGAAAATATTATGTCGAAGTTATATAAAGAATTAAAATCAAATGAAAAAGTTCAAAAGTGGTTTTTTATAAAATTTATTGATGAGACTGGTAATCACATTAGGCTTAGATTGCAAGTATATAATGAGGATTTAGATTTTGTTTGTAATTATATAGAAGAAGATTTGGAGAAAAAGCTACCAGAGGTATTAGAGGTCAACATCACAACGAAGGAGAGAATATTGCCTTTAGAAGATGTGGAAAATAGTAGCGGTTTGAATGACTGTTTTTATGAATTGGACATATATGAACCCGAAATTGAAAAGTACGGTGGAAGTATTGGGGTAACCTATGCGGAGGATATTTTTGAGATTTCAAGCAATTTAACATTAGATTTCATGCATTATATAAATAAAGATAGAATTGACCGGTATACCATTGGGCTTTTAACTATGGCGGAATTCATGAATACATGCCTCGAACAAAATAAAGTGAGCTCTTTTTTAATGAATTATATAAGTTATTGGATTGGGGCCAATTATTCTGATAAAGGATTGATGTACAGAGATAGCTTCCTTAAAGCAGGTCAGAAACGAATAGAGACTACAAAGTTAATTAAAGATTCCTTGCCAGAGGTTCTAATTAGAAAAATAGAGGAGTTTGCGAAAGATATTAATAAAGTAGTAGAACGAGTTATAAGTGATCAAAAGGTTCCACAACCCATAGAGGAATTATGTTTTCATTATATTCATATGATGAATAATCGTTTAGGTATTTGGCCTGTTGAGGAGGCGTACCTTGCTGCTTTGTTAAAACCTTTATATGACGAAGAGTCTGGACGCTTATTTAAAGGAGAAGAGTTGATATCAAATGAATAATGAAGTTGTTTTATCCGTAAATGACTTAAAAAAGTCTTATGATAATGTCTTGGCGATTCAAGATGTTAATCTAACAATGTACCGAGGTGAAATCTTAGGGGTATTAGGGCGTAATGGGGCAGGTAAAACCACTTTAATTGAAAGTTTAGTAGGGCTTAGACAACCAGATTCAGGTGATATATCCATTTATAATAAAGAGCAAAAGAAACTCTCGGCTAAGGAAATAAAAGAATATATTGGGATCCAATTACAGGAATATTCCTTATTTGAGAGACAAACCATTCAAGAAATACTGGAACTATTTGGTAGCCTTTATAAAAAAAGTATTCCTGTGAAGGAATTGTTGACCAAACTCGATTTAATTAATGTAAAAGACAAACAAATCAGAGAATTATCACAAGGACAGAGACAAAGGGTCAATATAGGCGTTGCTTTAATTGGCGATCCAGAAATCCTTTTACTAGATGAACCTACAGCAGGATTAGATGTTCATATTAGGTTATTAATGTGGGATATTTTAGAGTATTTAAAAAAAGAGGGTAAAGCAATTTTGATAACTACACATCATATGGAAGAAGCAGAAAGATTGTGTGATAGAATTTCAATATTGCATGACAAAACCGTTTTGGATACGGACAATACGACTTCTTTCATTCAAAAGTTTGCAAGGAAAGATAATTATACTTTGGAAAATGCTTTTATTAATATAACAACACAAAAATTGGAGGGTAGTAAAGAAAAATGAAAAATACATCCTTTGTGAAACTTGTAAAGACAGGATATTTGGAGATCATGAGAGATTTTAAAACAGCTTTTTTTATAATTATTTTTCCTGTGACCTTCTTAATTATGTTTGGTTTGATGGGAATGCTTATCCCTAATTCAGAATCGATGGAATTAAGCTTTATTGAGTTTATGTTTCCGGGTGTTTTAATATTTGCACTCTTGTCAACAGGGCTTTTTGGTACGACAACTCCCTTGATTGAATTAAGGAAGAAGGGAACTTTAAAGTTATTTCAAGTGACGCCTTTATCGAAGGGAGAGTTTCTATTATCACAGATAACTATCCGATTTATCATATCAATTATTCAAATAACCCTTTTTTTTAGTGTTGGATTTATTATACAGGTCATCCAACTAAAGCACCTCATCCCATTTTATGGGGCTTCCTTACTTGGAATGTGCCTTATTTTACCTCTTGGATTTATTTTCGGTAGCATATTTAATTCAGTAGAGGTTTCTGGCGCATTATTAGGAGGTATTTCAGCTCCAGTATTAATGTTAAGTGGTGTGCTGCTTCCATTAACAATATTTCCCGATATTTTTGAAAAAATAGCGATGATTTCACCCTTTACTTACTTTGGGGATTTACTTCGTACTGTCATGTTTGATAGTTTTTCACCTATGTTTCCAGCTTATATTAATATATTAGTACTCTTTGGTTCCACTATTGTACTATTTTATATTGGTAAGGTTACGTTTAAATGGCGCTAATGAGACCTAAGGTCATAAATGGATTATCGTTACGTTAGAATGGAAATCAATTTGAGAATAAACTAGATCGGATTGTGATGTAAATTAAGAGTTAGAAGAGTGATAATATGAATAGTATTAATAGACAATTGTCGGAATATGTTTTATTCGTTGTTTTTGCCTTTATCTTCTCCCAAATAGTTGCTTTTATGTTTGGTAGTATAGGATTAATTTTAAATTCTGAGTTATTAATATCAATATTCCAAAGAATTGGTCAGTTATTAGGCTTATTTGGTTTTTTTATAATATGGTATAGAGATATAACCTATTTAAGGAGTTTAGGACTTGATACAACCCAGCGAAATAGTTTACAAATATTAAATGGCTTTTTCATGGCATTAACAGTTCAAACACTTATTATTGTAACCTACATGTTGACTGGGGCAGAGCTAGTAAGACTATCAAATAGTGTTCCATATTGGATTTTGTTTGGATTTGCTCCTGGAATGATCATTCACACCTGCGTAGGATTGGTAGAAGAATTTTTATTTCGAGGCTTTCTTTATAATCACTTGAAAAAATACTTACCAGTTAGTGTAGCAATACTTTTACAGGCTGCATTATTTTCTTTAGCACATCTCTTCAACCCGGGGTATTCCTTTTCGGCATTTATTGGACTAACTATTTTTGGAATACTTATGGCTCTTTTACTTGACTATAAAGGCTCACTATTATTGCCTATATCGTTTCATGCAATGTGGAATTTAAGTGAGGGAACTGTATTTGGATTTGCCGTAAGTGGTAGAGAAGCAACTAGTCTGCTGAAATTTAAAGTGAGTCAAAATGAACTTTTACATGCCGGTGAATTTGGGTCTGAGGCAGGAGTGATTTCAATGATTATTTTGAGCTTCTCATCAATAGCACTACTACTATATACTAGAAAATTAAACAGAAACAAAACTGTGAAGGCTTCCTAAATTGATAAAGCTTATCATTTCAATCTTAGTAGAGCGAGGGTTTTGAAAGATAAAAAATAGATTCTGATTATGATTTGTTGAAAAATGTATTTACATTCCAACGAGATTGAAGTGGTGTGGTACTTCCTTGGATTGTCATATAGCATAAAACTCTAACCGAGACGAAGCAGAAAATATGGTGATGTCTTAAGGTTAAATGGAGATTGTTTTATAAAAAGTACCTTTTGTGAAAGAAGAAAATTGAGATAAGCTTGGCTTTTCACGCTTTTCTTGTTTGCCCGGGGATTTTGTTTGTCTCACTTTTTAAGAAATTTGTGATTTCAAGAGATGGAATAGACATTTGTTAGTTGCAGAGTTTTCACTGTTATTTAATAATAAACCATTTGTAATAATCAGGGAGGGTTTCATCTATAATAGTTATATGGTCTTTTATTAAAAAAATCTGTGGTAAAGTATATCATGTTGAAAAGGGAGGATCATATTTATGACGAATCATCGTTTGATAGGATTAGCTTTTATTATTATCGGGATGACATTTTTTCTTTTATCCTTTAAGTACATTGTGTCCCTATTATGGGTTATCATAGTAATTTCATCAATAATTTTATTATATATTGGCACAAATATTTTTTATAAAGGCAATTCGGACGATAAGAAATAATGCCAAATGAATTAAAGAAAATTATTGAAAGTGGAAGTTGGAAAAGGATTGGTCGTTTAAAGGAGCATAACAGTCTCTTGTAAATTAACCCCACCGGGTGGATACAATGGCATCGCTCTGTTCAGATAATCCAACGACTGCTATGTCTCATCCCGAGATTTTTTCTGTGGTATCTTGTAGGGATAAAAGGATGCCTGCAGAGACAATTTTATTTCTTTCAACACTGCTTCGTCATGTAGAATGCTGCCTGGATAAAATATAGATTCTAACAAGGCATGTGACACCTTTGCTGAGATTGAAGTTTCTGAATGTATTAAAGGTTCTAATGGTTGTTTCCGTTCAATAGCTATCAAGGCACCGTGTCTTTGTTCCGAAATTATATTTCGGATGAATCTTTAAGAAGGAAAACACAAAAAGGATTGAATAAAGGAGTAGCCAGAATGGGCTGGCAAGAGCTATTTTCTTTGGAAAACAAGGAGAGCTTAGGGAACGAACCATACAGCATCAATTACAACGAGCCAGTGCTTTAAACATAATTATCAATGCCATAAGTGCTTGGAATACTTTACATCTAACAAAAGCAGTTAAATATAAAAAACAAACAGGTAGCTTTAATGAAAAATTATTGTACCACATGTCTCCTTTAGGCTAGGAACATATTAATTTGCTAGGAGAATATCATTTTCACTTGGAAAAAGCAGTCTCATTAGATTCATTAAGATCATTGAAACTTTCTTAACATTGTTAAAAATGGTGGGAATCGTCTCAAAAATGTGCTTAGCGTTGTAAATTCGCATTTTCCTGACGATACCCCTTATTAAGTTTTCCATGTTCCAGCGTGTCTAAACAGCAGCGTTTTATATTGCTACTGTTTTTTATTGGTTTGGCTTGAGAGGCCAGGGGCTAGGATTTCTGAATATGTCTTGTATTATGAAGTAAACCTCGTTTTATTTTTTTATAGTTTGCTCATTACATGTTTCATGTTAAAGTAAGTAGCAATGAACAAATCGTAACTATTACGATTTGTTCATTTGGGTGCGCCCTGCATGGGTGGAAACTTGGTGGTGAGAGTCCACTACAGGCTTGGCAGTAGGAACTGTTAGCGAAAGGCAAGGTGGTTGTCGTGAGGTAATGGATAAAGGAAGCTGGACGCAAACTCCTGAACTGACGAACAGAACTAGATAGAAGGCTGAATTAGGTCGGATAAGTCTGCACAACAAGACAAAGTCCAATACTGCGAAACCTATACAGTAGATCTAGCAGTTACATGGGAGGAAAGTTTCCGCTCTTACCGGAGGAGGTCTTGTGAGGGTGCAGTGAGAGCTTATAAATATCAATGATAAAATGGTTCTTACGCACTTTTGGTGGGTGTTATTTGACAATAAAACGGGAATATAACAACCAAAAGGAAAAAGGGCGTGATTCTCATGAAAAATGTTCTGAAACGACTAGATCCCTTTCTTAAGGTTGAATCGGTATTAGAGGAATCTGATCGAATGGAGTTTGTTGTTCGTCTTCCGCCCTATGCCCAACATGCGGCAAGCGTTCTTTTAATCGTCATAGCTCCTATATGCGTAAGATTTCAGATCTCCCTATAGAAGAACGTAAAGTTTTTATTCATGTAAAATCTTATAAATGGTTCTGCAAAAATAGCAAATGTGAGAGACAAGTATTTACAGAACGACTACCTTGGATAGCTCCTTATCGCAGACGTACTCAGCGACTGGAAAATGCTCTTTGAGAGGTTGCATTTTCAACGAATGCAATGCAGGCAGAAAAAGTGTGCCGGACATTAGGTATGCCGGTTAGCCATGATTCTTTATTGCTTCTTATCTACAAAACACCTCTGCCAAAAAAGGAGAGTCCCTTTCGTTGGTATTGATGATTTTGCTTTCAAACGGCGACACAAGTATGGGGTTATTATTTGCGATCCTCAAACATCTCATCCCATTGACTTATTACCCGATCGAACAGCTGAAACACTTAAGACATGGTTGGCGCAATACAATACTGTCATCCAAAGAATATCGAGAGATCGGTTCGCCCTTTTTAGAGAAGCAATTAATGAGGTTTTCCCGCAGGCCATCCAAATACATGACCGTTTTCATCTTATTCAAAATCTATGGACGTTGCATAATCAGATTATAAAAAAAGTGCTTCCCACGCGGATATTGAAAGAGAATAAACCGTCTCCATCATCTTCTCCACTACCATTAACGAAACAGGAAAAGCGAAGAGAACAAAATGCAAAGCAAAAATGGGAACGAGCTATCCAAGTCAAAAAGTTAAAAGGGGAAGGACACTCCATCCGACATATCGCGACAACGATGAATATGGATTGGCGAACTGTAAAGGCAGATCTCTTAAAAGAAAAAGCCAGACACAGGCGAACGGAAAAAACGTTCAAAACCGATTAATGACTGGACTGAAACTGTTTTCACCTTAGAAAAAAATGGACGTACTGTTCAGGAAATTTACAATACCATCACCGAACAGGGATATAAAGGTCCCTATAGTTCTGTACGAGTGCTAGTTACCGAGATTCCCAGAAAACGAAAACAGGGACAAACACTTCAGCCATCAAGCTATTACACAAGAAATGAAATTCGTCGAGCTTTATGGCAATGGAGGTATTCTACAAAAGAAAAAGACAAGGCGTTCGTTTATATTATTCTTAAAAGATATCCAGAACTACGCCCCTATTTTGCTTTCATTCAAGGCTTTCGAGAGGCGGCTTAAAACCGGGATAAAGAACAATTACGGGAAATTGTCCTGTTTGAAAAAAGTCGTGAGGATTCTCTAACTAAAGCATTCATCGATCGCTTACTTGTCGATTTTCCGTCTACTCTCCATGCATGTTCATTTGAGGAAAGCAATGGATTTGTCGAAGAAGGTCATGTTAATCGACTAAAAATGATTAAACGGATGATGTATGGACGCGCTAGTTTTGAATATCCGTGTATTGCATACCACAAAATAATTATATTAATAAAATAATCATATCTAGTCACATTGCCATAGGTTGCCATTCACCAACATTGCGTAAGACCCAATACCAGTTTGAAACTATTGAACCGCCGTATACGGAACCGTACGTCAGACTGTCTAACAAATATTCAATTTTCAGCACTCAAACGTACTTTTTTTCTTCATTTTGCTTGCAAAACTTCTAATATTGAAATTAACAAAGAGTTTCGGTGTGGTTAAGCTACTAATAGCTCCACAATATCCGAAATTTTTTGATTTTCGTTAGTCTTTTGAAATTATAGGCAACACCAATTAGAGCCGCTTCCGCGTTCACAGAATCCAGCCCTTTCCCTAGAAAAAAAGTATAACCAAAGGATCGCTTAATGGTTCCAAAAGGATGTTCCACAATTTGTGATCGTTTTTTATAAATTTCATTATTGGCTTCAGTATCTTCTTTCAATTTTTCGAGAAGTTCTTCATGTTCCCAGCGTTGAATATTTTTTCCTCTTTTAGCTTTTGTACATAAACTATATACAGGACAAGATAAACAAACATCTCCTCCAATATACCTTTTGTACTTCAAACCATTTTTAGACGTGTTTTCCATGTAAGGAAGTTCTTGTCCTTGAGGACAACGATAAGTATCTGTTTCTTTTTGATACTGAAAATTATCTTTTGAATAAGTAGGCTCTCCTGACATACTTTTCTTTTTTTGAGGTTTTAAATACAAAGTGTTTCCGTCATCTAAACAATCTTTTATTTCTTTTGCATTATAATATCCTGTATCAGCTACTATGACTCTGTCTTTGTTTTTTGATAATATTTCATTTGTTTTTGAAACCATCGGGGATAGTTGACTCTGTCATTTACATCGTTTACTACATCTAAAGTGACAATCAGTTTATGCTTATTATCGACAGAAGATTGCATATTGTAAGCTACATCTATTTTCCCGTTATTTTTCATAGCTCTAGATTCGGGATCTGTAGTTGTCAATGGTTCTTTTCTTCTTCATTCATTTTCTTTTTTATTTCTATTAGATGTTCTTTTTTCTTTTGATATTTATCAATTTTCGATTCGATAGATGAAACGTTCTCTTCTGTTAATTCATCCTCCTGTGCTATTCGTTTTAGTTGTTGGAGGTAGTGTTCAATCTTTTCATCAATATAATTCATCTTATTTGTTAATCCATTTGAAGTAATGTAATTTCTCTCACTATTTTGTGCTCGTATTTTTGTTCCATCAATGGCAATGAGCTTGCCATCAATTAATCCCCATCCTTTAAGTAAGCATGTAAAAGTGCGCATAACTTTCTTAAAGCCTTTACGGTTTTCCTTTAGAAATAATGAAATAGTTCCGTGATCAGGACGTATTCCATTTACTAACCACATTAACTCGATATTTCTTTTACATTCTGTCTCTAAAAAACGAGAAGATCTGATCTTGTTAAAGTATCCATAGATGAACAACTTTAATAAATCTTTTCTCTCATACGGTTGTTGTCCAGGATTATGTTTTTTATATTCTTTAATTCCCATATCGACCAAGCAGAGTGATTCGACGAAAGCATCAATTCTCGAACAGGATTTTCCTTATCAATCATTTCATCTAAAGACAGTAATTGAAAACTTATTTGATCTCTTGAAAAACCTTGAACATTGCCCATTTTAAAGAATCTCCTCTACTCGATCAGAGCGTACGCCATTAGTTTTAGGCAGACATCTACTATCTATGTCCATCTTTAATAAAGAGAGGAAGGGAGGATGCTAAAGTAAATGGAGATGAGAACTCCTGTGACTATTGTGACTGGATATTTAGGATCAGGAAAAACAACCTTTCTTAAATCATCTTGAATCATCTTCTAGAGCAAACGAACGAAAAGATGGCAGTTAGTGTAAATTGGATTTGGTGATATTGGTATAGACGATCAGCTCATTGAAAAAAACAAAGAAGAAATCATCGAAATGAATAGCGGTTGTATCTGCTGTAATGTTCGTAAAGATGTAATTGCTGCATTCGATATGCTTTCTTTCTCAAGGATACAGAACATGATTGAGTTTGACAGAATAGTGATAGAGACAACTGGATTAGCAAATCCTGCGCCAATTGTGCAAACCTTCTTGATGGATGAGAGCATGGTGGAAGAATACGTTATCGACAGTGTTTGTACCTTTGTTAATGCTAAACATATTTCTTATCATTTAGACCAAAAGGATGAAGCATGAAGTCAAATTGCTTTTGCAGATGTAATTGTTGTAAACAAAACAGATTTAGTAACGAAAAATGTTTTAAAAAAGCTAATAACTCGTTTGGATGGAATCAATCCTACTGCTTTTACATATTTATGTGTAAACAGTCAGGTAGATTTGTATAGAGTAGGAAATATTTTTTCTTATAATCTGCATGAAAAATTTACGTTAAATTCCTATTCCTCAGATCAAGGTCATCATGATGAGAAAGTAACATCTTCTCCTTACAGGAATCAAGACCGCTTAATTTAAGGAAACTCAACATGTGGTTTTCTTATCTTGTTCAACTGCAAGGAGAAAACCTATATCGTTATAAAGGGATATTAAACATAGATGGGTTAGATAGACGATTTATTTTTCAAGGCGTTCATATGATTTTTGCAGGGGAAGAAAAATAATAGGGGCAATGAACAACGTAAAAGTGAGCTTGTATGTATTAGGAAGAATCTCGATAAAGAAAAACTTAAATGCAGTTTCGTGCATGTATCGTAAAATAAATTTTTTTAAACTTCAAATCGTAAGGCTTACAATTTATACTTAGGAAATCTAAGTTAGAGAAAATGGTAGTCCGTTGAGATGCTACGGTAAGTTAAGCTGATAAAACTAGACAAAACAATAATTTTTGAATTTGATTTTAAAAATAATAGAAATAGGTGAGATTAATGGCAAAAAAATCAAAAATTGCAAAAGAGAAAAAAAGACAACAAATGGTAGCAAAATATGCTGAATTACGAAAAGAATTAAAAGAAAAAGGAGATTATGAGGCACTTAGAAAACTTCCTCGGAATTCTTCCCCTACACGTTTAACAGGAAGGTGTGCGATTACTGGGAGACCTCGCGGATATATGAGACAGTTTAAAATGTCTCGAATTGCTTTTAGGGAATATGCACATAAAGGTCAGATTCCAGGTGTGAAAAAGTCGAGTTGGTAAAAAGGAGCGGCATGCGTTTATGTATAAGTGGTCATTATAGGGGTGCTAGCAATCATTAATGGTTGGGTTTTGGCAGCAGCTTTGTTCATGTACATTGCTTTAAAAAGACGATGACAGATGATTAATTAGTATGGTAAGTAAGTTTGCTGGAAAAAGGAAGGATCAGTGGAAGAGTGTTTTACTTTTCCGCTGTTTTTTGTATCGATTAATAGGGGATTTTGTATTAAAATTGTATGATATTAAAAGAAATGAGGTGGAAAATGATTTATGTAGAGGCGTCCAGATTAAGATTGCGTGACTGGGATGAAACAGATATAGTTCCGTTTTCGGCACTAAATGCGGATGAAAACGTGATGCAGTATTTTCCTAAAACATTATCAACCGAAGAAACAAAGGCTTTTTACACATTAATCGTAGATAAGATCAAAGCGAATGGATATGGACTTTTTGCTGTGGAAGAAAAGGAAACGAATGAATTTTTAGGATTTATTGGGTTTCATCGAGCAACTTTTGAAGCTGATTTTACACCTTGTATTGGGAAGTATTCTGAAAAAACATGTGTTATATTATATAAATTCGGATTTGCTGAAATGATACGTCTGTTAAGTTGGGGCACGAAAAAGGAATGTGAATGTATTAAACGGTCAGGTCATCGGAAAGAACGTGAGCATGCAGAAAAAATAGAAAGCGAGCAGTTAGTTCAACGGTTAAGTCCGCAAACAAACAGATGACCACGATTATCAGTGGTGAAGCCATATTCATTTCCCCAAATCAATAAAAGCAGTTGAATAGGTAAATATTTAGGGGGCTGTTCTTGCGCTGCTCGTTCACATATGCAAAAGCGGGAGCTGACAGCCCTATAGATATATGTTCCAGTGAGGGTGGGGGATGATGACTGATAGGGGGAGAATAATTTGCCTTTCTACCACAGGCTGGAGTGCATCGTTACGCAGACGGTGTATTTTCATAGGTAATGGTCATGCGTTGGCTTTTTATTTCATCGACTTGTTCATCTAGCCTTTGCACAATCTTATTCATACGTTTATCGATGTGTTCTAGTAAATTACGATTGTACGTCGTTAACTTTTTTGTTTCTTCTTTCATTGCTTCTACAATTTCACCTTTTTGATCCTCATTAACAATAATATCATCCATGAGATTGAAAAAAGTCTTATCGATTTTAAATATGTCCTCTGTATAGTTACGTAGAATTTGTTTCTTATGCATGAGATTCTCACTTGCAACAATTTTTTCTGTTACTGTAATTGATTCTATATCTTTCATGTCATTCTCCCTCTACTAACCGAAATAAAGTAGCGACTTCTTTTTCTTCCGTAAACAAATCTTCGATGGCTTTGCGATAATTTTCAATATATGTATAGCTTTTTTGTACACTTTGCTTTAGTTCGTATATTTCTTCATCTAGGTTCGTATGTTCTAATGGAAAAAATACGTCGTGGACTTGAATCCGCCTTACTTTTTTATCTAATCGTGAAAAGTAAAGATGCTTTCTAAGAATATGTGTATATACACTAGGATTTGCCTCTATGTCATCTATTTTGCGCATCACTTTATATTTGTTTCTGTCATAGGATTTGGGAATTTCTCTATCTATTGCTGCTTGAAACTGACGAATCTTAGATAGCTTTTCTTCTAAAACGGTTTTCCCTTCTTGATACATACGCAAAGCGGCTGAAATATTCACTTTTATTTCTTTATTCCCATGATTGGTAGTAAAAAGCATATCTGTTCCTAAATAGGATTTTTTACCATGCGACAAACCACTTAAAACTTCCATAATACTATGGCTAGCCTTTAACTCATCTAAAACCTTCAGAAGATCTTCTTGATTTAACACTTTGAGACTATCTTTGATCGCGTTAATATGTCCCTTTACTTTTAGCGCTGCTGCAATGTCCCCGCCGATTTGTGTGATAAAGTTCCCAGTGCCTCGCACATCTACTATGCTAGATAATGTCTCTTGAATCCCTTCTAGTTCTGTTTCTATGTTGGAGAATTCTTTACCAATAAGTTGCTTTTGTGCATTTGATATATATCCTGCATCTTCTAATCTACCAAAAATTAAATCAGAATTACTTGTAATTGTTTTTACTTGTTGAAGTAGTCCTGGCACTTTTTTATCTAATTGACGAATCATTTCATCAATTTCAGCTTGATCTGTTGTATACGTTTTAAGTATATCAAATGTATCATCGATTTTATTTACAACATCCATATTAACGCCCAAAATATCTTGCATAGCTCCGTTTATCCCACCTTGATTAGAAGCAGTGGTGTACTGGATGGCTAGTTCTTGAAAGTCCTGTATTACTTCATCTGGAATATCCTCTACTAGTGATCGCAATCCTGGATAGTTAGGATTTGTGTCCACCATTTCAACATTCCCAAGCGTGAAGAAGCCACGCACAGCACTTGCAGCATAAAGTGGATCATCCTTTGAGATGATTTGGTGGATATTTTTTGCTTTGTCTTTATAGTAGTTTTCCGCGAATTGACGGAGTTGGTTTGGGTCTATGTTGTAGATGGAATTTGGATCTGAACGAGAGATGAAAAATTGATTTCTTATTTTATTTGCAAAATTATTATCAGCTGAATAAAGTTGATAATAATTAGTTTGGGCTCCATTCACACTATACACTTCATCGAATGTGCCATAGACTAAGTGAGCTGTTGTATTATTATTATGGGCTAGTGAATGTGATAATCCTACAATATTAGGTTTTTCTCTTATTTTATCTATCCCAAATGTATTTATAACTTCTTCTGTAAATTTGTGAGTATCTTGCGCCTGTGAATAATTTTTCCCAGCTAACATGGCTTTTATATTATAATTCCAATCAACTTTATCTTTAGAGCCTTGGGAAATAATAAAAAGCTTATCATTTTCATTATGTCTTTTAAGATAAACCGCGGTTCCGTCATATCCTGAATTTTGTGTTAAAGTAGTTGCTTCAGAAGATTGGTATATTTCAATTTCTGCATTAAGTTTATCTCCATATTCTTCTAAATATATTTGTTTAATTCGTTTAGTCATTTCCTTCTTGGATAAACCTTTATATTCTAAATCTATTAATCTTAACTGAAATGTATCTCCAGCAGTTGCTTTCTTAGGCATCAATATCATTCGCTTTCGTTTTCTTTTTTAATAAAGTGTATTGATTTTATCCAATCTAATATTACAAGCTTTTGTTTTTCAATGTTTTTCGAGCATTTTTCATTCTCTTTGACGCATTCTGACACATAAGTCAATTGAATTCCTCCTATACCATTCAAATTTTGTATGTAGCTCACAAATCCAATATCACCATATTCATTTAATGGCGCTGTATATAGGCGTGTGTTTTGTAGTTCTTCTTTTTTAAATTTTAAGTCTTCATTAGTGCTCCTTCTTAGCATGTCTAACGTGATTTGTTCATTTCCTTCTTTTTCCTCTGTATATGTTATATTTATAGATGATTCAAACAATGAACTCTGAATTCCAATCAAATAACTTTCGAATTGATCCTTCTTCAGGGAATAAGCCCTTTCTCCAATAATTCCACCTTCAGGAAAATCCATTTCATACTTCCCCGTCCCGGACAAAAATGGATAATAGCCAGGTCTTGTTTCTTCTGTCGATTGTAAAAAACCTCGGGTAAATTCATCTTGAAATGCTCTTACATCAGGCAGGTCTTCGGGGTTCATTTCGGAAGGTTTCTTTGTTTTCTCACTTTCCATTTGACAACCTCCTAAGAAAATTATGAATAACAGTAGCAAAAAAATGTATCGTTGCTTCTTCACATTTTAGCCTCCGATAAATAGGACATTTACCAATATGACCCATATTTTCAGTTATGTATAGTATATAGTTGACTATGAGCAAATGAAAGTGAAGAGAGGGATTTTTTTGAAAAATGAGTATATCGTCATATGACGAAAGAAGCGAAGGGAGAAGATTTTGCTCACAGTAGCATCCATTTTTCTTTTTATCCTGTCTACAATCGGTTCGTTAAAGCAAATTCTTTCTTCCTATCATAAACATGTCATTATACTAGTAAGAGAGAGGATGAAAAAGGGCGTAAAGATGTTTATTCTACATAAGAAGAAAGATATTATTGCTAATAAACGATATTTCAGTTTAAAGGTGAAAATGATCATGCTTATAAGTATCTTGCTTATAGGGATGTTTGTTATTTTTGGATTGTTTCTTCGCTCATTTATAGCAACAACGATGGAAGATCAAATAGCAAAGCGGGCGTTAAGCGTATCTAAAAGTGTCGCGAATATGCCAAGTGTACGCGATGCTTTTGAGTTAGAGCGTCCGGAAACGGTCATGGAAAATATTGTCGGACCCCTTCAACAAAATATTGGAGCAGAGTTTATAGTTATAGGAAATAAGGAAGGCATTCGTTATGCACATCCAGACCCGAAAAAAATTGGAAAGCCAATGGTTGGTGGGGATAATGCTCGTGCCTTAGAAGAAGGACAGTCATATATCTCAAAGCGTGAAGGATCGTTAGGGTTATCCATTCGCGGAAAAACACCTATTAGAGATAAGCGTGGAGAAATTATTGGTGTGGTATCGGTTGGCTTCTTAAATGAAGAAGTGCAACATATTATTGAGGAGCAAAGCAGATCTGTTTGGTTAATGCTGTTTGGTATTCTTTTCATAGGGGTTATAGGCGCTATTCTGATTGCTACCTATTTAAAAAAATTATTATCGGGAATGGAGCCTGAGGAAATCACTCAACTATTATTGCAAAAGGAGGCCATTTTACAGTCTACACATGAAGGAATTATTGCTGTGGATAACCAAGGGAAAATGATGATGATGAACGTTGCTGCGCAAACTATTTTATTCGAGCGAGAAATAGATAGAAGGTCGTATGTAGGGAAAAGTGTTGATGAATTTTTACCTCATACGGGGTTATTTGATGTTTTGAAAACAGGTGAGAAGCATTTTAATAAAGAGATGATCCTTGGTGATGTCATTGTTTTGACGAACCGAATGCCTATCTTTCATCAACATACTATCATTGGGGCGGTTACTACATTTCGTAAAAAAACGGAGCTGGAAAGCATTACAAAAGAGTTATCGCAAATGAAACAATATGCCAATGCCCAACGTGCACAAACGCATGAATTTTCTAATAAATTGCATACTATTCTAGGTTTGTTACAGCTAGATAAGCAGGAAGAAGCGATCGCTTATATAAAGCAAGAAAACAAAACCCAAGGGACACTTTCGCGATTTTTACTGCAACAAGTAGCTGATCCAATGGTTCAAGGGTTGCTTCAAGGGAAATGGGATCAAGCTAGCGAACTTGGCGTTACGATGACGATTGATCCAGATAGCCAGCTTTCTACTAGTTTTGTTGGAGAAAAGCAACGGGCGTTTTTAACAGCGGTCGGTAATTTGCTTGAGAATGCTATCGAGTCTGTGAAAAAGGAAGCAAAATCGAATCGTAACATGACGGTTCTATTTACAGATATTGGTGAAGATGTCATTGTAGAGGTGGATGATTCGGGAAGCGGACTTTCACATCAGGATATGGATTATATTTTTGAACAAGGTTATACGACCAAAAATGGCGACCATCGTGGTGTTGGTTTAGCGTTAAGTAAACATTTTGTAGATCGTGTAGGAGGAAAAATCTTAGTGGAAGAAGGCGAATTAGGAGGGGCTCGTTTTATCATTATTATGCCGAAAGGGGGATGGGAAAGGCATGGACAAACAGGGGATACAGGTACTAATTATTGAAGATGATTTTCGCGTTGCAGCGATCAATCAACAATTTGTGGAACAAGTAGATGGGTATCAGGTTGTAAAAAGTGTCAAAACAGCCGAAGAAGCTTATCATTATTTGCGGCAGCCAGGGACAGAAATAGATCTCATATTATTGGATATCTATATCCCAGATGTAGAAGGATTGGAACTTTTTTGGCAATTGCGTACCCACTGTAAACGAGTAGATATTGTGGTAATCTCCGCTGCGATAGAAAAAAACGTCATTGAGGAAGTGCTACGTGGTGGCGTGATTGATTATATCATTAAGCCTGTGGATGCAGAGCGGTTTACAAAGATGTTGAAGCAGTATCAACAAAGGCGGCGCTTTTTGATGTCGAAAGAAGTTTTAGAACAGCATGAAATCGATGATCTGATGGAAAGACAGATTGGGGGTTTCTCTCCTACCAAAAAAACGCATGGTCAGTTGCCTAAAGGAATTGATTCAATTACGTTAGATGAAGTTACCAATCTATTTCAAACTAAAAAGGTAAAAGGAATTACAGCTATGGAGTTAAGTGAACAAATTGGGACGAGCCGATCAACTGCCAGAAGATACTTAGAGTATCTCGTTTCCTTAAAAAAGATTAAGACAACACTGCTGTATGGAAATGTAGGCAGACCAGAAAGGCGTTATGTCCTTTGTGAAACTTATGAACAAAATGAAACAAATAATAGTTAAAATACTTATCGACACAATATTTTAACCGCTTACATTCCGTGATATTTTAATTACTAATCTAATACTTTTCGATAACTTTTATCGTGAAAAGCATTGTTTCTCATAAAACTAGTTGAGAAAACGTTAGAAGATAACATTTGCGTGACTTTGGGGTTTTACATACCGCTTTGCTATGCAGAAGGGGGATATCATGGGAGTTTTAAGTATCAATGGATTTTTGACGATTATCATCATTGTACTATTATTAATTAGCGGACGTGTGGCGCCAATTATAGCATTAGTGTTGACACCTATCATAGCTGCAGTCATTGCTGGATTTGGTCTAGAAGACATCGGAACATTTTTTAATGATGGGATTGCCGATGTTGTACATGTTGCAATTATGTTTATTTTTGCGATTCTTTTTTTCGGTATTATGCAAGATGTTGGATTATTTGATCCATTAATTCGAGGGATGATTACTGTATCGCAGGGGAATGTCATCGCAATTAGTGTTGGTAGTGTTTTTATTGCTGCCATTGCTCAATTAGATGGGTCTGGGGCATCTACATTTCTTATTACCATACCAGCATTGTTGCCGCTTTATAAAAAGTTAAAGATGAATCCATATTTACTTCTGCTATTGATTGCAGGAAGCGCAAGCATTATGAATATGTTACCATGGGCAGGGCCGTTGGGCAGGTCGGCTTCTGTGTTAAATATGGATGTCACGGAATTATGGAGACCGTTAATACCTGTTCAAGCCATTGGACTTGTACTTATGATTGCTTTAGCGATTGTTCTTGGATATCGGGAAAAAAGGCGGATTACGAAAGCATACGGATCCGTAGAAGCGGCGGCAGCTATGGAGCCTGATGTAACCAACGTAGACGCTACGTCAGAAACTATAAACAAAGCGTCAGAAACTGTTGCTTGGAAATTTTGGCTTAACGTTTTATTAGCCGTTGCCGTTGTAGGGACATTAGTATGGGGCATTATCCCAGCAGGGCTTGTATTTATGATTGGGGTAAGCTTAGCGCTACCGCTAAATTATCCAAACATGGAAGATCAAATGGATCGCATTCGCGCTCATGCTCCAAATGCCTTAATGATGGCGACAATTATACTAGCAGCTGGAACCTTCTTAGGGATTTTAACTGGTACGGGAATGTTGAATGCGATTGCAGAAGATGTGGTCAAAGTAATCCCAGCATTCATTGCGCCGTATATTCATTTAATTATCGGATTCTTTGGTGTTCCATTTGATTTGTTGTTAAGCACGGATGCGTATTATTTCGCATTAATGCCAGTAGTCGAACAAATTGCAACTGGCTTTGGGATTGATTCTCTATCTACTGGTTATGCGATGATTGTTGGCAATATTGTTGGAACGTTTATTAGTCCATTTTCACCAGCAGTCTGGTTGGCTCTGGGATTGGCAGGCTTGGAAATGGGACGTCATATTCGTTATTCCCTGTTTTGGCTATGGGGGCTTAGTATTGTTCTCTTAGCAAGCACCGTAGCTATTGGATTAATTACTGTTTAAAATATGCCGCACATCTTGTGCGGTTTTTTGAACTGTAGAAAGCATTCGTGGATGATAGTATAAGAAAAACAAAGGTTGTCGCTATTAGAATTGGCGACAGCCAAATTTTCCTAATATTTTTCCTTCGCTAGTCATTCCTGTTTGTTAAAAATAATCTAACTTTGTTGAGTAGTAGATGTTTTTTTATCCGGGTGCGAGTTATTAACAAGATATTTGCTTTTACTGCTTTATGATAGTACTTGGTCATTTAACTTCTACATCAAATATAAACGATGCCTCCCCGTTTTCCCACTTGGCTTTCACTTCATAAATATAAATTCCTTCTTTTTGTGGGACATTTAGTTTATTGTCTTTAAGAGCAACTTCTTTTGTTTGTTCATCTTCGTTCCACTGAAAAACAGTAAGTGATGGATTTTCTTTAACGATAATTTCTATACTACTATTTTTATTGACCGTAAGTGTTTCAAATTCTTCGGAAAGTTCCAATACGGAGGGAGTATCTACAGACTGTATTTCTGGCTCTCCTTTAGACACATAATCTCCTGGTATCATTTCATATTTATCTGAATGTACAATGATTTCACCAGATGTTGGTACTTGCTCTTTTATAAACGGAAACTGACAGATGATTTATTTAAAGAATGGTTTACAACTTTTGCACCTAAAGGAAAAGCACCTGCAGCAGGTGAAATATGGTACGCACCAAACCATGAAACGACATTACAGGAAATAGCAGATAGCTACGGGGAGTCTTTTTATCGTGGAGAATTAGCAGAGCGTATTCATCAATTCTCTAAGCAAACTGGTATAAGGTTGGCATACTTTTTCAAATGAATCACCCCTTAATATGTTATGCCTATGCTACAAGTATAATTAATCATACCATCTCGTGCTTACTGAATTTAAAGAATACGTTGTCTTGCTTAGATACAATTCGGCTTTTCCGTTATCACCGTCAGGATATCCTCTAACATTGAACTTAAAAAAATGTTCCTTTCCAATTTGGTGCTTCAAATCTTAATATTCGCCATTGAAATGCACATTAATAAAACAAATGTAAATAACCCAGTTATAGTTCTTGTCTCAATAATAAAACTCGCCTTTCCCCTTAACTCTTTTATTATAGTAGACTTCTATACATGGCTAAGAAACACCTGCAAGTTTTCAAATTATGTATAGGTATGTTTTTAATACTTGATCACTAAAAACTTTGGTTTATTAGTGGCAACTACAAATTTATAGGGGGAAGTTACAAACATCTTCAATAAAGGATATGGTGGATAATTCTGAATTATTTTAAGGTAAAAATGGCTATTATACCAGCTGTAATTTCCATCGCACCTATATAAGGTGCGACTAGGTCATTATCAGTAAAATATTCCATAATATTTATTTCAATCCACGCACCTATATAAGGTGCGACAACTTGATTAGTTGTTTTCATTTTGTTTATTGCAAATTTCAATCCACGCACCTATATAAGGTGCGACTCATATAATGCGAAAACGCCAAAGAAAACATTAAAATTTCAATCCACGCACCTATATAAGGTGCGACTAATAACTTGGTGCGTTGGTGTTGTAATCTCTACATTTCAATCCACGCACCTATATAAGGTGCGACTCGCTTTGGGGGACTATTCATGACGAATTGATATTTATTTCAATCCATGCACCTATATAAGGTGCGACTTGCACCACCAAGGTATTACGGATATAGAGTGATTATTTCAATCCACGCACCTATATAAGGTGCGACGACGTTGCAATAGTAGAAATGGTAAGAGCACAATTTATTTCAATCCACGCACCTATATAAGGTGCGACCGACTGGCCAGCTGACAGAAATGTACGGTAAGTTGTTATTTCAATCCACGCACCTATATAAGGTGCGACAATTGTATCAATTATTTGATCTTGATGAGGATATATTTCAATCCACGCACCTATATAAGGTGCGACTTATTTGGCACGACATATTCATCTTTTATCTAAGATTTCAATCCACGCACCTATATAAGGTGCGACAAAAACGATTTTTTGTTAGTGGTCAAAGTCCATCAATTTCAATCCACGCACCTATATAAGGTGCGACCTAATATTATTGTGGATGTAGAGTGATATAAAAGAATTTCAATCCACGCACCTATATAAGGTGCGACTGCGATTTTATCCTAAAAACTAACAAAAATAATCAAAAACAGTCCATTTTTAGGTTGAAAATCTTAAATATTACTAATTATCTTCAATATTATTACAAAAATCATCAAAAAAGCAAGCGGATTTTGGTGCGAATCCCCCTGGGTTTTTATGTGCACTTGGGGTTCGCACCAAGTATATTATGTAAAAATTTTTGTATTTAGAACAATTAATGAATACACAAAAGGCGGTCATGAAAGTTTTAGTTATCTGTTGACGTATTATATAAAGCAAATTTCTGAACGCCTTTTTGAAACCAAACTCCAATAGAAAAATTTCTTATACACTCTAAAATGAAGAAAGCTTTACAACACCAATTTTATTCCTCTTTAAAAACATCCCAAATTTTTTTAAGACGACGCATATCCTCCTCTCCATTGCTTGGTAATTCTTTGTACCAGAGTTCTAATTCTGGATCAATATTTAAAACTTCATCTTTATTCTTGTTTTTAATGCTATTTCCTACCAAGTAATCAATACTTACATTATAAAATTGTGATAAATTTTTAAGCATTTCTATATCTGGCTCTACATGATTGTTCTCGTAATGGGAATATCTAGCACGAGAAATACCCAGAGATTTTGCAACATCTTCCTGTTTTAAATCTCTTTGCTTCCGTAGAAATTTCAATCTATTTCCAAATACAGGAGAGTTCTTTTTCACATGATCACCTCAAATTACCTCTATTATAACGGACAACCGATAAAATGTTTATCTATGATAATAAAATTTTCTAAAAATCATTGACGATAATTAGTTTATCTTTTATAGTATTTGTAATGATAAAAAAGTTATCAAATGGAGGGAGAATAGTTAATGGAACGAAAAGCATTTACACAGCTCAGAAAAAAGCATCAATTGACTCAACAAGAATTAGCAAAAGAATTGGGTATTTCAACTATCTATGTTAGAAAAATAGAAAAAGGAGATGCTGATCCTGGTCGAGATACAATGGTGAAGTATGAATTATTTTTCAACGAAGATATAAAAAAACTTTTTCCAGATATTTTTTATGCTATTGATAAGGAAAAACAAAATGATAAAGAAGTGATCTAATTCCTTATAAAAATTGAAATATATAAATGAATATTATGCAATGCACAACGGGGTTACTAGCAAGTCAAATAAAATTTGAATTGATTAGTGCACCTAAAAAGTGACTGTTTCAATAGCGCGATAAAAGTTTGATTGATTCTTACCCCAAAAAGGTCATTAGATTATTTCATGTCGGCATATAGTATTCCATTTATTGAACAAGCAACTATATACGGTGTTTTGAAAATATGATTTTTTAAAAATCGACCTTTTTGGGAATTATCTATTTTCAACTACTTTTTTGGGTGAAGGCATGATAGTTTTTGTATCTCTATGAACAAATGATTCTACTATGAATAGCACTTACAGGCGAGTTTGTTATACAAAAATGAAAGGGTGATTACGTTGGGAAAAAAATGGGGTTTGATTTTAGTGTTTGTAAGCATGGTTACTTTAATCGCTTGTTCTAATAATAATAAAGCGGTTAGTGGGGAATGGTCTCCAAAAGAATCGATTGAGGTTGTCGCTCCTGCTGGTGCTGGGGGTGGCTGGGATACAACTGCGAGAATGGCTGCCAAAATATTTGAGGAAGAAGGGATAATAGAGCAAGATATTGGCGTAGTAAATAAACCTGGTGGAGGGGGTGCTGTTGGTTGGGCTTATGTAGCTGAGAAAGCAGGAAATCCGCATCACATGTTTATCGCTTCCCCTCCAATTATTGATGTGCCATTAAATGGTCAATCTCAGTATGATCATAATGATTTTACGCCAATTGCCAATGTAATTGCTGATTATGGTGCTTTTGCAGTAAGGGCAGATTCAAAATGGGAGAATTTAAACGATTTATTTGAAGATATGAAGAAAGACCCTTCATCCGTTACAATCATTGGCGCATCTTCTCCTGGGAGTATGGATCATATTCAATTTGTGAAAATTGCCAAGGAAGCTGGAGTAGATATTAAAAAAATTAAATATGTATCTGAGCAAGATGGAGGAACATTAACAGCTTTATTGAACGGAAGTGCTGATGTTTATTCAACTGGTGTTGCGGAAACCATTGAACAAGCAAAGGCTGGGAAAATCAAGGTGCTTGGAGTCACTTCAGAAGAGCGATTAGAGGGAGAAGTTATTTCTGAATTTCCAACGGTTCAAGAACAGGGGATTGACTCCTATTTTGTGAATTGGCGAGGTTTTTTTGCACCACCTGATACTGACGAAAACGCCATAGATTTTTATGTGTCTAAGTTTAAAGAATTAAATGAGTCAGAAGCATGGAAAGAAATTCGAAAGCAGTATGGTTGGGATGAAATGTTCATGTATGGAGAAGAGTACAAAGATTTTTTAGATGAACAGAAAGAAGAGTCTGAACAATTACTGGATGAGCTAGGAATATTAAAAAATGAATGAGGGCAAGATGGGAGTTGATCTATAAACATGTTAAAAACATTAAATAGAAAAATTGCAGTGCTTCTTTGGTGCATAGCTATTTTATATCTCTTCTTTGCCTATAGATTGCCGTCCTATGCTTATGTACCAATAGATTCGAATGCTTTGCCAATAATTTTAGGAATATTATTACTAGTTCTTTCCACTATCTTATTTTTCGGAAAAGGGGACGCTGAAAATGACAAATTAAATATAAATAAGACTGATTTGCTGAAATTACTTGGTGTGTTTTTGCTCATCGTTCTTTATGCTAGTTTTTTAGAGAGTTTAGGGTTTTTAATTGTAAGCACTTTCTTCATATTCTTTTGCTCGTACTTATTAGGTTATAGAAAACATGTAATTAATGCTGTTATAGCTATTCTCGTACCATTAACATTTTATCTTTTATTTACGAGCGCATTACAAATTCGATTGCCGCAAGGGGTTATGCCTTTTTAGAGGGAGGTTATTATGGGAGGTTTGGAAGGATTACTATCAGGTTTTCAGGTTGCTTTTAGTGTAGAAGGGATTATTTTTGTTTTTATTGGTGTGTTGGCAGGTACTTTTATTGGTATGTTACCGGGATTAGGTCCAATTTCGGCAATTGCGGTCATGATTCCTATATCTTATGGGTTTGATCCTACTATTGCTCTTGTTATGATGGCGGGAGTTTATTACGGCGCTGTATTTGGAGGTTCTACATCATCGATTTTGTTAAATGCTCCAGGTATATCTGGAACAGTAGCCACAGCTTTTGATGGTCATCCATTAGCGAAACAAGGAAAAGCGGGAAAAGCACTTGCCATTGCAGCTATTTCTTCTTTTATTGGTGGAACGGTAGGAATTGTATTACTCATGTTATTTGCTCCAATGCTTGCCTCAGTGGCGATTGCATTTGGACCGCCTGAGTACTTTGCTTTAATGTTAGTAGCGCTAACGGCTATTGCTAGTTTATCAGAAGGTTCTCTTGCGAAAGCGTTTATTTCGGGAGTGATTGGTTTTATGTTTGCCACAGTAGGGATTGATGCGCAAACAGGAACCCCTCGTTTTACGTTTGGGATGACAAATTTATTAAGTGGTATTGAATTTTTAGTTATAGCTCTAGGTTTGTTTGCTTTGGCTGAAATTTGCTTTTTAATCATTAACTCTTTTAAAGAGAAGAACGATATACACCAAAATATTGGTAGTCTCAAGCTGACGAAATCGGATCTTAAAGAAATGAAAGGGCCAGCAACAAGGCAATCTTTTCTTGGATTTATCATTGGTGTGTTACCGGGCGCTGGCGCAACGATTGCTTCTTTTATTGGTTATATTATTGAGAAAAAATTATCGAGAAGACCTGAGCAATTTGGGAAAGGTTCCATAAAAGGATTAACAGCTCCAGAAACTGCTAACAATGCAGCTACCAGTGGCGCGTTTGTTCCGTTATTAAGTCTTGGAATTCCAGGATCAGGTACGACAGCTGTGTTATTAGGAGCGTTACTTGTGCTAGGAGTGCAACCTGGCCCTCTGTTATTTGAGGATGAACCGACCTTGTTTTGGGGCGTTATTGCTAGTATGTATATCGGAAATGTCTTCTTATTAATATTAAATTTGCCGTTGATCCCGTATATTTCCAAGCTGTTACTTATTCCTAGACCACTTCTTATATCACTAGTAATTACTTTTTGTATGCTTGGCGTCTATGCTATTAGTTTTAACACATTTGATATTTACTTATTACTTATATTTGGGGTTATTGGGTTTTTAATGCGATTAGCGCGTTTCCCAGCACCACCATTTATTTTAAGTTTTATTTTGGGAGGAATGATGGAGCAATCTTTGAGGCAGTCACTGACTATTTCTGAAGGGGGTTTGGGCATTTTTTTAGAAAGTCCTATAGCAATGGCTCTCTTTATAGTAGCTTTGTTGTCTATTGTTATTCCAGCTTTTAAAAAGAAGACGATTACTTGAGTGAGGGGTAATAATGAAAAGAATAAAATTAATTGCAAGCGGGGGAACTATTTCAGGTAAAGGTGCGAACCGACTTGACCTAAAAGACTATCGGACTGGTTATTATAAGGGGGAAGATTTATTGCGACAAGTTCCAGAAGTTTTGAATATAGCTCAAGTAGATGCGTACGAGTTAGCTAACAAGAGTAGTACAAAAATGCAAAGTTCTGATTGGCTAAAGTTAAAAAGACTTGTTAATGAATTGCTTAATCAAGAGCATTATGATGGGATTGTCATTACGCATGGAACAAACACGTTAGAAGAAACGGCTTACTTTTTGCATTTAACGGTTCAAAGTGGAAAACCAGTAGTAATTGTGGGGGCGCAAAGACCTTTTACCGCCCTTGGTTCTGATGCGTTACAAAATTTGTGGATAGCCTTTAAAGTAGCAATAGATGAACAATCGTATGATAAAGGAGTTCTTGTTGTTGCTAACAATGAAATTCATTCTGCACGAGAAGTATCCAAAACAGATACGTATAGTTTGGAAACATTTCAATCAGGAAAAGCGGGGGCTCTAGGGTATGTAAGTGCGGAACACACCGTGCTATATGATAGATATCCAACTAGAAAGCATACTTTTCAATCTGTGTTTAATGATAATAGCAACGTTAGAAACTTACCTGAGGTGGCCATTGTGTATTCATACGCTGGTGTAAACGAAGATATTATTAATTTTATTGTCGATAGTGGGAAGTATTCTGGAATTGTGTTAGCTGGGACGGGGGCGGGAAGGTGTTCTCCAAAAGAGGAGAAGGCGCTAAAAAAAGCCTGTCAAAAAGGAATAGTAGTGGTTAGAAGTAGTCGGTGCTTTGAAGGACGGGTTGTCCCTATTGAAAGTTTTGATACTTTTCCTTTTATAACCGCAGATAACTTGTCACCGCAAAAAGCTAGAATATTGTTAATGTTAGCACTTACTCTGACGGATGACCTATCAGAAATACAAGCGATGTTTCATGATTATTGAAGTTTTATGTGATGATTCCCATGTCGCACCTGTATCAGGTGCGACATGGGAATTTAGTCCAATCAAAAGCTCGAAAGCCAATTTCAATCCACGCACCTATATTAGGTGCGACGGCATCTAATAAGATGTTTGTAAATGCAAGTAAATTTCAATCCACGCACCTATATTAGGTGCGACTAAGAAAAGCAGGTGTATGGAGAGATTTACATGATATTTCAATCCACGCACCTATATTAGGTGCGACCAGTACTTTACAGTGTTAATGATGATGATCGTGTATTTCAATCCACGCACCTATATTAGGTGCGACTAACCCGGTTGCGGAATCGGGCATGGCTGGCAAAATTTCAATCCACGCACCTATATTAGGTGCGACTTTCTCGTTTCCAGGAGCTTGTTGTTTTTGTTTTATTTCAATCCACGCACCTATATTAGGTGCGACCTTTTTCATTATTGCAATCTACTTGGATGATAGCTATTTCAATCCACGCACCTATATTAGGTGCGACTTAAAAAATGGACGAGAAAACAATTTTAGCTTTAAGAATTTCAATCCACGCACCTATATTAGGTGCGACAATAACAATCGACCGAATTTTTGATAGTTGTTACATTTCAATCCACGCACCTATATTAGGTGCGACGCAGTATTTGCTCAGGGAGTATTAAGACATGCCACGATTTCAATCCACGCACCTATATTAGGTGCGACTTGGTTTCGCTCGTGAATTTGTTAACCCGGTTACGATTTCAATCCACGCACCTATATTAGGTGCGAAGATTAAATATCGGTTTAAATACGTATAACAACGGCATTTCAATCCACGCACCTATATTAGGTGCGACGTCTGTTTTTCTTGTCCTTCCTCATTTGAGGATATTTCAATCCACGCACCTA
Source organism: Virgibacillus dokdonensis (assembly GCF_900166595.1). Lineage (NCBI taxonomy): Bacteria > Bacillati > Bacillota > Bacilli > Caryophanales > Bacillaceae > Virgibacillus > Virgibacillus dokdonensis. The sequence goes on along the minus strand of NZ_LT745763.1, from coordinate 3,184,385 downwards.
TATTAGGTGCGACACGTATTGTCGAGTGTAGTTTCGTTGGCACAGCAAAATATTTCAATCCACGCACCTATATTAGGTGCGACACATGCAAAAGCAATTAGATGATCACATAGTCGAGATTTCAATCCACGCACCTATATTAGGTGCGACAGTTAAAAAAACCTTAAAGGAGTTGTTTTAAAATATTTCAATCCACGCACCTATATTAGGTGCGACTATTCTCTTCAATTATTTATGATTTTAATCAAAGCAATTTCAATCCACGCACCTATATTAGGTGCGACGGCTTTGTGCAATCGAGATTACGGGCGATTAAATGCAATTTCAATCCACGCACCTATATTAGGTGCGACTGTTTTCATCCACGCTTTAAAGTATTCATTGAAAGATTTCAATCCACGCACCTATATTAGGTGCGACTGCGATTTTACACTAAAAAGTTAAAAAAATCATAAAAAACAGCCCGTTTTTAGCTTAGAAATCGCAAATAATTTGTGTAAATGGAATTATATTACATATATTACCGTAATATTACTTAAATTTTGGTGCGAATCCCCTAGGGTTTTTATGTGCACTTGGGGTTCGCACTAAAAAGTAAACTGAAATGATATGAATAATTTTATATTCATTATAAGGCATAATTCATAATTAGTCATTTCATGAATATAATTGTACAATACTGTTTTTTAGTTTCTAGCTTGCAAATTTTTGTAACGTCAATATTACTTATTCTTGACTATACGTGTCTTCCTTATAGCAATTTTATTTAAATCACAGTAACGATATTTTTTGACATTTACTTGTTCTTCTTTTTAGTAGCATCATGGTTATCCGTGTTGTTCTTACAAAAGGATGGAATGGGTTCATGAAATTTTAGGATAATTGGTAACTTCTCAATAATTCATAAATATGATAAGGTCTTCCTATGGGGGGAGAGTATTGCTTTTTTAACACACTTGTAAGTATTGTTGTGTAAATGATGATATTTTTTTACTGTTAACCTCTAAGTATTTAAAGGGAAACTAATATGTGTTTACATACAGGTTTAATTTTTGAATTATTTAAATTAATGTGGGATGGAGAGAGTAGAAAATGATATTTATGAATGCATTAGAACAGATACTTCCATCAGATCGTATAAGTGATAATGAAACGATATTAGAGCAGCACAGTGCAGATGAATCTTACCATACACCTGCTTTACCAAATGTAGTTGTTTTTCCAAAAACAACAATAGAAGTAAGTCGTGTGGTGAAGCTGGCTTCGGAGTTTAATGTGCCGATAGTGCCTTTTGGTTTAGGTACGAGCCTGGAAGGGAGTGTTATTCCATATCAAGGAGGGATTACGATTGATTTCTCCTTAATGAATCAAATTTTGGAAGTACGACCAGATGATTTTTTAGTTAAGGTGCAACCAGGTGTGACGCGAAAGCAATTGGAAAAAGAGTTGAAAAAGTACGGTTTATTTTTCTCTGTTGATCCTGGTGCCGATGCAACTCTAGGAGGGATGGCAGCGACAAATGCAAGTGGCACAACATCTGTTAAATATGGTGTAATGCGAGATCAGGTTAGGAATTTGCAAGTTGTCTTAGCAGACGGTAGCGTTATTCATACGGGGAATATGGCAGCGAAGTCTTCTTCTGGATTACATCTTAATGGATTATTTATTGGTTCAGAAGGAACGCTTGGTTGTTTTACAGAACTTACGTTAAAAGTACATGGTATACCAGAAAAAATGGTGGCAGGAAGAGCGGCATTTACTACGTTAGATAATGCAGTGGGGGCAGTTATTGCTATATTACAAGCTGGCATTCCTGTTGCTAGGGTGGAACTCGTAGATGCATCATCGATGAAACACATCAATTTATTTAGTAATACGGATTATTTAGAAAAGCCGACAATTTTTATAGAATTTCATGGAAATGAAGCGGGCCTCCAAGAGGATATGAATTTTACTACGGAAATTTTAGAGGAACATCAATGTCAAGATCTCGCATTTGAAGCAGATACGCTAGGGAGAAATCGTTTGTGGGAAGCACGACATCAAACTGCGTACGCTTTTTTACATCATTATCCTGGGAAAAAGCAGATGGTAACCGATGTTTGTGTGCCAATCTCTAATTTGGCAAATGCTATTACACAAGGAAGAGCTGCTGTGGATGCTTCAGGACTTGCTGGAGGTATCATTGGGCATGTCGGCGATGGTAATTATCATATATTAATGATGATTGATGCACAGAATCCAGAAGATATTGCAAAAGCAAATGAGGTGAATGAGCAAATTGTTTCCTATGCTTTGTCATGTGGTGGAACATGTACTGGTGAACATGGCGTTGGGGTTGGTAAAGCAAAATATCAACTGGCAGAGCATGGCGCAGCTCTTCAAGTGATGAAAAGTATTAAAGACAGTCTAGATCCGCATCATATTTTTAACCCTGGTAAAATTTTCACGGATTTGAATTGATTGTTTTTTAGGGGGCTTGTTAAAAAAGTATGCGGATATATTCATTTATTGAAAATAGTTCAATCGTATTGAAAAAAATGAGGAGCCGCTAGTTGTAGAACAATAGATTAAGTACGCTATGCGTGGGAAGGCAAACTTGTATAACTAGCGGTTTTTTAGTTAGTAGATAAGTATATTTATGTAATGTGCGACCTATTTAAAGAAACCAGTCTGTACTTAGCTTCGAAAAATAGAAGAGTAAGGTGCTTTTTAATAAGAAAAACCCCTCAGTCACAGCCACTTTAATTGCTTCTGAGCCCTTACGAATTCTATTGCCTTGAGTTAGCATATATGGTCAATGTAAGCAGTGAGCAACGAGCTTCGTGATCAGGTTCGCTTACTACTTTGCTAATGCAGCTTCCTGTTGGGATATTACAAAAAACAAGAGCTTAACCAACTTTTAAATAGGCGCAAATGAAAGAGGGGATTGAAAAGATTAATACAGTAATAGAAGTAATAGTATTTATCATTGAAGTATAACAATTAGGAGCAGCACATGCAGCAGTATGCGCTTCCACCAACATTATAAGAGAAATAACAATTGCTAGAGAGCTAGGTGCATAAATAACAATTTTATATTTAATGGCCTTGACAAATAAGATGGTTAAGGCTACAACAATGCCCCCTATAAAAACTCCTTGTACTAAAGGATATAAAACAAGCATATTCATCATCCTTTCTTTATGAGTTTTTAGCTACAAACCACTTCAATTTATGGTATTGTTAACAGCATAAAAGTTGTTTATGCAGTATTCAATACACGCACCTATACAAGGTGCGACGTAGCGAGTTCACCCTAAAAAACTAACAAAAATAATCAAAAACAGTCCATTTTTAGGTTGAAAATTTTAAATGTTATTAATTATCTTCAATGTTAATACAAAAACCAATAAAAAAGCAAGTAGATTTTGGTGCGAATCCCCCTGGGTTTTATGTGCACTTGGGGATCGCACCAAGTATATTATGTAAAAATTGTTGTATTTAGAACAAATTAATGTATACTCAGAATGCGGTCATGAAAGCTTTAGTTATCCGTTGTCGTATTATATAAAGGAAATTTTTTTAACTCAACTTTGACACAAAATCCAATCAGTTTTATTCTTCTTTAAATACATCCCAAATTTTTTTAAGCCGAAGCATATCTTTCTCTCCATTGCTTGGCAAATCCCTATACCAAAGTTTTAATTCTGGATCAATATCTAAAACTTCATCTTTATCATTGTTTTGATTACCATTTCCTACTAGGTAATCAATGGTTACATTATAAAAACGAGATAAGTTTTTAAGCATTTCTATATCTGGCTCTACATGATTGTTCTCGTAATGGGAATACCTAGCACGGGAAATGTTAAGAGACTTTGCAACTTCTTCCTGTTTTAAGCCCCTCTGCTTCCGTAGAAATTTCAATCTATTTCCAAATACAGGGGAGTTCTTTTTCACATCATCACCTCATCACCTCAAATTACCTCTATTATAACGGACAACCGATAAAATGTTTATCTATAATAATAAAGTTTTCAAAAAATACTTACAATAAAATCTTGTATATTATTTGGTTATTTATAAATGGTTGCGATAAATAAGTTATCTAAAAGAAGCGGTAGTTAATGAGACGAAAAGCACTCATACAACTATAATGAAACGTTAACTGACTTTAACAAGAATTAGCAAAAGAATAGGTATTTAATTACTATGTCAAAAGCATTAAAAAAAGAGACGTTAAGCTTGATAAGATACATTAGTAAAGTATAAACCATACTGCAATAATGATGAAAAACGTTTCAAATATTTTTAATGGAAGTAATGGTAAATGAGAGGAAGATGACGTTGAGGAAAACAAATAGCTATTGATTCTAGGAGTTATAAGCATGTGAATCTATATATCTATTTTCTATTAGTTTAAACGATTTATGATAACCTCTTAGACTGCTTATTCAAAAGAAAAGGGTACAACGTTAAAAAATCATGTGCCACATGGGAGGGGAGCATGATTTTTTGTTTTTGTCTAGGAAATTAGAGGAAATTATCAAATTTTGCAGCTGTGGATAAACTAACTAATTTATTTAGCCACGTCCGGCGCAAGCGTCCAACAACTAGGCGACTCGACTTCACTGCATTGCCTTAAGCTAAATCATCATCGGTTCGTTCTAAAAAGGAAGGCCGACTAAAGACGGGCTTGCGGGAGGGCGCCGGTATACTCCTGTTGCAGGAGCATGATTCCTAAAACTTTCATTGATTCGTTCCACTCGCTACGTTGCTAACCGGGCGCCCCGAGCCTTTGTTCTTTAAATCTATCATCTCAATATCAATATAGTTTAAGATAGTTTAAATGATACTATTATTTTCAAAAAAGATATTGACGATAACTTATTTATCATTTATAGTGTGTATAGTACGAAAAAATATTAAAGGGAAGGAGGCGTATGTTGGGGAGAAAGCTACAAATATATAAACAAGAAGTAGTTGCTGAATGACCTAGCGTCGATACTAACTGAAAATTAACAAAATTATCTTGATTGGCAACACACATGAATAAAGTATGGATCGTTCTTTAAAGTAGATGTCGAGTTACTTTATCCGGACATATTTTCCAAAGGAAAAACAAGCTGTCTTGGAGCTAAGTACAGGAAGAATAATCATTTCTTTTTTCGGTGTTTAATCGATGACTAACATTTAATTATCATGAAAGGAGCTATAATACTATATGCCGCTTCACTGTGGAACAGCAAAGAAAGAAATTACCCCTCAAATAGGTACAAACTTAGCAGGTTATATGAAGGAAAGAAAAGCAGCAGGAATTCATGATCCTCTTTACACGCGAGTATTTGTATTTTCGAATGAAAATGACTTATTTATTATGATAAATCTTGATTTAGTAGGCATTGATTCTCGCTATGTGAAATTATTAACAAAAAGGATTTGGGAGAACTTTTCCATACCTAAACATCATGTGTTTGTTCATGCAACCCATACCCACTCAGGCCCCGGAGGCATATTTGATGAGAGTTCTTTACTTGCAACTGCTCATCCGTATCTGAATGGCTATTTACCATATACAAAGTCAATTGTAGACCATCAACATAACCAAATATTAGCAGCTATTGATTATGCATTAAAAAATTTAGAGATATGTGAGGTTAAGTTTGGGGAGGGGGTTGCAGAAGGAATAGCTACCAATCGTAACAATTTAGAAGCTAGCTATGATCATAAAGTAAGCGTTATTACGTTTACGAATAAACAAGGAGAAAAGGCAATAATGTATCATTTTGCATGCCACCCAACCATTTTAAACGCTAATAACGTATATATTAGCGCTGATTTCCCCGGTGAAGTGAGCAAAGTTTTAGAGGAGCGTTCGGATGTAAACTGTGCCATGTTTATAAATGGTCCATCAGCAGATATTAGTACACGCTTTACGCGAAAAGCATCCACTTTTCAAGAAATAGAGCGTATAGGTGGGAAATTAGCACAAAAGGTAATTCAAACTTCAGAAAGTGCAACAGCTATAGAGCGGCCAATTGTAAGAGCAGCGTTATATCCAATTACTTTACAAATGCGAGATATACCTGATGAAAAAACGATTAAACAGGAGTTAAAAAAATTACAGGCTATATATAGCGAGAAACAAGATAAAGTTTCTGTGGGAGAATTACGCAGAATAGCGTCACAAATAGAAGGGGCTAATTGTTTACTGCAAATAGTCAAAAATGTAAAAAAAGTAAATGATATTACGACAGTGATTCAACTGTTTCGGATTAAACATATTGTGTTTGTTGGTATACCAGGCGAATTCTATTTCGAATCGGGAGAGGAGATTGCTACCTATTTTGATTTCCCATTATTATTTGCAGGAAATACAAACGATCAAATCGGATACATTGTTCCAAAAAAATACTGGGAGAAAAGAGACTATGAAGCATATACGACGTTGTTAGCCCCTGAATCGGAAGATAAGATAAAGCAAGCTGTAAGAGAATATTTGTACTTATTTGCGAATGAAGGAGAGTGTAAGGATGGCTAATATATTGTTAACAAGAGTTGATTATAGATTAATTCATGGACAAGTTGCTGTTGGTTGGGTGAATTATTTACGAGCAAATATGATTGTTGTAGTTAATGATGAAGTTGCTAATGATACGTTTCAGCAAAGCTTAATGGATATGGCGGTATCGTCAGGAATTGAAACCCGTTATTTTTCTATAGAAGAAGCCATTCTTAAATTACCACAAGCATCCGCACAGCAAAAGTTACTAGTTGTTGTCAGATATATTCAGGATGCATTGAAATTAATTGAAGGAGGCCTAGAAATTAAAGAGATTAACATTGGCAATCTTCACTACGAAGATGGGAAGAAGCAAATTGCTAAATCCGTTGCCATTAATGAAGCAGACAGAGCGTGTATAAGAAAAATAGCAGAAATGGGTGTTAAACAAACGATTCAGCGTGTACCAGAAGAACGGGGATATGACATTGTTGGCTTATTATAATGAAGGGATGTGAAATTGCATGTTAATAAAAGCTATCCTTATTTCTATATGGGCTGGAATAGCTGGAATTGATCAATTTAATTTTCAAACCCATTTACACAGACCGATTGTTACCGGGGTTGTTGTTGGAATTATTCTAGGAGATATGGAGACAGGGTTAATTACAGGAGCAACGCTAGAATTAATATGGATGGGACTTGTATCAATTGGAGGAGCGCAGCCGCCAAATGTTGTAATTGGCGGTATAATCGGGACTGCATTCGCTATTTTATTAGATCAAGATCCAAAGGTAGCGGTGAGTGTAGCTGTACCGTTTGCGGTTGCTGTTCAAGGTGCGATCACTTTGTTGTTTACGGTATATTCTCCAATTATGCATAAATTTGATCAGCTTGCAGTAGCAGGTAATGTAAGAAAAATAAAATGGCTTAGTCTTTCGCAGTTGCCTGTATTATTTTTATTTAATTTCATCGTTGCTTTTTTACCAATTTATTTAGGTGTTGATTCCGCTAGAACTGCTTTAGAAAGTTTGCCTTCTTGGATACTTGATGGTTTAAGTGTGGCTGGGGGAATGATGCCCGCAGTTGGATTTGCTATGTTACTTCATATTATGCTGAAGCAGCAATATATTCCGTTTCTTTTGATAGGTTTTGTTTTAGTGACATATTTTGAATTGTCGTTAATAGGTATTGCCATTATTGCTATTGCAATTGCAATGTACGATTATTTCCGAAAGAGTACAGAGCGAAAGGAGACGACAACGAATGGTATCTGATGTGAAAAAGGAGCAAGTGGAAGAAAATAGGATGCAAAAAGTAATCACTAAATATGATTTATTTAAAATGGCCTTCCGTTCTTTCTTTTTGCAAAGTTCATTTAACTACGAAAGAATGCAGGCAGGGGGATGGCTTTACAGTATACTTCCAGCTTTGGAGCGTGTTTCGAAGAGCAAAAAAGAACTTTCAGAGAAAATGCAACGGCATTTAGATTTCTTTAATAGCCATACATTTATTTCTACCATTATTCTTGGGATGATTGCTGCTATGGAAGAAAAGAAACAAGATGGAAACTCTATCCGTGCAGTAAAAGTAGCAATGATGGGACCTTTCGGAGGAATCGGTGATGCGCTAATCTGGCTTACATTACTTCCAATTTGTGCGGGGATTGGCGTGTCATTAGCAATGGAAGGGAATGTGGCTGGTCCAATTATTTTCTTGCTTAGTTTTAATGCGGTGCATTTTCTTATCCGTTTCGGAGGCATCTATTTTGGCTACCGATCAGGAATAAATGCCATGCAAAAACTAAAATCCGGTACGAAAGATATTGCACATGCAGCTACGATTGTCGGTATTACGGTAGTAGGAGCTTTAATTGCTTCTTACGTTAGTATTCAAACTCCTTTAAAAGCAACAGCAGGTGAAGCGGAGATAAAGATACAAGAAGATTTATTAGACCAAATTATGCCTAATTTATTGCCCTTTGGTTTTACGTTGTTACTATATATGTTGTTACGAAAGGGTTTTTCTCCAATTAAACTTATAGGTATTATTGTACTTTTGGGATTAGTAGGTAAGTATTTTGGATTTTTATAAACGAGGGCACTTTGAGTAAGAAGTGTGATTTTATTTCAATATATTTTAAAGAAAATAGGAGGCAAATGTATGACAGGAGTGGTCATTACTGGTCATGGGTTTTATGCTAGCGGCGTGAAATCAACCATTCAATTAATTGCTGGTGAGCAGCATGAAGTTAAGTATGTTGATTTTTTGGAGAGCGATGAACCTAGTGATTTAAGAGAGAAATTAGAGCATTATCTTGATAGCATGAATAATGTCACTAATATTTTGTTTCTGACGGATATTGTGGGAGGAACTCCATTTAAAATAAGTGCATTTTGCAAGAAAGAAAAATTGCAGGTGCTGTAGTGGCTGGTGCTAATATTTCTATGGTGTTGGAAGTTTTATTTACTAGGGAGAACGCTACATTAAGTGAATTAAAGCAAACTGCTATTCAAGCTGGTATAAGTGGAATTAAAATTTTGCCTAAAGAATGATTCAAAGGGAAGTAATAGAAGCACTTTTGTTGCTTTCGAGGAGGAGATGTATATATGCATGGCTATGTAGAGGGAGTAATGAATAAGCTACATAGAGCAATTAGTAAGCAAACGAATCAATTGGAACAAGCTTCAAGTTTAATTGCGGATTGTGTGAAGCAGGGTGGCGTTTTACATGTGCTGGGAACGGGGCATTCACATATGATAGCGGAGGAAATCTTTTATCGGGCAGGTGGAGCGTTATTCGTTAATCCTATTCTTGATTCTGGATTTATGCTACATGAGGGAGCTACAAAAAGCACTCGAATGGAAAGGTTATCTGGTTATGCGGAAGTGTTATTAGAAGGTGTAGATATTCGTGGTTACGATGTGTTTTTGGTTGTTTCTAATTCAGGGAGGAATGTTTTTCCTATTGAAGCTACTTTTTATATGAAACAAAAAAATGTATATACCATATCAATATCTTCATTTGAACATAGCAAATCAGTAAAATCACGCCATGAAAGTGGTAAGCGGTTATTTGAATTAACTGATTTAGCTTTCGATAATTATGGCGAAGTAGGAGACGCATTTTTAAAATCTCCAGGTTTAGAACCACGGTATGGACCATCTTCATCTGTTGTAGGGATAGTGCTTGTCCAAACGCTTATTAGTATGACGATAGAAGAACTTTTACGCCGCGATGAAAGACCTCCATTACTTGTAAGTGCGAATATGGATGGTTCGGATGATAAAAATCTAAAGCAAATGGAGCTATATAGAGACCGTATTCCTTTGTTAAGATGATATGTATGAGGGTAATTAGGTACCAACTACCTTTGGCTTAATGGTTTTTTTCTTAAGAGTCATTAATGGTATGCAGTTTTATTGATTATTTGATGATAAGTCACATGAAATATAACTTATTTCATGTGACTTATATTTTGGAAGCCAATTAAGTAATTAAAATAGCTAAGATGTTTTTTATTCTTCATTATTATTCTTATTAAATTTATGATGAGTATGAAGGTCCATATAATGAATGCAAAATATATGGTTTTAGTTACATTACCCATCTCAGGAAACATCAACGTAAAACCAACGAATGTCAGTATTGAGAAAATCAAATAATTAATTTGTTCTTTCATAGTATTTCCTCCTTGTAACTATTAGACGAAGAAGGACTACGATAGGTTGATTTTAATACAAGATGCTACTCCACGAGGTAAGGGCGCTATTGAGCTATATTTCAATTTACACACACCTATACAAGGTGCGACAGGATTTAAATCAATTACTTTCCATGTTCAAACAATTTCAATCCACGCACCTATATAAGGTGCGACTTGTGACGATGGTGAGGTAGTAATTGAGGATGCGATTTAAATCCACGCACCTATACAAGGTGCGACTTAGAGCCTTTGCAAATGGTGCGTGGCGTGGATGATTTCAATCCACGCACCTATACAAGGTGCGACGGGGAACAATTCTAGTAGATACTTTGAGCAACATATTTCAATCCACGCACCTATACAAGGTGCGACAAAGGAGTAGGGGTGAAGAAAGCCCAAATAATTGTATTTCAATCCACGCACCTATACAAGGTGCGACTTTTAAGGTCAATAAGACCATTAAAACTATCGAATTTCAATCCACGCACCTATACAAGGTGCGACCAATATAATCGTGATTATGACATGTCTGATGAGATTTCAATCCACGCACCTATACAAGGTGCGACTAGGACTTGGCGATGATAACCGCGTGCAAATAGTTGATTTCAATCCACGCACCTATACAAGGTGCGACGAAACACGGGGGATGATGAAGTCAAATTATGGTGACATTTCAATCCACGCACCTATACAAGGTGCGACTATATCTCCTACCTTCCTGTTTATTATCATTTTCCATTTCAATCCACGCACCTATACAAGGTGCGACTCCGCTTGCTTTTAAGAAATGCATTAATGTCGTTATTTCAATCCACGCACCTATACAAGGTGCGACCTTGGAAATAACCATAGACAGGGCTTTTTTAACGATTTCAATCCACGCACCTATACAAGGTGCGACCTAAACTCTCTAGAGTTTAGATTTTCGTCTCCAAATTTCAATCCACGCACCTATACAAGGTGCGACTTTGGGATAACACGGACGGTTACAGACGTGCAGTAATTTCAATCCACGCACCTATACAAGGTGCGACACGTAGTCTTAACGATGTCTGGAGAGTACGGAGACCATTTCAATCCACGCACCTATACAAGGTGCGACGAATCAAGCATACGTAAGGGGTATAAGCGGATAAATTTCAATCCACGCACCTATACAAGGTGCGACACTAAGTCTTTCAATTATGGTAATCCCTATAATTCGATTTCAATCCACGCACCTATACAAGGTGCGACCGTTATAATCGACGCATACGTTTCCGCAAGCAACGATTTCAATCCACGCACCTATACAAGGTGCGACTAAAAATTTAATTTTTATCAATGACAATAATGCGAATTTCAATCCACGCACCTATACAAGGTGCGACTTTTACCAAAAAGCCAACAAAAACTAGTAAAAGAAATTTCAATCCACGCACCTATACAAGGTGCGACGGTAAAAGCGGCGGCTATTCATTTGATGCAGGTGATTTCAATCCACGCACCTATACAAGGTGCGACTTTCGGTGGCAATGCTGATGGTAGTAGCTTTATACATTTCAATCCACGCACCTATACAAGGTGCGACAACTCATTTTGGTCTTTTATGTCATCATTATCATATTTCAATCCACGCACCTATACAAGGTGCGACACCAACGACCCGGCGAAGAAGACCGCCGCCGTGAAATTTCAATCCACGCACCTATACAAGGTGCGACTAACGCAAAAAGATAATACAGAAGCAAACGAAGTAATTTCAATCCACGCACCTATACAAGGTGCGACTGCGATTTCTTCCTAAAAATTAACAAAAACAATCAAAAACAGTCCATTTTTAGATTAGAAATCTCAAATATGATTAGTTACTCTCAACTTTATTATAAAAATCACCAAAAAAGCAAGTGATTTTTGGTGCGAATCTCCCGGGGTTTTCATGTGCACTTGGGGTTCGCACCTAATTTTTAATTTCGTTTCTTAAAAAAGTTCTCCAATAAACCATATTTTATCTAAAAATATTATATGATAGTTCAAATAATAAGTCATGCCAAGTAGTAATAGCACTGCGCATGGAAGTTTCACTTTATAAAAAAAGCGTCATTTCATGCATGAAGATAGTACCATCTAATCTGCCACGCACTGCAAGCGAGTTTAGTGAACACAAAATCAGTTTGAACGTGTAAAAGAATGAATTGTACAATCTTTAGGCAAACATCTTCAAACAATGAAATCAAGTTACAGAAAAATAAAATATTTCTAAATATTTATTTCATCCGCCTTTTGTTTGTGATATGATAATAGTAATTGATAACCAGATGATGCAGTCATTTACTTTATCTTACCAAGGGAGAGAGGATAGATATGAAGATAAAGTTTGTTGGTGACGTAAGCGTTGTACATGATGGATTAAAAATACTTGCCACAGAATTAGGGTTTGTAATAGATGATATCAATGGTTTCCCAATTCACGTTCAACAGAGGAAAGGTTCTATTTATATTTCCAAAAACCAGTATAGCGGACAAATCTGTTTTGAAAAGCCGATTCATTTTTTTAGAGCGTTAGGTTTGTGGCTGGAGCAGTACCAACTAAAGCAAGAATTTGAATTGGTAGAAGAAGCCCAATTCGATAGCAGCGGAGCTATGCTAGATGCTTCGAGAAATGCGGTAATGCGTGTATCAGAAATGAAAGCCATGCTACGAAAAATGGCAGTAATGGGATTAAATGTGCTGATGATTTATACAGAAGATACGTATGAAGTAGAAGAATACCCCTATTTTGGTTATATGCGTGGGAGGTATACAGAGGATGAGTTGAAAGCATGCGATCAATATGCTGCTACCCTTGGGATAGAGATGATCCCATGTATTCAGACGCTAGCTCATTTAACAGAAGCGTTAAAGTGGAATTATGCTGGAGAGATGAAGGATACAGCGGATATTTTACTTGTAGGGGAGGCGAAAACATATGCCTTTATCGAGGCGATGATAACGGCTGCTTCCAAGCCATTTCAATCGAATCGAATACATATCGGGATGGATGAAGCACATCAGTTAGGACTCGGAAAATATTTAGAAAGAAATGGTTATGAACAGCGATTTGCGATTATGACTAAACATTTGCAAGCAGTTGTTGCCATGACAGAAAAGCTTGGCTTAAAACCAATGCTTTGGAGTGATATGTATTTTCGACTTGGATCAAAAACTGGTGGATATTATGACCTGGAAGCAGAGATACCTGATGATGTAGTGGCGTCTATTCCTGATGTTCAGCTCGTTTATTGGGACTACTATCATACCGATCAAGCATTCTATCAAACGTTTATAAAAAGACATCAAGTTCTGAAACCAAATTCAGTATTTGCAGGTGGGGTTTGGACTTGGAATGGTATTGCTCCAAACTATGGAAAAGCTATACAAACGACAGAAGCAGCCTTAACAGCATGTAAAAAAGAAGGAGTAAAGGAAGTTTTTGCTACAATGTGGGGAGATAACGGGGCTGAAACGCCAATGACAACCGCATTGCCAATGCTACAACTTTTTGCAGAGCATACGTATCATCAAGTCGTTCATGCTAAAACATGGCAAGCGAGATTCGCGTGCTGTGTAGGTGCTAATTATAACGATTTTATGGTTTTACATCAATTTGATGAAACGCCTGGTGTTTCGGAAAATAATTTACATGCGTCAAATCCTTCTAAATTTTTGTTGTGGCAAGATATTTTGCTCGGCTTATATGATGAAAATATTAAAGGGCTATCTTTAGGCAAACATTATGAACAAATGATCCCGCAATTAACACAAGCAAAAGAACGCAATCCAACGTTTTTTTCTCTATTTGCCTTTTATGAGCAGTTGGCGAGAGTATTAAGTACCAAGGCAGAACTCGGGATACATATCAAACAGGCATACGACACCGTTCATAAAGAGAATATGCAAATGTATTTAGAGCAAATAAAAGTGTTACAGGAGGAACTCATTGAATTAAGAGATACACATAGAGATTTATGGTTTTCTATGAATAAGCCGTTTGGATGGGAAATCATTGAAATACGATATGGTGGAGTGATTACACGTTTGGATACGGTTCAATATCGTATCAAAAAGTGGTTGGCAGATGAAATTGTTGTAATAGAAGAGTTAGCAGAAGATCGTCTTTATTTCGACGGGCCTTACCAAATGCCTGCGGGATCTTTAGGAAGAAATCTCTATCATAGAATTGTTAGTGCTAGTCCATTGTAGAAGGATAGCAGGACAATAATTGAAATGTTAAATCGGAATATTTTTTAAAAAATAAAATAAAGTTTTGGTAAGCGGATAAATATGCTAATATAAAAGAGAAGAAAAAATCTTTTGCACAAGCGGTTTGTTTAAAAAGTGCTACATCCAAGTTTGAATGACCAAGGTGTACAGTTTACGTATATGAAGTCCGTACGTACACTGGGAAAGAGTCTTTATAATGTGGCTACACCTACAAGAAGCAAGAATTGTTTTAAATAATCCGAAGATCATTATCTAGAAACATCTCATAAACCTCCAAGAAATGGATAGCTAGTAATAATAGGAGCAGGTAATCAGTCCCTTGGATGCAAGGTGGTTCCTCTTTTGAGAACAGCATAAGCTTGGCTTTTGCGAGTGAAGAGGCTCAAGCAGCCTTGAAGAAAGCGTCCGCCTGTAGTGAAAATCGACGGATTCAAACACGTATACAATCTTGATTAGGAAACAAATAAAATGTTAGAAATAATAGGCAAATAGCAGCGCCTAAATATACTTATACCAGAGGGTGTTTTCCATGAATAAAAGCCTTGTGAAAGAAGTAGGAAAATTATTGGTTATTGGTTTTCCGGGTAAGGAAGTTCCTGACTATATTAGGAGAATGATGCATCAATACCATATTGGCGGTATGATCCTTTTTAGTAGAAATATCGGTACACCGGAAGAGGTGCTTCGCCTTACGACAGACTTGCAAAAAGAAGCAAAAAAAGCAGGCTATACCCATCCGTTACTTATATGTGTAGATCAAGAAAATGGGGTCGTTCGTCGTTTAGGTGAAGGAACAACAATATTTCCTGGAGCAATGGCGTTAGGTGCCACGAATAATCCTAAGAATGCCTATCACATCGGGCTAGCAACTGCGAAGGAACTAAAAGCACTGGGGATTAATTGGAATCTTGCACCTGTTTTGGATGTGAATAATAATCCAGATAACCCTGTTATTGGTGTCCGCTCTTTTGGAGAGTCAGCTGAAATGGTCGCAGATTTTGGTAGGCAAATGATGCAAGGAATGCAAGATGGTGGCGTGATAACGACATTAAAACATTTCCCTGGTCATGGTGATACAAATGTGGACTCCCATCTTGATTTACCCGTTATTTCTCATCATAAGGAACGATTAAAAAAAGTTGAGCTACTACCTTTTCAAACAAGTATAGACGCTGGCGCTGATACGGTGATGTCCGCACATGTGTATTTTCCAGCTATTGAATCAAAGCAAGGTGTTCCAGCTACATTATCTAAAAAGGTCATTACTGAATTATTAAGAACGGAATTAGCATTTGACGGCGTTGTAACGACAGACTGTTTGGAGATGCGTGCAATTGCCAATGGAGTTGGGACAGAACAGAGTGCCGTGGAGGCTATCAAAGCTGGTGTTGATTTACTTATAATTTCTCATACAGCTAACAAACAACAAGATACGATTCAAAAAATCATTCAGTTAATAGAAGCAAATGAGTTAGATCGAAGTTTTATTACGCAATCCATTAGACGAATAGACTCCCTAAAGGAAAAATACTTACATTGGGATGATATCCAGCTTGTGGGTGAAGAGGCGGTTCCAAAAGTTATAAACTGTAAACAACACGAGGAGATAGCTTATCAAATGTATAAGGAAAGTATAACGGTTGTTAAAAATGAAAACGTTATCCCGGTTTCCTTAAAGGAAAAGGATCGCGTGCTTGTCCTTTGGCCAAACGATGGAGGGACGATGGGGGTGGAAGATAAACGGCATACGACACATGCGCTAGATGAAGCAGTAAAGAGCTATCATAAAGAAGTTGACAAGATAGATGTCACGGATGATATGACAGCACTTGATATAGAAGAAATCGTTGCTAAAGCACATCATTATGACTTTATTTTTGTTGGTACGTTGACCATTACGATAGGTAGTAAGCAGGTAACGCTAGTTGAAAAGTTAGCGCAAGCTCAGTTGTCATTTGTCGTTATTGCCATGCGAAGCCCCTATGACTTGCGGTATATCCCACAAGTGAAAGCATATATCAACACATATGAATTTACTTATCCCGCTTTACAGGTAGCAGCGGGAGCAGTTTTTGGCAAGGAGAAAGTAAGTGGTACATCTCCTGTAACGATATTTCCATAATAAAAAAGGTAGATCGTATTGCTAAAGTGCAGGAGATTGAACATGATTTTACTTTATCTTCCAGATAGAGATGAAAGTGGGGACACTTTATATGAAGCTCGGGTTGGAAGTGTTTTTAGAAACAGCATACAAGCAGTTTAAACATCAAAAAATTGGTCTAGTAACGAATATGACGGGGGTGAATCAACAGTTAATTCCTGCTATTGATTTATTTTACCATCACCCACATATTAAACTTACTGCACTCTATGCTCCTGAACATGGTATACGAGGGGACGCTAAAGAAGGGGAAAAGGTTACTTCAACTGTTGATCCTTATACGGGGCTACCAGTGTATAGTCTTTATGGAACGACTAGAAAACCGACAAAAGAGATGCTTGAACCTGTAGATGTCATTGTTTTTGATTTACAAGATATTGGTTCGCGGTATTATACATTTATTTATACGATGGCATACGTGATGGAAGCGTGTATGGAAGAAGGAAAGCATGTTGTCGTGCTGGATCGACCTAATCCAATCGGCGGTATAAAAATGGAAGGTAATGTAGTAGAAGAAGATGTTCGTTCTTTTGTTGGGCTCTTGCCAATTCCGAATAGGCATGGCATGACAGTTGGCGAACTTGCTGTTTTATTTAAACATGTATTTGGTTATTATTGTGAATTGACGGTGATTCATATGGTTGGTTGGAGGAGAACGATGTACTTTGATCAGACTGGTCTATTCTGGGTGCCACCTTCTCCCAACACGCCGACACTGGATATGAGTATGCTGTATCCGGGGACTTGTCTCGTTGAAGGGACGAATTTATCATAAGGTAGAGGTACAACGAAACCATTTGAAGTTATTGGTGCTCCGTTTATAGATGGGCAAATATTAGCTAGCGCTTTTAATCAAAGAAACATCCCTGGTGTGCTAGCCAGACCGACATCGTTTACACCTTTTTATCAAAAATATAAGAATCAATTATGTGGAGGCGTTCAACTTCATATAGAAGATCGTCATCTGTTAAACTCTGTAGTAACAGGTATCCTATTACTTGAAATTGTAGCTTCACTTTACCCAGATGCATTTTCATTTATAACGAATGAAAACAATAAATACTTTTTCGATTTATTAGCTGGAACAAAATCGCTCAGACAATTTATTTTAGAAGAAAAGGCAAAGGTGTTTGTAAATGCTTGTGAAGATGAATTGGAATCTTTTCGACAAGTAAGAGAACCGTATCTTTTATACCAATAAGTGGTTTCGACCTACGTAAACACTAACTATGCTGGAGCATAAATTCCTATTATAACGTGGGCTATCCTTATACAATGAAGATTAGAAAAAACTGGTTTATAGCCAAATTGATATGGTGACGTCGTTTTGCTTATACGATAAAACTACTATAGTGAAAAAAGAAATAAAATACAAAGTGAGTTGATAGCATGACAAATGGTGGTTTAATTATATTAACGGAGATGTTGGAAAAATTACCTCCTTCTGAAAAAAAGATTGCAGCTTATATTTTAGATCATCCACAAGAATCGATTTCGCTAACAGCAAATGAGTTAGGAAAGCGGAGTTCTACGAGTGGTGCAGCAGTCATACGTTTATGTAAATCACTTCATTTGAAAGGATTTCAAGATTTAAAATTAAGGATTGCTGGCGATTTACAAAAGCCAGATGATCATGTAGGCTACCAAGATATCCAACCGAATGAATCGGCAAGTTCTATTATTAAAAAAATGACCGATAACTCCATTCAAACTATTAGGGAAACAGCTGATTTATTGAATACAGAGGAGCTACAAAAAGCAGTCGATGCACTGAGAGAAGCTAGGCAGATCCATTTTATTGGGGTAGGTGCTTCCAGTATTGCTGCAGAAGATGCCCAGCATAAATTTTTACGCATTGATAAAACAGTATATGCTTTTAAAGATATGCATATGGCTGCAACGCTCGTGGCAAATACTTCAGCGGACGATGTGGTGGTAGGTATTTCTTTTTCAGGGGAAACGCAAGAGATCACGAAAATATTACAATTAGCAAATGAAAATCAAGCTACGACGATTAGTTTAACCAAGTATGGAAGTTCGAATGTAGGCGATCAAGCGAAGATCAATTTATATACGTCAGCGACAAATGAACCAACTTTTCGAAGCGGAGCTACATCTTCTAGGGTTGCCCAATTGCAAGTTATTGACATCCTCTTTATGTGTGTTGCTTCGTTACAATATGAGGATAGTGTCAAGCATTTAGGGGCAACGAGGGATGCGGTTGATTTCCTTAAATGGCAATGGTGAAAATATAATTTGAATGGTAGATGGAGGGTTAGCTCATGAAGGGTTAATCCTTTCATTTTACTACAGGAAAGTAAAATTTTAGTTTTGATGGTAGAAGAAAAACAAAGAAGACTTTTGTCATATGACTTGTTGACAAGCCAAGTTTTTCTCATGGGGGCGATTATGATGTGTTTTTTAGGTATTGATGGCGGAGGGGCGAAAGCAAAGGGCAGGGCGTGAATGTGGACGAATTAGGAATGGGAGAATCTACTTCTAGTTAAAACATGTTTCTAATCAAGCAGAGCCAATTCCTATTGTTTTAGCAGGTGGTATATTTAGCTAGATTGATTTATTTCAGATCAATTGCTACACAGGAAAGGGATGTACAGCTAGTCTTGCAAAAAGTGGAGCCTGTCGTTAGGGGTGGTTCGCCGTCTTAAAAGTAAAAAATGTCGTCATTGATGCGGTTGCATTTGTAGAGAACTACCATCAATCGAGAAAGAAGCTGATGAGATGAAAACAGTAGCTTGGGACGAAACTTATGTTGAAAAGTTGATAAATCTGTGGAATCGGGAGTTAGGGCTTGCATTCCCAATGCGTGATTCCCTTTTTAAACAAAATAGCGTTCAAGATAAAAATGTGTGTCGTGATAGTTCATGGATTGTCTTAAATAATGACAATGATGTTATCGGTTTCATTATTGTGAAAGTGTGGCAGGAAAAGATTCAGGTGCAAATGTCTAAAACAACAGGCTGGATTCAAGTGCTTCTCGTAGATCATCGATATAGAAATAAAGGGATTGGGACAAAGTTGCTTGAACATGCAGAAGAAGTTTTACATAAGCAAGGAATACAGCAAATTTTGCTAGGCCGTGATCCTTGGCATTACTTTCCGGGTATTCCAATCCATAATGAACAAACAAAACAGTGGTTTTTGGCAACAGGGTATAAAGCATATGGAACGGAGCATGATTTATTAAAAACGTACAATAAGACCACCACAGTTACAAAGCCTGACTTTCCAGAAATCGATTTTTCTGTACTTCATACAAGGGAAAAGAAGAATTTCTTAGCTTTTTTACATCGTTGTTTTCCAGGCAGATGGGAATATGAAGCAATAAAGTATTTTGAATTTGGTGGAACAGGTCGTGAATTTGTCGTCATGAGAAAACGTGGACGACTCATTGGATTTTGTCGAATTAACGATCCCAATTCACCCATTATTGCTCAAAATGTCTACTGGGCTCCGTTATTTGAAACAGCACTTGGTGGCGTAGGGCCATTAGGTATCGATGCTTTAGAACGTGGGCAAGGCTATGGTTTGGCAGTAGTGGAAGCGGGAATTGCTGAACTGCGAAACCGGGGTATACAAAAGATTGTTATTGATTGGACGGGACTAGTAGATTTTTATAAAAAGCTAGGTTATGAGGTTTGGAAAAGCTATACCTCATTTAAAAAGCTATTGGAATCAGGAGGCGATTCATGAGACAAGTAGTTTTAGATGTTCTGCAAAAAGAAATGGACCTGAAGCATATACCTGCTGTCGTTATACAAGTTTCTTATCAAAATGAAGTAGTGCTCAAGGAAGCGATAGGTAATCGCGTGGTTTATCCAACCCAAGCTCCGTTGCAACTCAATACAATGTTTGATCTCACCTCCCTTACCAAAGTAGTTGCCACTTTACCGCCTTTTTAAAGTTAGTCGATAATGGAGAAGTGCGTTTGGATGACTTGGTTAGCTTTTTTCACCCTTTATTTGCACAAAATGGAAAAGAAAGCATTCGACTAGGGCATGTACTAGCGCACACATCAGGATTAGCAGCACATCGCCACTTTTATAAAGAAGGACTTGGGGGGGAGGAAGTACTTGAGCAAATTTGCAAGGAAAAAATGACATATACGTTAAATAAAGAAGTGTTATATAGCGACCTTAACTCTATGATTCTTTACAATTTAGTGGAGGAAAAACTGTGGAATATTTTGAATCCTTTGTAGAAAGAAAAATTTTTCTACCTTTGGAAATGACCGAAACGCTATGCAGCAACGGAGTATAACGGGTGCATAGGTGGGTATAAACGAGGTATCGTTCATGATGATAACGCGCATTCCATGGGAGGAGTAAGTGGATATGCAGGCTTGTTTTTCTACAATAGTTGATTTGGTAAGTTTTGCTTCGATATTGAAAATGGCGGTTGTATGTGATGCATGCCAATGTTGTTTTGCTCTAGCTTTTGACGCACGATTTTACTCCTTACTCCGTATGCGCCTTATTTACTTTTGGTGATTAAACCTTACAGATAAATGTTTAGATTTCAACCCATCGTTGTATAGATTGTTAAATGTGTGAATTTAAGGAAATTGATATTTTAGATGTGGGTGGAGCATGCTATTGTCAGTAAGAAGTACAACACACAGTTGGTTTAAAACTTAAAATAATTCCCAAGTACAACAATAACTTTATCCTTGTAAGATAAAAAGAGATACATACCTCATAATCTTATTTGATTATTTGAATAATTATGATAAAGTGTTTGTAGTAGAAAATTATTTGAGGTGTAAGAATGGAAATATCATTAAGTTTATTTATAATCACTAGCGTTGCATTAATTAAATCTGATGATTAAAAATACTAAAAATGTTCAAAAATTAGTGTTCATACAACAAAAAAATCCTTTACAATGGAAGTACAGGTGGTTCCTGTCCAAATCCAAAAGTAAAGGATAACTGCATGGACAAGAATACACTAAAATCATCATTTGGTAAATGGGTTTCACCTATAAATACGAAAAAACTATATGAACAAGTAGAAGAAAATAAACAAGATTACTACACAAAAAAACTGACAACGGAAGCGTATATAAAGTTGCTGTTGCTTGCTCAATTACAAGGATTTGAGAGCTTGGAAGAGATGAGCGATGCACTAATAGATGGTGAACTTCAGAAAGTATTGGGGTTTGAATCGATTAGCCCATCGCAACTTTCAAGGAAGAACAATGAAATGAATCCAGCCATCCTTTCCCATTTATTCTTTGATCTTGCATACAAAATCAAAGGTCTCCAATTTAAAAATGGGAAATACATGCCATTAAAAATCATTGATTCTAGCACGCTTCCATTAAACTTAACGAATCATAAGTGGGCGAAATTCCGTAAAACAAAAGCAGGAGTTAAGCTACATTTACGACTTGTATTTATGGATAAGGGCACCGTCTATCCTGAAAAAACTGTGATTACAACAGCCAAAGAACATGACAGAAATCAACTGGAAGTTCTCGTAGATGACAAAGAAGCCATGTATGTGTTTGACCGTGGATATGTTGACTATGAACGATTTGACCGAATGACGGATGAAGGCTACTTTTTCGTGTCCAGACTAAAGAAAAACGCCGTCATTCGTGAAGTAGAATCATTTTCTGTACCTAAAGATGCTACAGCTTTATCCGACAAGATGGTTTACATCGGTTCGACGCAAAATCGCACAGAGAATGTATTCCGTCTACTTGAAGTAGTGGATACAAAGGGGAACATTTTGCGATTAATTACTAACCGTTTCGATCTAAATTCCGAAGAGATTAGTGAAATTTACCGTCAACGGTGGGCCATAGAGCTATTTTTCAAATGGCTCAAACAGCATGTAGAGATCAAACACTTTTATGGTATGAGCGAAACTGCCATTCAAAATCAAATCTTCCTTGCGCTCATTGCTTACTGTTTACATGTACTTATCCAGTTAGAGATGAGGAGTAAGAAGTCCTTACTCCGAATTAGCCGCTGGTTAAATAAAGTGCTGTGGAAACCTGCGTACATCTGGATCCGCAGATTTGACGATAGATCTATTCCGTAAATACATACACTGTCGTTGTTGCTAACAGTTTAATTGTATAATTTTTCCAAATGGACAGCCCACCTTTGCTTAGGTAATGTCTTATTGGCAAAAAATCTTGTGCAAATGATTACTGAATTTTCAAACCAATTTTATGCAACGCTAGTGATTTATAATATGTAGCATAATCTTTTATTTCATACTCTATGTTGTTATTGAAACAGCTGTAAGAAGAGGTATCGATTCATCAAAGACAAATGAAATGATTGGAAGAATTTATGAAAAAATTAACAAAGAGCACTAAGTCTTTTTAAAGAGAAATATTTTTGAGGCTAGAAAGAAGCTAGGGAACTCTTTCTCTTTATTTTATGGTTTCGAAAACTCTTGACTTTGCCAACGGTTATGTAAAANGGTCAACTCCTATGGATTTAGCCATTGACTTTACGCCTTCTGCACCACTTTGATAGCGAATGACTGCTTGTATTTTTTCAACATTGGTGAATTTAGCCATAAAAAACTGCACCTCCATTTATTAGAGTTGTGTCTAAAAATTGGGGTGCAGTTCATTCACACTGGTGGTTTTGATTATTACGGCTCTATAGGAGAGTATAGAATTTTTAAGGACTACCGTATAAGCAACGAACGTTTCATCACCATAAAGCGTAATGATAAGCCAAGTTCTTCTAATGTAGAAAGTGGTTAAAATGCGCCTGATCCTCCGCCACTTCCGCCAGCTCCAGCACCGCTTCCTGCACCGATGGAGGCACTTGTTGTGTCTGCAGTTACTGCTGTCTGTGCGTCGTGAAATTGTGTGTTAATAGCAGCTGTAGCGAGTACAAGCATCATGACATCCGTATGATCATCCGAACTTGCCTCAGCTGATGTGGAATGATGCAATAGCTGCTTGTTGGAAGTCGTCCACTTTGTATGGAGTGGAGTATGGTTAACTCCTACCCCATAAATCAAACCGCGTTTTTGTTCATCGTCAGTAAGATTCTCTAAAGAAGTACTTTCAGGTTGTAAGGTTTTTTCTTCAAATTCCTTCCACTGTTTATAAATTCGTGCTCCCTTTAACGTTCGTGGTCGATAAAGGATAGCAAATAAAGCAAGAAAAACAAATAAGAAGCTCGTGATCGTCATACTAGCGTATAGTTCGTGCATGGCAAAGACGATACTGAATGGGATGATAAGAAAGCTTAATACGCCTGCCATTATACGAGTACCCGTTTTTTTATCAACGAGATGATGCTCTTTGATTTCCTTCGTGACAGTATAATTATAGCGGTAAAGTTCTTTTTGATACATGTCTTGATTTGCTTTATTTTCCATAAATTCTTTTAAATCGTTCGTGCAAAATACCCCATTATTTCCAACCGTATAAAATAACAAGTCAATAAGTATTTTCTCATGTTGATGGTCTGTTTGTTCATGGATCACAGTAAACTTATGCAAATCATCGTTATCCCGTTGAATGAATCCTTTTCGTTCTAAATCAAGTAAAGCAGCAGTCATTACTGTAGAACCGACTTTGCCATGCTTCATATAAGCGACCGTTGCTGGTAAACTCATTTCTTGTTTAGGTAAAAAGTGTACGGATTCTGACAAACGCGCCAATTCTAATTCTTGTACTTGCTTTTTCCTCCAGGCAACAAATAGTAGGAACAAGCTAAGTAGGCTAAAAATACTTATCACATAAGGTGATATTTCTTTTAACGTTGATTTTCTGTTTAAAAATGCTTGTTCTTTATCGAGCAATGCTTGCTTCGTTGCAAGCATTTCTTCGCGTATGAGTTTCTCTTCCGTAATAGAAACACCCGGAAAAAGAGACCGATCATAACTAACAGTAATAGCTCCATTTTCATAAGAATCCACATACCCCATGGCAAAATGAATCGTACCATCCTCTTTTTGTTTCTCTGTTTTAAAAGCTTCATCTTCACCGTAGGCAACGCTATTTTCTGTTTTTTCCGGTGGGTGGATAAATGCATCGAAATGCTCATAATCCGTTTCATTTTCACTATCAAAAAAAGACCAAGAAAATACAACCAGATCAGAATAAGCTTGAAGGCTATTTTTAATGGTATAGGACAGTTGAATCGTAACGGTTTCGTCCTTACCACTTCGATAAATCTTATAAACATTCTCTTCTTGCTTTACTTTTAAATCTTTTCCAGCTTCCTTAGCAGTTACGTTATGAATAGATGCATCCTTTGAAGGAATTAGGGTACGAGTCATGCCATTAAATTCGCCGTCAAACTGGTACGTATGCTGCTCGTTTACATGAACTTCCCCATCATTCTGTAAATAGGCATCCACTCTGCTTTGATTAATGGAAAAATCAACGGCAAAAACGGTGCTGGGGATCAAACATAAGAATAGGATAATACCAAATACTAGGCCGAGTTTTTTAGCATCGTTTTTCCTCCTTATGTTTTTAGTACGATTCATTGCTGTAAAAAGTTTCAAGCGAGTGAAGATAACATAGGAAAGCGAACTCGCTACATAGTTTTTGTAAAAGGGTGTTCTATGAAACAAAAAACCAACATAACCATGTATAGACTGTTTTTTACTTAAGTAGTAGGAAGTATCAATATTGCAATGATTGAACAATAAATTAGCATCAACCTACTTAGGAAAAAGCAGTACAGACTTCATAAAGAAAGGATAAATAGTATACCGCATTACATGTATCCAAGGGTACCTATTTATTTTTAAGGAGTGAGTAAATGAGTCAACGCAAAAAACTATTTCTTGCAGGTCCATTTAAAAGTCTTGTCAACCCAAAAACGGGAGTAATGGATCATCATGAAAAGCAAAAGCTAATGCAGCTTATCTCTTATTTTGAGGATAAAGGCTTTACTGTTCATAATGCACACAAGCGGGAAGGGTGGGGAAAAGATTTTATGACGCCTCATGAATGTACAGCAATCGATTTTGCAGAAATAAGCGCTTGTGATCTATTTGTCGCCTTTCCAGGATCTCCACCTTCTCCAGGTACCCATATTGAAATTGGTTGGGCATCCGCATTACAAAAACCAATTATTTTGTTATTAGAAGAAGGAAAAGACTATGCGTTTTTAATTCAAGGTTTAGAATCTATGGCTCCTGTTACTTATATGTATTATCAAGAAGAAGCAGACTATTTAACCAAACTAGAAGAAATGAACTTATAATTTAACTGGAGGATGACATACATGCGATTTAACAACTTCCATGAGGCGTATATTGAAACGCTTGACACGGTATATAATGAGCCACAGTTTTATAATGCGCCGCGTGGAAATAAAAGCCGTGAGAAACTAAGTTATCACTTGACTATTGAAAATCCGATAGAAAGAATCTGCTATTTGCCTAGCAGAAAAACAAATATAGTATTTAATTTTGCTGAAGCTTTATGGTATGCAGCAGGTGACAATAGCCTAGCGTTTATCGGTTATTATAATAAGAAAATGCGTGCGTATTCCATGAATGGAAAAACATTGACAGGCACAGCATATGGTCCAAAAATTTTTGAGTTTGGCAATGCGAAAATAAACCAATGGAACCAAATTAAAGATTTATTAATGAATAACGATCCTGATTCCAAACGAGCGTTTATTCAGATATTTGATGCAACAGAACTAGTAATAGCCAATAATATGGACATCTCTTGTACTTTAGGATTGCAGTTTTTTGTAAGAGAGGGCAAATTGTATATGGCCTCGTTTATGCGCGCAAATGATGCATTTCGCGGCATGGTTAGTGATATTTTTTCCTTTACATGGATGCAAGAATTAATGGCAAGAGAACTTGATTTAGAAATAGGAGAATTCTTTCACCATGTTGGATCTATCCATATTTATCAGCCAGATGATCATTGGACGGAAAGTGTGCTTCATGAAGCGAGTTCTGTATCCAAGCATAAAAAGGCAATGTTTGAATTTCCGCGTATGCCAAGCGGTAATAATTGGCCTGCCATAGAAATGGTATTAAAATATGAAGCCTTATTAAGAAATGACCATATAAGCATGACTGGCAGTGAAATTGAACAGCTTGATTTACCAGAATATTGGAAGCAAGTTGTGTTACTTTTTAGTTTGTATCAATATATAGCTTATCAAAGACCAATGGATTATTCCCTTTATCATCAGTTGTGGCCAGTATATCAGCATTTAGTAGTTAACAAATGGCCCATTCTACAAAGCAAGTAAATTAGAATGATAGCGAGGTATCGTATGAAAACGTCATTTAAAAAAAGTGATATCGCGAATAAGTTTGAAGCTTATAATGACATACTTGAACAAATATTAGGTTTTCGATTTGTTTTTGAAACACTACGGTCAAACTCCAAGATAGCAAGTGTACTTGATTATGGTTGCGGTCCAGGAAAGGTATCGTATCGATTAGCGGAAAAAACGGGAGTAAATGTTTACGCTGTAGATGAGTCCAAAGAGATGATTAACATCGCATCGGAAAAACGGAGCCATCCAAATATAAAATATCATTTAATAAATAATGATAATCTTTCTTTTCTGCAAGATAATTCAGTAGATGCAGCTATGGCATGTTATGTATTTATTAATACGGAGAAAAAAGAACAAATTTTAACAATTATGAAGGAGATTTATCGCGTTTTAACTCCTCAAGCTTCTTTTATTATCTTAGATACGAACCCGGATTCTACGGGGATTGAGTTTTCTACGTTTCAAAATGGAAGGAAGGGAAAAACATATAGGTGCGGTGAAGCGCGGCAAGAATGGTTACATTTAGACCAGCAAGAGGACTTAATATTGCGTGATTTTCATTGGCCGAAGTCTGTCTATGAGGAGCTTTTAACAGAAGCTGGTTTCCAAGGATTAGAACTTATAGAGCCAACGTTAAAAGATATTCCTGAAGCAGAATTAAAATCGATCCAAGAAAAGCATCCTTTTCATCATTGGAAACAGGAATGGAAATTTCCCCCGTTTGCCATATATAAATCGATGAAACCAGCGAAATAGTAGTGAAATTATATCGTTTTTCTATTAGAATGGGTAATAACTAAGTTCTATTACCGATTCTAAGGAGAGGAAATAATGGCGATAGTTGATGAGTTTGATAGATTTTTATTTGATTTGGATGGGGTTGTTTTTATCGGGGATGAACCTCTTTACGGGGCAGTGGAATCACTTCAACGACTTCGGCGAGCGAATAAAGATATTCGGTTTTTAACGAATGACCCATGTACAACAAGAGAAAAAACGGTGAAGAAATTATCGCGTCTTGGGATAGAAGTAAGCAAAGAGGAAGTGATTACCTCCTCTTGGTTAACGGCACAATATTTACTAAGGGAAAGCATTCATACTGCATTTATTTTAGGCGATGAACATTTAAAATGGGAATGCAAGCAGGTTGGAATGGATACAGAAGTAGAAACAGAAGTAGAGGCTGTCGTTGTCGGATGGAGCAATGACCTCTCTTTTTATGATCTTCAACATGCTGCAGCATGTATTCATCAAGGAGCAAAATTTGTTGCAACGAACCCAGATAAAACATTCCCTACGCCAAATGGGCCTTTGCCAGCCGTTGGGGCAATTATAGAAGCGCTTCATGCATCAACAGATCAAAGACCATTTATTATCGGAAAACCTTACCCGTATATGTTTGAAAAAGCGCTTGAGAATGTGGATGCTACTACAAAAGCGGTGATGATTGGTGATAATCCATCTACAGATATATTGGGTGCACATCAAGCCGGAATACCAGCTGTTTTAGTATCCGATAAGCAAGTGAAGGCATTTCCATCAGCAAGAGATTTTCGTAATTCAGATGTTACGGTATCGAATTTAAAAGCGCTTTTTGATCAAAGCATCGTCATGAAAAACTGGACGCCGCCAGATTTTGCATGGCCTGAAGCAATTAAAGCTGGCGTAGCAGGGATCATATTTAATCGTGATCAGCGTGTGTTATTAATGAAACGAGCAGATAATGGATTATGGGGGATACCATCTGGACATGTTGAGCCGGGAGAAACAGTGGAGGAAGCGATTATTAGAGAGATTCGTGAAGAGACTGGCTTAGATGTTAAAGTAAACCGATTGATAGGCGTTTATTCTGATCCAGAGTCGCAAGTTTTTTCTTATCCGAATGGAAACGTAAGTCATTTCGTAACCAATTGTTTTGCATGTGAAGTAATTGGGGGAAATGTCGTTGGGAAAAATGATGAAACGTTAGATGTGCGTTACTTTGATATAAACCAGCTACCAGATGACCTCCTTCGTATGCATCCAAAGTGGCTCAAAGATGCGATCGTAAAGCGAAATGTTTCTTATATTCGGTAGTTTTAGCCCATCAAAAGCGCGTTTTCTAAACCAGCTTTTCCAAAAGAGAAATAGAATGTCGTTATATGGAAAGAATCAACAGACGAAGTGCCCCTTTTTAGGAGAGATGCTTCGTCTGTTTTGCGGAATGAAGTAATAATATTCGTTGTACAATGCTTACTGATTGCATGCTAAGCTAGAAAATCTACTTTATAGAAGAGTAATATACGAAAATGGCAGTAGGGGCAAAATGATGACGTCATTCAGTGGGAGATAGGATTAACCTCCTGCTGAATGACGTTTTACTTTAAAAGATAAGAAAGTATAAAATTTGATGCTATGGCGTAACCAAATAACCGAATGGGCCTCGTCCGGCTCCAGCGCCCAGCGACTAGGCGACTTCACGAAATCGCCCTACGATAAGTCATCACCGGTTCGTTCCTCACCGTGATTCCTAAAACTTTAGTTGATTCGTTCCACTCGCTACGTTGCTAAACGGGCGCTTGCGCCTTTGTTCTTAAATAAGTTTATGATTTTCTCCTTCTTGCCTTTATACAGCAAATCGTCGCAAAGGATACAATGAAAAGACTTGTAATCACAGGTCTTCTTTTTAATCGGTTATTATCTGTGTAAAAGGCATCTTTTATAACCAAATTCAAGTTTTGCGGACGTTCTGCTAGGCGGCGCATAAAATACCCAAACCAGTCATCACCAAATGGAATGTAAGTACAAAAATGATAGCCTTCTTTAGCGAGTTTAGACTGTAAATCGTTTCGAAATCCATAAAGCATTTGAAACTCAAAACATTCTTGATCCAAATTATTCTCTTTAACAAAATTTTTTAATTCATCAATAATGTGATGATCATGTGTAGCGAATGAGGTAAACGCCCCATCTAAAAGTCTTTTTTTGCAAAGTCGCAAAAAGTTATCGTCTATTTCTTGTTGGTTTTGAAAAGCTACTTTTGCATCCTCCTTGTAAGCGCCTTTTACCAAACGTATACGTACATCTTTAAGGTCCATTAAATCATCTTCTGACCGATATAAATAAGCTTGGATAACCGTACCTACATTTGTATAATTTTTACGTAGATATTTCAGAATCGTTAATGTCTGCTCATAATGGGCGTAATCTTCCATATCAATATTGACAAAAATGTTATATTTTTTTGCGAGATCAAGAATTTCTGTCATATTTAAAATACAGTAGTCTTGGTCAATATCTAACCCAAGTTGTGTTAATTTAACGGATAAATGGCAATCCATGTTTTCGTGTTCAATGGCTTCCAGCAATAATAAGATTTTATCCTTTGCTTTGCTAGCTTCTGTCTTATCCAATACAAATTCCCCTAAATTATCTAGTGTACAACTTATTCCAGTTGCATTCAGTTGTTTAACCGCTTTTGAAACATTTTGTATAGTAGTTCCCGCTATGAATTTATCTGCTCCAAGGAAAAAGCCCCACTTTTTCGCTTGATTATTTAAGAATTCATTATTAGAGATATGGATGAAAAAATTTCGCATCATGTTTAAACCCCTTTACAATAAAATTAGATAGCTTTTCCCTTGAGATTATATTTACGTTTGTCTGTTCGGCTATATATAGAAAATAGAAAACCAACCACTCCTCCAATAAATGCTGGTAGTATCCAGCCTCCTCCGTTTGAAAATAAAGGAAGGAATGAAAAAAAATCATTTAAAATATTTTCCGTGACAAGTCCCGTTTGTTTGATAGCATCCATGATAGCAATGCTACCTGCGCCTATCATTGAACCAATATATACAGGTTGATATCCTTTAAACCAGTTATTCATTAGCGCTAATACAATGAGTGTAATGGCCATTGGGTATAGAAAGAATAGTACAGGCGTTGCCATGTTTAAGATTTGATTTAACCCAAAATTTGTAACTATTAAACCCAAGCAAGCGTGCATGCATATCCAATTCTTATAACTGATCTTTGGGCATACGCGTTCAAAAAATTCAGCAGCGGCCGATAAGCATGCGATATTTGTCGTTAACCCAGTCAGAATAACAATTGTCCCAATCATCAATAGACCAGTGTTACCAAGTAAGTATCGGGAAGCTTCAGCAAGAACGACTCCACCATTATCTAAGATTCCAATTGCTTCAATACTTGTCGCTCCAAGCCATGCAAGTGAAATATGTAAAAGGGATAAGCCGACAACAGTAATGAAACCAGACTTAATAAAGATACTCGCAGTTTGTTTTGGATTTACTACACCTAAACCCTTTAGCGTTTTCATGAAAACGCCTCCAAAAACAAACGCTGCTAGAACGTCCATTGTAAGGTAACCTTCTGTAAATCCTTTAAGAAATGCACCCTCTATATAGGCCGGTTGTGGTTGTTGTATTACTCCCATTGGTGTAATAATCGATTTTATTACAATAATAAGAAGTAGAATGGAGAATATAGGAGTAATGACTTTTCCTAGTCGGTCAACAAACTTATTAGGGTTAAGAGAGAGAATAGCTGTTATTGTTATAAATAGAAACGAAAAAACAAATAAAATAACGTTTGCTTCCATATTAATCATTGATAAATTAGGACGTATAGAAATCTCGTATACTACGGATGTGGTACGCGGTATAACATAAAATGGTCCCAAGGTTAAAAATAATAAAATACAAAAGTAGAAGCTGAACCTCGGGTGGACTCGTTCAGCTAGAGTTTCCACTCTCCCACCAGCCATTGCTAGCGCAATAATCGCTAAGAGAACAAGTCCTACTCCTGTTATTAAAAATCCAAACATGGGAACCCATGCATTACTGCCAGCTTGTTGCCCAACTATAGGGGAAAAAATAATATTTCCCGCACCAAGAAACATTGCGAACAGCATGAAGCTAACTGCTAATAATTGAAGCGCTGTCAATTTTGTGTTCATATTAAACTCCTTTTTCTATAACTATACCGAAAATCCGTGCTTAAAGGGGTCATCTTGGTCAATTACAAATTGATGGAATCCTGTTATCCATGCAGAACCAGATACCTGTGGAATAATAGCATTAAAATGACCGACTTTTGTTTGTTTTACAACACTCGCAGTAAAGGAAGTACCAATTATACTTTCATGTTTCATTTGCTCACCAACTGGGAAATTAAGTAAAGCAAGTTTTGCCGAGGTGCCAGTTCCACAAGGTGAACGGTCGATTTGACCATTTCCGAATACAACGACATTACGATAATAATTGTCCTCAACTTGTTCACTGAATTCTACTAAATCTACTGTATTTATATGCGGATAATCTGGGTGTGAAATAGTTATCTGTTTATTAACCGCATCCTTTATTTTCATCCCTAAATCAATAAATTTTTCCGCATTATTAAGCGATATGCTTAAAGAAAGTTGAGTAGCATCTAATATGGCAAAAAAATTACCACCGTAGGAAATATCCAACGTCAATTCTAGATTTTCCTCTATTTTCACAGTAAGGTTTCGTCTGTACACAAAAGCAGGGGCGTTATGGAATGAGACTCGTTTTACTTTTTCGTTTTCAAATGTTACATGGCATGAAATAATACCAGCAGGTGTATCAAGAAGAACCTTTTCTTTTTTTTCAATCATACCAAGTGAAATTCCCGCAGTAACTACAGCGATAGTACCGTGACCACACATATTCAAGTAGCCTTTCGTATTAGCGAAAACAACGCCGAGATCACAATTCTTATTACAGGGTTCGGTAATAAATGCTCCGAACATATTTGAGTGCCCTCTTGGCTCATTCATTAAAACTGCTCTTAAATGGTCAAATTTCTCTTCTAGCTCTTGTTTCTTATCCCACATCGTATTTGTTTCTAATTTAGGTATCCCTTTTAAAATAATTCTAGTTGGCTCTCCCACTGTATGTGTATCGATTGCTTGTAATAGGCTTGAGATATTAATCAATAGTCATCTTCCTTTCTAATGATATAAAGCTTTCAAAATTCATATAGCAAAAAATATGCCAATTGCTTTGGATCCCACTAGTCTAAACTCAGCTTTAAACGGCATGATTTCATCATCTTGAAAACCTGAGTATTAAACTGCTTCCATAATTGGGAGATGTGTGCTGAACAAGACAAAGTCAGAGAGGATTTTGTAAGAAGTTTTTAGATAATACGCTAGTGACTTGAAAAATAGTGGGGATAAATAAAAGTCTAACTATTTGATATACATTTTGATAAGGTGTTGTATTTTGTTTTATGTATACTTTATTTACAAAAATGTAAGAAAAGTATACAATTGTTTACAGTTATCTGATAAAGGGGGTGGGGTGAAATGAATAAGAATTACATATTAAATACAATTCTTGCAACAGAAGATGATGCTATAGTAGTTATTGCACCTGATTGTAAAGTTTTATTTTGGAATGATGCTGCAGTTCAAACGTATACGATTCACCAAGATGAAATCATTGGCAAGCCAATAACAGATTTTTTTCAAGACGAAGATTTATTGCTTTTATATGTTTTAAAAACGAAACAACCTGTTAAAAATGCGTATCATCGTCCTAGAGAGGATAAGCATGTTGTAATAAATTCCGCTCCGATTTACAACGATAACAACGAATTGATTGGTGTAGTGTCCATTGATCGTGATGTTTCTAACATTGTAAGATTAAATGAAAATTTGTTATCAACTTCTACAGAGTTAAATGAACTT
Organism: Virgibacillus dokdonensis; assembly: GCF_900166595.1. Taxonomy (NCBI): domain Bacteria; kingdom Bacillati; phylum Bacillota; class Bacilli; order Caryophanales; family Bacillaceae; genus Virgibacillus; species Virgibacillus dokdonensis. Next base: position 3,150,801 of record NZ_LT745763.1, on the reverse strand, counting down.
AAGAGAAAAATATATATGAATAAAGAAGAAACCCCTTTTTCAAAAATGAAAGGGAGAAGTCCAGCTTTACAAAAAACCATACGTATTGCTAGAAAAGTCGCTAGTACAGATGCCACAACGCTTATCCTTGGGGAAAGTGGAACAGGAAAAGAAATATGTGCGCAAGCTATTCACGATGCAAGCGCTCGAAGGGATGGACCTTTTATACCTGTAAATTGTGGTGCTATTCCAGAAGCGCTGTTTGAAAGTGAGTTATTTGGATATGAAAGAGGGACATTCACAGGGGCGGAAAAACAAGGGAGAAAAGGAAAAATAGAAATGGCTGATGGAGGTACTTTATTTCTAGATGAAATTGGTGAGCTTCCTAAAAAAATGCAAGTGAAGCTTCTTCGAGTATTGCAAGAAAACCGGGTTTTTAGAATTGGAGATTCAAAGGGAAAAGGGTTAAATGTGCGGTTCATTGCAGCAACGAATCAAGATCTTGAGAAACTTATGAATGAAAATAAGTTCCGTTCGGATCTATATTATCGACTCGATGTTATTCAAGTGAAAATGCCATCGTTGAGAGAGAGAACGGAGGATATTCCAGAGCTTGCTAACTATTTTTTGAAACAATTTGCATCCCAATACCAAATGCCTGTCCCTTTATTAAAAGAAGAAGTTATAACGCAACTTGTTGCTTACAAATGGCCAGGAAATATACGAGAACTTCGTAATCTTATGGAGAGAATTACGATATTGGCTGAAAATGGATATATCAACTGGGAAGAGCTGACGCAACACTTTAACTTGCAGAGAAAAAAAGTGGAACAGAATAAAATAACTGATATGTCTTTATTGCAGGAAAAGGAAGAACTCGAAAAAGAAAGAATTATACAGTTGCTAGAAAAATATAATGGCAATAAATCAGTTGCTGCTAAAAAACTAGGTATCTCACGTGTGACTTTATATAAAAAGATACAGCAATTTAAAATTAATACATGTTAAGGGCTGCTATGGTACCTTTTGATACCGTATATTGTTATGGAAAGGTAGGAAAGCCATTGAAGTTACAATGAAAGTAAGTGAAAATAAAGACTAGGTTGTATAAGCATACTGCATCATCATTGAACGTTCAAATCTGAAAACGCTGTATACGTTAAAGAATTTAACGTTTTGTTTTAAAGTGAGCGATTTGAAGTTTGCGTGTTTAACTTGCTCGATAAGCAAGTTATTATTTTTTATCTGCTGAAAAGTATAGAATCTTTAGATTATAGTAAATGAAAGGCTGCAGTATCCTTATAAATTTAGGTAAAAACAAGTTTTCCAACCAAACGGAAGGGGAGATGAAAATGAAGTCTACCATTGAATTTTTGAAAATGAAACAAGTAGGAGAAAAAATAGCAATGGTAACTGCTTATGATTACTCACAAGCAAAGCTAGCAGAAAAAGCAGGTATCGATATGATTTTGGTTGGTGATTCATTAGGAATGGTTGTGCTTGGTTATGATTCGACTATACCTGTTACGATAAGTGATATGATTCATCATACAAAAGCGGTCAAGCGGGGTGCGCAAGACACGTTTATTGTAACGGACTTGCCTTTTATGTCTTATCATATTAGCAAAGAGGAAGCGCTTCGAACAGCTGGGAAAATGATGCAAGAAGGTGGTGCTCATGCAGTCAAATTAGAGGGAGGGGGAGAAGTAATAGACATCATTCAAGCGTTATCGAATGCGGGGGTCCCGGTGATGGCGCATCTTGGATTAACACCGCAGTCTGCCGGAGTACTAGGGGGATACAAAGTGCAAGCAAAGACTGCTGAACAAGCGACAGAATTAATGAAAGATGCGAAGCAATGTGAAGTAGCAGGAGCATTTGCTCTTGTATTAGAGTGCATTCCGCACCAGCTTGCGCAAAAAATTGCATATCAATTACGTATTCCTGTAATTGGAATCGGAGCTGGTTCGAAAACAGATGGACAAGTGCTTGTTTTTCATGATGTGGTAACATTTGGCGTCGAGCGTGTACCGAAATTTGTTAAAAGTTTTGCAGATGTAAATCGTGAAGTATTGCATGGATTAAACGATTATATACGGGAGGTAAAGGCAGGTCACTTTCCTAAAGGAAGTAAGCATACATTTAGCATGGAACAGGAAGAATTAACTTCCTTAGAGAAAGGGGAATAACGTGAGAACCATCGCATTAAAAGAAGAAATGTATTTGTGGGCAAAACAAGTAAAAGCAGCTGATCATTCCATTGGTTTTGTTCCGACTATGGGGTTTTTGCATGAGGGGCATTTAGCATTAGTGGAAGAAGCAAAACGAAATAATGATTACGTTATTATGAGTATTTTTGTTAATCCGCTGCAATTTGGACAAGGCGAGGACTATACTACATATCCTCGAGATGAAAAGCGGGATAAGAAACTAGCTGAAGAAGCTGGTGTTGATATATTATTTATGCCTAGTGTTGATGACATGTACAAGCATAAGAAGTCTATAAAATTGATGGTGACAGAAAAGACAGATAAGTTGTGTGGTGCAACACGTCCAGGACATTTTGATGGCGTGGTTACTGTACTAACAAAACTGTTTCATCTTACGATGCCTAACCGCGCTTATTTTGGATTAAAGGATGTGCAGCAGTTCGCAATTGTAACTGCTTTGGTCGAGGAATTCGATTTCCCTGTAGAAATTGTTCCAGTGGATACAGTGCGTGAACCTTCTGGACTAGCAATAAGCTCAAGGAATGTCAAGCTGACAAGAGAGGAGAAAGAAAAAGCGCCTGCTTTATTTAATAGTTTGCTATTAGGGAAAAAGCTAATTATCGAAGGAGAGACAGACGCAAACGTTATTATCAAAACAGTTCGTCATTATTTAGATCAGCAGTTAGGTGAAAATGTAGAAGTTGATTATGTGGAAATGCTGACTTTTCCTTATTTAGAAGACATCTCTGAAGTAAATGGAAAGGTGCTTATTGCGGTTGCGGTGCGATTTTCAACGGCAAGACTAATTGATAATATTATAGTTGACTGTTAGGTTTATAATTTCAAACAGAAAATTTGAATATTTCATCATCGTAATGATCCTTGCAAATGAATTTCAGTTAAGAGTTACTATTATTATGTTTACTCGGAAATACGGAAAGGCTAAATGTTTTCGGTGACGGTACCCTCCATTGTCACCGAATCTCTAGCTTGATACAGACCAATCTGTGATTGTAGCGCTTAACTTATAGTGTATCAGGGTTTGTATCCCCACCTATTTCAATCCACGCACCTATCCAAGGTGCGATAGCGATTCCCATTTATAATTCCCCAAAAACACTCTAAATCCTTTATTTTTAGAAGGAAAATCTAAAACTGGCTTCTTTCATTCCATTTATTAACAAAAACAATCAAAAATAGGTGCGATCCCCCGAGGTTTCTATGTGCACTTCAGGTTCGCACCAACATGATTATGTGGATTAGTAGGAAAGACCTTCATAAACTTATCGCTGGTATTCAAGCTATGTATCTCTTTATTGTTTACAACTCCTCATTAATAAATCGCCAAAATTTCACTAGTTTTTCCACGTTTTCAGTAGGATTATCGCTCAATTGTTTTAGGAATTCTTCTTCTTTCATTTCTTTTACGATTTGCAATTCCAATTCAGTTAATGAGAAGTCATCTTCTATAGTAAAATTCACGGGATGTTTAGGTTGATCAATTAACCCCAATAAATAATCGGTAGATACGTCAAACAGCTTTGCTAGTGTTCTAATTGTTTCAATGGAAGGCTCATTTTTTCCTTGTTCGTAATAGCCGTACGCACTTGTAGTTATATTTAGTTTTTCAGCGATATCTTTTTGACCGTATCCGTTTTCTACTCGTACATCTGTTAAACGTTCACTAAAGCTGTACATTGCCAGCCCCCTTTAAAGGTATTTTAACAGAATTATACAATTAAATATTGGTTGTTTTTATATTTTCAACTAATAATTGGTAAAGTGTATATGCTACAAGGAAGAGTTGTTGGCTGAGAAGATTAATGAAGAAGCAAATAGATGTTCAGGTAAGTTTAATCTGTTGTGCAAACGTTTATGAAAAGAGCTTTATTTCAATTAAAACAACAGTATAGTTTTTAATCACAATAATACGTTGTAAAAAATAAAACATATGGTAAAAATACTAGGTGAAAAGAACTGTACTTATACTCATATAGTTGGAATTATTCATGAATAATTAGGAAAAAAGCCTTGTTGTGAATGGATAATTTTAGCATTATGATAATGATATAGCATAAAATAGCTGAATTATGCATTTTTATAAACATGTAACCGCTTGGACAGTAGTTACCATTAATTATAAAAGCATTTGCAGGTGAGTTTTTACACTATAGGATAGTTTTTTCCATACAAAGATGACGTATATAAAGCAAATTAAAACAGAACAAGATGGCCATTCAATTTGGACTGGGGAACTGAGCCCATGTGGGCACACTTTACTAGACTGAGATACTGTTTTAAACAGGCTTTAAGTTTTTACACTATAAAAAAGTAAAAAAATTAGTGTTTATAGTAAACATGGACAGTGTTTCATAAGACTTTGCGATAAGCCAACATCGGGGAGCAAGGTATTTCTTCTACCGATAACGAAAGGAGATGTTGATAGTTATGACGGAACGGATGCAAAAACAATTAACCACGCTTGTTTTAAAGAAAATAAATCAGATATTGGAAACATCGCAATCCGGTTTGGATTTGGACCTAAAACAAAACGTTCGTGAATTTTTTCAATTATGTTTGCGCGAGGAGAAGGTGTTATACGATTTATTTTTAGCTGTTAAGAAAAGGGAGCCTAACATTGATGTAGCATGGAGCCATGGCATCATTTCATGTAAGCAAGAAGAAGGTTACTGCACAGTTATGTTTATAAATAAGCAGTTTACTTTGCATCATGATAGGTTATTTCAACTTTTAACAAATGCAATAGAAATAATGAGGGAAGTACTGCCACTTGGAACGGTTGTGGAGCTCGATCCTACTTTTTTTAAGCCGGATAAAAATAAGACATCTCCTTCTAAAGTAGTAATTACGGAGCGGTTTGTAAGTCCAAAAAATTACCAAAGTTATTTTCCCTATGTCGGAATATTGTATCCAGTTGGTGAGATCAAAGCGGGTGCGAAAATCAATTTTACCGCACCACTGATAAAAAGAATCATTCACCGTGGGTATCAGGATGAGATGGAAGAAGCGTATGTATTCTTAATGAAAAAAGAATTTATTGTTGAAAAAGGTATGAACTCGATTGAGTTTTCCAATCATGATATGGCTCAGTTAGAGCAGGAGATGGATTTGAAACAAAAAGTAGGTGATGTGTGATGGCATTATATGATCGCGATTTTTGCCGTGGCTTGTTGTACGCGGGATGGGATGCAGGGATTATTAACAATTTGCAAGATGCACGGAAGGAAATTAAACAAAACTTTGCTGATATGGATTTAGAAAATGCATCTGTAGAGGAGCATATGGAAGCGATTGTGAATGAGATGGTGCATGAACTTCAACAATTAATTTCGGAAATCGAATCCATTCATTTCCGCTAGTTTTGGATGATGGGAGAGGTTTTGTGGTATCTGGACAACAAATTAAAGTGGACTTTATAGCACTGCAAAAAATTATTGATGAGTTACGGGTAGCGATTGATGATTTTGAGGGGTATACAACAGACTTTCGCTCTAATACGAGGGACAGGCTTAAAACCTTTAATTCGGATTTTATCTCCAAAGTGGATGGTTTATTAGATAACATGAATAACGATGTCAATCAAGACTTGGTCAAACAGATGGAAGAAATTCATCAAGCAGGTGTAGCTCTACTTAAAGGCATGAAAGAAGTTGACGAGGAGCTTGGAGCAGCCATTGGCGGTGAAGGTTCGTGAAGCGTGACTTACAAATAAAAGTTAATGTTGAAATCAAATACGACCAAAATAATAAAAGGCCATCAGAATTTATCGTGGAATATGAAATAGGTGGAAAATATGAGGAAGTAAATATAATAAACTAGGAGTGAATGAATTGGGTAAAGTATTTGAGGATTACTTTAGTGAATTGCAGGAAGATATGGTTTCAATTTGTTTAGAGTATGTTTTTGAAAGAGCTAATAAAAATATATATATTGTTCATATGAAGAAGGTCTAGTTTCAAGTGACTTTTTTTATAATATCAATGGTAAAATTGTAGAGAGACATAAACTCAATGATGCATTAGTTAATGAAGAGGATGATACCAATTTTTCTTATGATATAGCAGTGGAACGGCAAAAAGCAGTTGTAAAAATAATTAATGAAAATATTAAAGAAATAGTTAAATTATGTAAGAAATATGATCGTGAAATGCCTGCAGAAATTAAGATTGTTTATGATGTGAAATCAAATGAACTAACCGCACGTTATAAATATGAACTTGTACACACAAATGATTCTAATAAAACTGCAAGTTCTATTGCTAGACTTTGGTTTGAACAAATTAAAAAGGAAAACAATTAGTTGAATGTTACATTGCCCAAGTTCATTTCGGAACTTATGACTAATGAGTGATTAATAACCCTTGATTGAGTTTTGACTACTCAGTCAAGGTTTTTTAGACTTTAATTTCGGAGCTTAATAAGGTTATTACGTAACAACTACCAGGTATATCTCACCGATCTCAAGAAATACGATGATGCGTGTGGATTGTAATGATATCTGGGCGAATTTGAAGCAAATAGAGGGCGGTATAATTAGTAATGTGTTTAAGGCATTTGATAAGGTAAAAAAATAAAGTAATTAAAGAGTGGGAAGAAAACACGGGGCAAAAGTGGCCTGTGTTAATGAAAATGTTATTTCAGAAAAAATAGGTAAAATAATTAGGAAACAAGGAGATAAGTATGATGCTCATCATATGATTGAAAATACTTTTGGCGGAGAACATGAATGGTGGAATATGCATCCTGCAAAGTTCCCAAATGAGCATCAAGCTGGTATACATGGAGCAGGTACACAAGCAAATAAACTATTTAAAGGAAGTAAAAAATAATGGGATACGAATCTATGAAGGCAAATAAAGAAAATAGTTTTTATCCAGTAACTGAAAATGAAATAAAAGAGGTTGAGAAGGAACTCGATTTAAAATTTCCTAAGGAGTTTGTTAATTTTTATATAGAGGTTGGCTACGGGTTTATTAAAGGTTCAGAGTTTAATATAAATCGTATTATGGATCCTTATTCCGTAAGAGATTTTCGATTAAGAGATAATGATTTTGAGTTTTATCCTGACATAGAAATCTATAATGAATTTGAAAATAACAAACTAATATTTTTTGAAAGTAGCGAATCAGCTTTAATGTCAATTGAATTGAATGAAAAGAATAGCAGTCCAGTTTATTATTATGATATTCAAATTGCGACTTCTCTTGAGGAATTTTTAAGAAAAATAGAAGAAAATGATAAATATTACTTGGAGTTACTAGTTGATTAAAAAACATAATAAAAAGCATACCTTGATTGGCTAAATGCCTTAGTTCAAAATAAGGAGAAATTACCAAACAGGACAAAGCGCAAGTAGTCTATGAACTAAGGCATGAATTCCCTGTGAAGGCACTTCTGCAGCTGGCAGAGATTCCACGTAGCACGTACTACTATATAGTAAGTAAATTCGGACTTCCGGATAAAGATGTGGAGTTGAAAAAGCTGATTCAAGCTATCTACGATGAGCATCAAGGACGTTATGGATACCGCCGTATCCGGGACGAGCTATGGAATCGAGGGCATAAGGTAAACCATAAAAAAGTCCAACGCATCATGAAAGAATTAGGTTTAAAAAGCCTAGTTCGAATGAAAAAATATCGCTCTTACAAAGGAAAGGTTGGCAATATCGCACCAAATATTTTAGATCGGAACTTTAATGCCGAAAAGCCAAATCAAAAATGGGTAACGGATATTACAGAGTTTAAATTATTTGGGGAGAAACTCTATCTTTCACCTATACTGGATTTATATAATGGGGAAATCATTGCCTATACAATCGACTCTAGACCTACTTATTCACTTGTATCGGAAATGTTGGAGAAATCATTTAAACGGTTATCAGAGGAAGATGCACTGCTTATTCATTCGGATCAAGGCTGGCATTATCAAATGAAACAATATCAGCACGCCTTGAGAGAAAGATTGATTACGCAAAGTATGTCACGTAAAGGCAACTGTTATGATAATGCCGTTATTGAAAACTTCTTTGGCATTATGAAATCAGAATTTCTTTATTTAAATGAATTCGAAAGTATAGAGCATTTTAAGCAAGAGCTAGAAAAATATATAGAATACTATAACAACAAACGAATCAAGGCAAAACTAAAAGGCCTGAGCCTGGTACAATACCGAATTCAGACCTTAATAGCGCACTGATGGTTTTGATTTTAAAGCTAATTTAGATAAGCATGATTTTGTAACTGGAATTGAAGCTACAGAAGGAGATCCAGAATAGTAAAAAGTACATTTGAAATAATAAGTGGTGTTAGACGTTGTGAAATGCTTTTAATAAGGTCTGTGTTAGTGGTTGTGGATGAAAGGATTTATGTAGTTTTCTACTAAGTGCTTCAAAGGCTTGCAAAATCAGTACTATGTGTAAAAGCACTACTTGAAGTTTTTTCTTGTACTTACAATGAATGAAGCTAAAAAATGAGAAGTGGCTCTATCTCGAGAAATTCCACTTCTCCATTCTTTAAATGTCATAACAATAAATCCTAGCTACATTCCTTGCTACTCCTTCTAAATATGCTTCTGCATGTATCATTGCTTCTTCTAGTTGACATGGGCCAGGTGTGATACTAAATGCTGCATCAATACCATAAGTATATATCGTTTCATATCCTTTTCCTAGCGTACCGCAAAATGCAATGACCTTAGGAATACCACATTTTTTGGCAGCTTTTGCAACACCAATAGGAGTTTTGCCGTAAATCGTTTGCTTATCTATTTTCCCTTCTCCTGTAATGACGAGGTCAGCGTGCTTTACTCGGTCGAAAAATTGGCTCTCTTTTAGCACAATATCAATGCCTGGTGTTAACTTGGCATGAAGTACAGCTAATAGACCAGCTCCTAAACCACCCGCAGCACCTGAACCAGGTACGTTTTTAACACTAGTACCAGTAGCTTTTGAAATGATTTCATGGAAATTACATAATGCATCATCTAATTGTTGAACCATTTCTTCCGTCGCTCCCTTTTGTGGACCGTAAACGGCACTTGCTCCATCAGGACCAAGAAGCAAATTATCCACATCACAAGCAACTTCTACTTCTATAGATTTTAAGCGGACGTCTAGATGTGACAAGTCTATTTGAGCTAGATGAGATAATGCCCCGCCACCTCGCTTTAGTTGATAGCCATGATTGTCGTAAAAAATACCGCCAAGTGCCTCAATCATCCCTGCACCACCGTCATTTGTAGCGCTACCACCAATCCCTAGAATGATTTTCGTAACGCCTTTATCTAAGGCTGCTTTGATTAATTCACCTGTACCAAAAGTAGTAGTTAACAATGGATTCCGTTTTTCCTTTGGAACGAGGTGAAGTCCTGATGCTTCTGCCATTTCAATGATTGCAGTTGATCTATCTCCCGAGATCGCATAGGTTGCAACTACGCCCTCTCCTAACGGTCCTGTAACTTCTTTTTCATATAGTGTTCCTTGTAATCCATCTGCTAAAGATTGGGTTGTTCCCTCACCTCCATCAGCCATTGGAATAATATCCACCTCTAAAGCGTCCGTATATACAGAACGAAATCCACGCTCTATAGCCTTAGCAGCTTGTTTTGCTGTCATGCTTTCTTTAAATGAATCTGGGGCAATCACAATTTTGGTTTTCTTCATTTTTGCTCACTTCCTTTCTTACACTATAGGAATAAGGTATTGCATATTTTTCTATGTTAAGACTTATAAAAACCATTCAAATACACCGTAGATAAGGGTAGAGACGATGGCCATTGTGATACCTACGAACGATTCATAAGGAATTAATTTCAAACGTTCTTGCACTTGCATGCCAACACTGCCTGCTGTGGCATGAAAGAAACTACCGTGTGGCATATGATCAAGTACGGTAGCACCTGCATGAATCATAGCAGCTCCGGCTAAACCAGCAACTCCGGATTCTAAAATAGCTCCGCTAAACACACTGCTTGCTACGACAGATCCTGCCGTAGTGGATGCTGTTGCTGCTGACATAAACATTCCTGATATTGGCGCTAGCGCAAAAGCAGGTAAACCAAATCCTTCTAATACATGAATCAGGACTGTATCTAATTTCGAATTTGTAATAATTCCGGCTACTGTTCCTGTTCCAATGAGTAAAATTGCAACCGGTGCCATTTTTGCTAATCCACTTTTAATATAAGCATTTGTGTTCTGCCATTTCCCCATTGCTATAACGCCGACTAATCCACCAACAGGTAATGCGATCATTGGATCAATATTTATATGAAATAATGGACGCATCACAAGTAACAGGATGGCTACAATAGGCGCTAAGGCTGCTGTGAACAAAGAAGGTAGCGATTCCATATTTGATTGTTCAATTTCACTTGCTTGAATAGCCGTACCTTTTGCAGAAACACGTTTTGCGATCATATAAGTTACCATAAGCCCAAAAAGTGCTGGAATCATTCCTGCTGCCATAACCGATGTTAATGACACGTCAAAAGCCTCCGATACAGCAATCGTGTTCGGGTTCGGTGACATGATGTTCCCCGCCTTACCTCCACCTACCATGGCAATAAGGATGGCAAATCTTGATAGTTTTGCTTCTGAAGCTATGACTAAAGCAATTGGTGCTACCGTAATAACGGCAACATCAACAAATACACCTACTGCCGTTAACAACATAGTGGCGATAGCTAATGCAAGCAATGCTCTCGTATGCCCGAATTTGTAAACAATTGATTGTGCTAGTTTTGAGGCCGCACCTGATTCAATTAGTACGCCTGCTAATACACCAGCAGCTAAAATTCTTAGTACAGCGGGCATGATATTTTGCGCGCCCCCAACCATTAATTGCACGGTGTCTACTAGGCTCGCACCACCGACAAGTCCACCTACAACGGCGCCAGTAATTAAACTGTAAGCAGGTGGGATTTTCTTTAAAATCATAAAAATAGCTAAGAATAAACCGATAATTGCGCCCCATGCACTTACTTCAATATCCATTAGGGTTTCCTCCTTCGACGTTTTATGTTATAGGTCTATTGTAGAGGGGAAGTAGGTCATGAATCATTGTGCAAACGCATGAAAAGTAAGTGCTTTCATTGTGTTGTTTTGTGCATATGCATTATGTTGCTAACTTATAAAGTATTTCTCCCACTTTTAGCTCGATAAGATCCTGTAGATGTCTTGGGTTTTTTTCAGTTATTTCATGAATTTTGTCCAACCGGTATGCTAATGTATTACGATGAATAAAGAGGATATTTGCTGTTTTTGTCATTTCTCCATTCGCTTTAACGTAGGTTGTAAATGTTTCATCTAGTGTTTTACCGTCATTTGCATGAAGTATTTTTTTATAAATAGAGCTAATCGCTTGTGCTTCTTCATTTGCGGCCTGTAAAAAACGATAACATAAGATAGATAGCCCTAGTGTTTGTTGGTCCCAAACGCCGCCTTCTGGATATAAAGCTTCTGCTGTATCTTTAACAATTTGTGCCGTTTCAAAGGAATGTCTCCAGCCAATAAATCCACTT